>NZ_JBSYGH010000007.1:0-168395 GCF_054121495.1 Salegentibacter haimaensis
GTTTTAAGGGTTAATATTTCTTGTTTCAACTCTTTAAATATAATCCTTAACTGTCAGATTTTATCGTGTCTATTTCAACGGAGTACACCCCTCACACCACCGTACGTACGGGTCTCGTACACGGCGGTTCGATATGTGAAACTCATCGATTGTAATATTCAATTAGACTAACATAACCTTTCATCTTTAAGGGTGTTACGGTGATGGTGGTACGCCGAATGGGACTTTGAGCTACAGCCCAGCCGCCCATTCGAGTACGACTCCAGGCATAGGCCTGATCTGGATTTATACCCAACCGAATAAGGTTTTTCCGTTTTCGTTCGGGCTTTTTTTATTGGTGCCAGATGCAATACCGTAAATGGTTCCGTAGCTATTCTTCCAGCTTTTTAAGCTTTCCCTGAATGGATGCCGGTTTGAAGTAAATTATCCAGACCCTTAGCAATAAGTTGATTCTGTGGATACGTTCTTCAAAGCTTGCAGGAATGGTCTTCTTGGTAATATAATTAAGTTTTACCTTAAATAAATTCCATTTTGACGCTTCGGCCACAAGCTGATACTTTGCTTTTTCTCCTTTCCTATAGGTTGGCACAAAACCAAATCCCAGTACCTGAAAGGTTGAAGGCCTGCGTATTCCGCTTTTCTTCCTATTGATTGGAAGCCGGAGTTTATCCCGCAGAAATTTGTTGATACTGTTGCCTACGCGTTTCGCAGCGGGTTTACTCCGAACATAAACACTAAAATCATCGGCATATCTTACATAGCGGTGTCCTCGCTTATCCAGTTCTTTGTCTAGCTCATTGAGCAGGATATTGGAAAGCAAAGGGCTTAAGGGGGGAACCTTGCGGAACTCCTTTCCTGCGTTTATGCAACTTCCCGTTAATTTGTATCGGTGCTCTTAAAAATGACCGCAATAACTTTAAAGTAGCCCGGCATTTCACCTTCTTGAATATTAATTCCAATAGCACATCGTGGGCTACTTCATCAAAGAAGCTCTTTAAATCAATATCGACAACGTTTTGGTAACCATAATTGATATTGTCCACGCTTTGTGCTACGGCTTGATGGGCATTGCGGTTTGGTCTGAACCCGAAAAAAGATACTATCTCATGTCCCAAACATAAAAACAATCACCTTTCTTGGAGTATCCTTTTGTGTTATAAACATTTGGCTGTAAATAATATAATTGTATTGAAGGATTTTCAATTGCGGCTAGGCCAGCACCAATTGTAGAAAGCTTATTGTTCATCGGAGCAATAACAATATTTTCATCCAAATTCTGAACATAATCTAGAATCTGATTTTTTGTAAAAATAGGATCTACTAAAGATATATTGAACTTTTTTGCATTACTATGTAAACTAAGTATTTCATCATGTCTCTGTTCGTTCAATGTTTGATGTTCTGGTGTTATTGATTTTTCTCTACTTCCATAAGCTAAAGAAATAACATCGTAATCGAATTCGTCAATTAGTCTTAAGCTTCTTTCTTTTTCAAACCCAAATAAAATTATCAGATGATTTTTCTTTGAAGGATCGGAATAACCTGGATATCCAATAATAGATCTTGTGCTCTTTACTCCTTTAGTCAACCACTTCTCATTATTATTTAATTCATTGAAAGAATATTGACTTGCACCATTATAATAAAACTTTACTACATCTTCCGTTCGCTTGAATCTTTTTACAATTCTTAATAGCATTAATAAGCATTCATGTGTAAATGTTGTTGCATCTATAGTTATATTCTTGCCTTCACCTTGAAAAATCTCACTAATGTTATGATAAATATTTAAGAATGAACGTTTGGGGTCATTAATTTTTAAATCAACAATTCTAGTATTCTGACATTTTAAAAGATCCTTAATTTTTTCCGTATTCTGAGCAATTTTAGAGTCAAAGTCTATTATTTGAAAAATAAAAGCTTTTTTAAATTTCAGATCTTGTATCTCTTCTGTAAATGCAAAACTTCTTTCTTCGAAACTAGCCGAACATAAAATAATATCAGGCTTAACTAAATCTTTCAGATCGCTTGCTTGAATTTTTTTACATGTTCCCATCATAATGATCGTTAAAGAGAGATTTCTGTGGATTATCCATTACAGAATCCACTCCTTTAGTCTTGATTTTTCCTATCAAAGTGTTAGGCTTAATTAATGCCTTTTCAAGCACATCACAAGTTACAAACTTATAACCAGCAAAACTTGTCGGATCAAGTTTAAAATAAGGCGCAAGTAACCTGTTTAATATATAAAGTTGAGCCTTACCAGTACCCATTTTATTACCTATAAGGGATTTATGGAAATATCCGTTTTCTACCCCTAGCTTCAAAATACGCTTAAGTTCAGGACTTGGATCATCCTGAAGTGCAAATGAAAAAACTCTTCTTTCTTTTGCTTCAGAAAATAGAATTAAGTGGAACGTCTGACCAAGAGCCTCTATTAAATTTCGTAGCTTATCAAAATCATTACTTTCTTCCTCCGAATTATCAGAATCCTCTCTTAGCTTGGTAAAGTTTTCATCGAAAAACCATGCTGAATACTCCTTAATCTCGGAATCCTGGACATTCGCACTAATACACGATACTTCTTCTCCACTTTTTGTTGCTTGATGAGTAAACATTCTGTGAGCAAAGTCAATGAAATGTCTCATCACTCCAGAAGAAATATTAACCAAACTGTTAAAACCCGCATAGCTGTAAGTATTAAGATTTCCCTTAAGAGATTTCATAAAATCTGCTCTCGCATATCGGTAAGCATAATCGTAATTTGCTTTTTCTTTATATTCTTGGAAAAGAACCTTTACTTTTTCTTCCTGATTATTATCTTCAGGAAAGAATAAATTAGGATCATACTCAGAATATCCATATTTTTTTAATCTTCTTTCAACAGCTTGCTTTACCCTATCTTTATATAATCCCTTTTTAGAGGTATATATATCAGAAATATTAATTTCAGAATAATCATGAGGAGTATCGATCCTTGAGTTATTGATTGTTTTGAAAGTTTTATACTTAAGCTGGGTTGAAATTTTAAAACTGACATGTTTAGAAGTTCGCGAAGACACCCAAGTATTTAGTATTTTGGTCTGAATTTCATTCAAATTATCTGCATCGTCGATTAATAGGTATATTGGGGCAGACGGCATAAAGCTTAAGGACTTCAATCCTTTAAGGATATCATATAGAAAATCATTGAATAAACATATTGGTCCTTGATACATAATTTTAGAACCATCCATGTCTGATAAATTTGGAATGAAATTATAGCTAAATTCTCTATTAATCTCAGAAAAAATCTTTTTGATGAATTTAAAAATGTCGGAAATCCTTTCTAGTTTATCTACACTATACTCTTTATCCCACCTTGCAAATTTTAAACTTTCATCTAAGTCGTCCTTGAAAAATGCCTTTAACTCATTTAAATGATCTGGATCCTCTACAAACTCAACTTCTGAAAGCTTTTCAAAAATTTTAATTGAAAAGTTTATAACCATAAAATGCTCATTGAGCAGCAGCTCACCATGCTTACCATTAAGGAGGCTTAAATCTGTTTTGTCAAGTTGACCTTCCTTAACGGGTATATGAATGCCAAAATAGCCCAGTTCATGTACTTTTTTACTCTGAACAATCATCTGGCAATCAGGACTCATATACCTAAAAATCATACTCTTTCCTGATCCCCTTGGCCCATTGACAAAAGTATGTCCTACATTGGGTATGTTTAAGTATTCTCCAAAAACTGGTACAAATAAATCAATAATATCATTTGCCGAAATGGCTTCAGGTGATGTGTATTCAAACGGACTTTTCATCTAAGACTTTTCTTTTAATATATTCTGCATCCATCTCATTATGCTCATGATCCCTCAATTCTTCACACATATCAAAAATACTTAAGTTTGAAAGAGGATATCCCCTTTCCTTTAGAACAAAGGAAATTTTAGGAAATAGTTCTTCCAAACTCTCACTGTAAAATTGGATTTCTACATTAATCTTCTCAATTTCAACTTGATCCTTGAAATATCTACTACAATATAATCTTTCATAATGCATTTTTAATATCCTATTATAGATTTCATCAATAAGTAGAATTTCTTTTTCTTCATCGCCGGATTTCAAATAAAAAATTCTGGAAATAAATTCTTTTGGAATATTGTAAAATAAGTCAATTGATTTTTCCTCATGATTAACAGCAACTGAATCCAAGCACATTGCATATGCATGAAATACTTCACTATATTTGGGTATTTTTCCCTGCATAAGTAAGGTCCCATAGGATCTTCCTTTATCATCTGCTAATTCATCAGCAAATCTCAATATGGCGGCGAGTAATTGGGGACGAATTTTACCTCCATCACGGGTTGATTCTTTTAGGGTGAGTAAAGAAATCTTATCCCTACCTCCACTATCCAATTTCCCACCATGAGCTTCCGCAATTTTTTTTATTCTCATTGCCTCTACCGTATCCCTTCCACAGATTCCCTGAGCTTCTCTCATTATTTCCTTTGCTTGCAATTCATGCTTATATCTACCGAAAATATTTCCTACATCATGAAGTTGAATAGCGCAAAGTAAAATATACACTTCATAGGGCGTTAGATTACAGCAGTTAGACTCAACTATATATGAAGCTCTACTTATAACCGTTTCTATATGGTTTGGACCATGATCATTTAAAAGGTATTCTGGGTTTTTAAGATTTGCCCCAAACTCTACCTGATTATGTACATTTTCCTTTAAATAATACCTTAATTTATCGTAATGGGTATAAAAATTTATTTTTTTTCCTTGTGGAAAGAGTTCATCAGTAGCATTTTCCAACCATCCCTCAAGGGTATTATTACTTAATTCCATTAAACTATTTCGTTAATTTTATTAAATACTGCTTCAGCTAGCAGTGGCGGAACGGCATCTCCCACTTGCTGTTGTTTGTAAATTAAAGGTCCCATGAAGTAATAATCATCTGGAAAAGATTGTAATCGTGCCGCCTCCCGAAGTGAGAGACCTCTATTTTCAGTTGGGTGAATAAGCATACTTTTTCTGTAATTGGCTATAACATGAGCTGGCTCTTCCTCTTTTAGACGTCTATAAATTCCATGATGACAACGAGAATGATCCCTATAATTACTCATTAAATCTTTTGGTATATCTCTCCAGTTAGATCCTGGTCGAATGTGCTCATATCTTCGAATAACAAGCTCAGAATTTTGTGTAACATAATTTTGAGTTACCTTTCTTCGCCTACCTCTCATTTTTCTCGCATAATCCGATATTGCCTTCTTGCCATAGGACATTTTCTCAATCTTTGCACCATTCATAAGGGGAGGAAGATCCTCAAGTGCTTCTCCTACGGTTATATGATTATTCTTAAAACTACCTTCCGGAAATTCGAAGGCTATACCATCTCTTGAAGCAACGATAAAAATTCTTTCTCTTTTTTGAGGAACGCCGAAATCAGCTGCATTTAATATTTTAAAATTTGGTGTATATCCTATTTGATGAAATTCATTGCATATTTCTTCTAGGAAAAAACCTTTATCCATGTTTTTTAGCCCTGGTACATTTTCTATTATCGCCCAATCAGGCATAACTAATTGAACACAGCGAATAAACTCCTTAAATAACCAATTTTTCGGATTTTTATTGGACCTTGTTTTCCTATTAGAATTAGAGTAACCTTGACATGGGGGCCCTCCAAACATTACAATCTGCTCACCAGTTCTCTCAAAATCAAAACTTTGAATGTTCCTAACGTCATCGACTACTACAGTTGTATTTACGTGATTTTTTAAATACGTTTCCGCAGCTTTAAGATCTTTCTCAACGGCAATTTTAACTTTAACCCCTGCATTTTTGGCTCCTAGACCCATCCCTCCAGGACCGGAAAACACCTCTATACCAATCATTTAAATATTGACATTTTTAGATATAGAAAATTTATTTTTCATTTACACTCTTGTTGAATTAGGCTAATGGAATACATATAGCCAAAATAAAGCATTCCAAATAGTTGACTTAGGCAATTCTTATAACCGAACAATTTTTAATAATTAAATCCCCATAACCTAAGTTCAAATATATAATATATCTTTTAGAACAATCAAAGCATTTAGGTTTATACTCTGAGGTACCCTCAGATTCTCCATGGCTATACTCTAAAATTATTATTACTTGTGGTAAAAATAAAAGGATCAAAGTACAGGATATATTTTGAAACAAGGTGTTTTAGAAGAATCTGTTTTTGCTAATATGAATTTTAGGAAATTGAAAGGATAAAAATGCGTTTGTACCTGGATTCCACCTCGATTTTCGCTGAGCCCAACAAGACCGGGAATTGAAAACTTCTGTATTGGCAAATGATCTCAACAAATCTTTACCTTTTTTATTATAAATCTCAGTCCCTTTTCAATTCGGCTTTATGTTCTCCCTGCTCCAACAACATCTTATTTAAATTTGGGAAAAAGGTGAGTTTAAGCATTAGACGCTCTTCCTTGAAAATATCATTCCCTACGGCTTTAAGGGATATAGGAGGCTGATTTGTGGGTTGGGCAATTAAGGTATTTTCGTCCCGGGAGATATTAATCTTCATCGGAAGGTCGGGGCTACTATAGGTGCCGAGATATTTCTCGAGGTCTTCTGAATTTAATGTTATAGTGGCCGATATTTCAGGCAATTCATACTCCTGTCCTAATATAATTTTTAATGCTCCAATTAAAAGATTATGAATTTGGTAATATGTTCCATTAGAGATAAAAGCTGCTGTGATTTTCTTATTTGGAAGATGAACAGCAATAGATGAGAAACCATCTATTCCACCGTTGTGACCGTAAACTTCATAGTCATCGAGCGGTAACTTTAGTAATCCCAGGCCCATTCCGTCTTCAATAGTTTGCATCCTTTTAAGCGACGTCTTTGAAACCAAATTTCCCTCGAATAAATTCCAATAAAACCTGTTCAGGTCCTCGGGTGTCGATACCAGGGCACCTGCTCCCATTGGGACACTCATATCTGTTTCGGGTGTTATTTCCCATCCGGCATCGGTATGGGCATATGATCTGGCCTGGTTCTCTTCAGGAACTATCTTTCCTCCATAAAAAGTATGTTTCAAATCGAGTTCATCATTGATTCTTTGCTTTACTATTTCAGCATAGCTCTTACCTTCAATATCTTCGGCTATGTAAGATAAAAGCAAATAGTTGGTGTTGGAATACTCGGTTTTTTCCCCAGGTATAAAGATACTTCCGTTTTTTATAATTCGCTTTAGCATCGCTGTTCTGGGTTGCGGGTTCACCATCCATTCTCTGAAATTTTCCTCATCTGTAATATTAAATAGTCCGCTCTGATGTCTCAATAACTGTTCAATGGTAGTTTTATCTGAATTTGGTGCCTTCGGAAAATATTCCGCAAGTTTAGTCTCTGGTTTGAGTTTACCTTCTTCCATAAGCTGCATCATCACAACTGCCGTGAAGGTTTTTGTAATCGATCCAATTCTGTATGCAGTACTACTATTCGCCGGAATTTTGTTTTCTAAATCTACATATCCTATGCTACGACTGTAGACACCATCCCCATTAGATAAAATAGAGATACTTCCCATTGCAAGATCATTCGCTTCTAATTGGTCAAATAAACTATCCAGCTTTGTGATTTCATTCTGCGTTTGAGCTTGTAGAAGCAATTCTGGAATCAGGAGTAGTATTGCGATAAATTTTTTCATAATAGTTGATTATTTAAAAGTGACATCTGTAAGAATTATCAAATGGGGAGTTTGTTCGGCTATTACTTAACCGGTCTTACCCAGTTGAGCATAATAGTAGAAAACCGTGTATATAAGAAAACGAAAGCTCCAAAGAGCGTTGGTAACATGGTTATTTTAAGACCATTGGCAAAATCCTGCGGAGTAGTATCTTCAAAGGAACTCAGATAATCTAGAGTCTCAATTAGTTGGATCAATTGTCCGAAAACCCCCAAAACCAATGCAAATAGTCCAACAGAATTGAGTAGAATGATGATCCTTACAATTTTTGGATTATTCTTACCCCAAAAATAAATTCCCCTAGCCAGAAGAAAAATCCCCAGAAGCAATACGATAAAGATGAGCATCATTATAAAATAACCACCTTCTTCAAACCGTTGGGCTACTGTTTCAATAAAACCTCTCTGCGTCTGCTGTTGCAGTGCTAATATCATAATATTGATTTTTCATTTTTCGTAGTCAAATCTACTGCTTATTCCCATCGATGATCTTATAAAGATACCGATTACCGGTTTCCCTCCCTTTTTAGCAGGTTTGGTGCCACTTATCGTTGTCTCCTCAACCTAAAAAGCTAAATAGAGATAAAAAACCGTAATTCATCGCAAATAGTAATAAAATTCTGAAATAAATTAGATATTGTAGTTTCTATGACCGTTAGAACAATTGCACATATCTTCTGGAGAAAAATTGTGCTGCACAGCCTTTTCTGGTTACTGGTGCTTTGTTTTTTCACCTATTTTCTAGGTGAGCCTTTTGAAAATCTACTATCCTCCAGCTCCTTAGCGATCTTCCTCCTGCCGGTCACTATCGCCACCACCTACACTACGATTTATTACCTCCTTCCTAGCTTCTTATTAAAAAAGAAGTATCTGTTATTTACCTTATATATTTTCTATACGCTGGTACTCTCTGCTTTTGCCATTACACTATCCATTTTTTACGGATTCGTTTATATCATGAATATGAATTATCACGATATGCCCGCTCCTTACCGAAGCCTTCTTTCCATGATGTTGCTAGTTTATCTCATAGTCGTACTGGTGAGCGCTTTCATCCTCCTAAAACTGAATTATACTTCTTTAACTGAAAATCGGGCACTGGAGAACAAGTTCCTGGAGGCGCAGCTAAAACTGAAGGAACAAGAACTGCATTATCTGAAAATGCAGGTGCACCCCCACTTCCTTTTCAACACACTCAACACACTTTATGGCCACGCTCTCAAAAAAAGTGAGGAGACACCCAATATGATTTTAAAACTTTCAAAGCTTTTGGATTATCTGTTATACCAGGCAGATAAACCTCTGGTGAGCCTGAGCAGCGAAATTGACCATGTAAAGGATTATATTGCCCTGGAACAAATGAGGTTTCCCAATAATCTGCTTATAGATTGGGAGCTACCTCATATTAATAAGAACATTGAAATTGCACCTATGCTACTTATACCGTTGGTGGAAAACAGCTTTAAACATGGGCAGCCAGTAAACGGGAAACTAAAGATATGTTTAAGCCTACTTTTAGACGAGGAAAAACTTTTGTTTACCATTAAAAATTCCATAAGAGACGATCAAAAACAGGAAACCCGACACGGCCTCGGATTGAAGAATCTTGCAAAACGTTTACAGCTATTGTATCCGAAGCGAAGTAAGTTTTCCGTGAACAAATCAGGAAAAAGCTTTGAAGCTCAACTATCCTTAAACCATGTAAAAATAAACCATCATGGCTAAAAAAATTTCCTGTATCATAGTAGATGACGACCCACGGCCAGGGAAATAATAGCTTCACATTTGGCAAAAATAAGCTATCTGACTGTCTTGGGTTGCTGTGAAAGTGCTGGAGAAGCTTTTGGTTTAATCAATGCGAGTAAAGTTAACCTCATCTTCCTGGATATCAATATGCCTGAGATTTCTGGCTTATCTTTCGCCCAATCGATCAATCCGGAAATTAAGATCATTTTCACCACGGCTTACCGGGAATATGCAGTAGATGGTTTTGATCTACAAGCTGTGGACTACTTATTGAAACCTATCTCTTTTGAACGCCTTTTAAAAGCTGTAAATGCATTTTCGAGTATTCATTTTAATAAAAGAGAGAAGCGATTTTTATCTGAAAATGAGGTACCGCAGGATTTTATGTTTGTACGTGCCGACCGAAAGAGAATCAGAGTTAATTTTGGGGATATTCATTTTATAGAGAGTTTGAGCGATTACCTTAAAATTCACACCCGAAGCGGTTCAATCTTGATTCGTGAAACTATAACTAACTTAGAAAAAGAATTGCCCTATCCCAGATTTATTAGAATTCACCGTTCCTTCATTGTCTCTCTAGAAGGCGTGGAATCGTATACAAGTGAATATTTGGAAATAGCAGGGCAATCCATCCCTATAAGCAGAAGCTATAAATCTTCAGTATTGGAGAAACTGGAAAAATGGACGATGGATTAATGGTTTAAAAAACTGGCAAGATTAATAAGGCAGTTTGAAATTTCTATTTCATTATTTTTATTAAAATTAGGTAATATTGGGAAGTAATAAAGCAAATTAAATCAGAAGTCATTAATTAATACCTAGTTTCGTTTCGAGTGTTTTTTCTATGCAGCGACAACGAAAGAGAAAAAATGTATCGAGAACCTTCGTCTTATTGAGCGGTCTCGATACAAATTTCTTCTTCCTGCCGGTCTAAAAAATTAACTCGACCTGACAATAGGTTTAATTGAAGTAACGCTCAATTAATATCTGTTTTCGCTTCGCACAATATTTTTTCGGAGCGATAACTAGATAAAAAAATAAATCTTAAATCTTTACTCTTCTCAGCGTTTTCCAAAAATTCCAAGCCTTTAGAATATATTACTCAACTTAGGGAGTTTGCCACTAAATCCTTTTAAGCTTAATAGTTCGAGGCTCCTGCCCCGGGCTTTTAAAAATTAAGTTTGCTTCACCGGGTTTAGCTTCCTTCACCCTTATCTCAAGTTTTATACTTTCCCCTGGAGCGATGATTAACGGAGTTTTGAAAGCTGATTTAATTTCAAATTCTCCGTTATCTGGTAGGATATAACTCAGGATCAAAGCCTGGTTCCCATCGATATTGCTGATCTCCAGTTCGAGAACTTCAGCATTCTCCTTGAAAACCAGTTCCTGAGGGCTTGCTACCAATTTTCCTTTTTTCAAGGGCTTTAATTTAAAATCTGGCTTATTATGTTCCGAAAGAATCTCGAACGAATTAAGTTCGGGCCCTCCTCCCCGATTTCCACTTCCGGCACCAATAACGATCTGATTTTTTAAAGAAATTGCCTGAGTTCCATGTCTGCCCTCCTTCATTTCGGTAAGTGAACTCCAGGAATTCGATTCCGCATCAAAAATTTCAACTTCTGAATGCGCTGCTTCCTGAGTATTGCTTTCTCCCCCGAGGATAACCGGTTTTCCGTCAAAAACAGCCGTGGCAGTACCGGCCCTTGGGGTGGGAATATCGGCCAGGGTTTCCCATTGCATTTTGCTGAAATCAAAGACATCGGTTTCTTTAACCGTTCCGGCAAAACCATCGCCGGTAATGCTGCCCGACCTTCTTCCGCCAGCCACAAAAAGTTTATCATCTATCACTATACTCTGGAAATGATCCCTGGCCCGGGGAGCATCGGGCAGGGATTTCCAGGTATTGGTGTAAGGGTCAAATTCATCCAGCCAGTTCACCCAGCCTGAGCTATGACCATTAATAATCCCGTTGGAAATATAGATTTTCTGATTGTAAATGCTTACCCCCGCAGCACCCCGTCTTCGGTTTTGAGGAATTTCCCCACCAATTATCCAAACATCGGCCTCAGGATCATAGATCAAAATATGGTTTAACGGAGTTTCATAGGGCCAGCCACCGGTAAATGCACCAAGAACGTAAATTAATCCGTCAAGAGCCACCGCCTGAAAATGATGTATTTCAAAAGGTGGTTGGCTGCCTTTAGACCAATTTTGACTTTTGGTATCATAAATATCCAGTTGCTTTTTACCACGTCCACCAATAAGATAGAATTTATCTCCCGCCAGGACCAGAGCGTTTTCGTGTCGTTCCTCTACCTCTTCATCGACCATAAGGTTTTGCCAGTTTTGAGAATAGGAATCTATGCTAAAAAACAGCAAACAATAGAAAAAAATTCTTTTCATAGCCTGAAATTCAGATAATAAAAATATAAAGTTTGAAGATGAAGTTAGAGGTAAATTATCACTTTAGCCCTATCTCCAGCCCTGTTTTCTCGTAACAATTCCAATTCGACCAAAATATTGGTGCATTCGTGACAAAATTTGGTTTAAATAATACTATAGATTTTAGGATGAATTCTGCACCGGGATTGCACTCATAAAATATCAGCTTCTGATTGACAACTGAAATTTTGCCTCAATTTTTGCTTATTTTTATCTCACGATGAATGGAAGGTCTACGGCAGTTAAAAAGTTAAAAGCATATTTAAAAATACTTCTCAGTCCCTGGGCTTCAGCCTTAAATATTTGCTTTACAAGCCTGGCTTTGGTTTTTACTTCCCAGGTTTATTCGCAAAGTGAAGCTTCCGAAGAAATAAAAAAAGGAAAGTCACTTTTATCCTATGGCCTGGGGCTTCAATATGGGACCATATTTGCACATTCGGAAGAAGTTCAAAATACCAGTGGCGCAAGACCTATTGGAATTGAAAGCATAATTGCCTGGCAACGCAACGACGCAGCCGCCTATGCCCTTTGCAACTGTTATCCGCGGCAGGGCCTGTTGCTGGCCTTTTATGACTATGATGTGGAAGTTCTGGGGAAGAGCGGGACTGCGGCCTATTTCCTGGAACCTACCTACCGAATCAGCGATGCTTTTCTGTTTTCCTTTAAAGGCGCCGGCGGATTTTCATACCTCAGCAATCCATACCACAGCGAAAACAATCCCGGGAATCAGTCTTACAGCAGGCATATTAGTGCTTATTTACTGGTTGGAATTGGCGCCTGGTTGCAGGTTTCAGATAAATTATGGATTAATCCCACTATCAATTACCAGCATATTTCAAATGGAGGCACCCGTCAACCTAACAAAGGTATTAACTGGCCCACAGCGGGACTTGCCTTAAGCTATCAACCTGAATCCCGGCCCTGGTATACAGGAGTTCGAACTTCAGATAAATTCTGGAAGGATTATTCTCCCCGCTATGATTTTGCCTTGTTGGGTAGTTTTCGTAAATCCTATGACGATTCCGGCGAACGCGTGCGATATGCATTGGGCGGAATTGCGATACAGGCTGCCAAACAGGTGGGCAGATTGAGTATGCTTAGCCTGGGAGCTGAAGCTTATTATGATAAGGAGCTGGAAGTCAATCTGCGGCGGGATGAGCTCGATGCCAGCCCCGTAAAGGCCGGGGTTTTGGTGGGTCACGAATTCTTGTTGGGAAGGTTTCAGTTTAGTCAGCGCCTGGGGGTGTATGTGTTTGATCAAACTCCCTACTACGACCGGATTTTTCATCGCTGGGGACTTCAGTATCGCATAAGCCATAGTTTCAGTGCTGGTTTTAATTTACTGGCCCACCGGCACGTGGCCGAATTTGTAGATTTCAGGCTGGTTTACAGCTTTCAGAAACGAAAATAATTACAAGCCCTTAGGGCATTTGGGAGAGCACAAGATAGATAAAGGGAAGGGAAATAGCTGCGGAAATAAGCGCCGGCTTTACCCAGCTTTTTTTGGTGAATTCGGTCTCTCGCCCTATATAACGATTCCAGAAAAATTCATTTAAAATAACGGCTCCTAAAATATTGATGAGCAGGCCAAAATTCATTTGCAGTTCAATATTCCTCAAACTAAAGGCTGAACCTATTGTGAAAATAATTCCGAAGAGCAAAACCTCCCACCTGGCCTGTTTCTGCCCGATTTGCTTAAGATTACTCATCAAAATCACCGTGCCGAAAATGGGAGAAAACAAGATAGAAAAAACGTAAATCACCCTTTTCGAATAAAGCTTCGGAAGGTTTTCCTTATTTTTTTCTTCTGTTGAATTTGTCTCATTTAATTGATCTGAATCCTTTTCGGTCATTTCTGCTGGGATTTTTGAAAGGGCAAAAATAAACAATTCAAATCATTAGGGGTCATAGAAAGCAGGATTCAAACTGTAACAAATCTGCCCGGGGGTTAACCAATAGATAGTCTTTTGACAGTTGATTAACTAATTCGAAAAAGAAATCATCGGGATAATTCCGGATTTATTGAAATTAAACGGCTCTCCAATTAAACTATTTACTAAAGATAGAGTCAAAAATTAAAAGTTGCCCATACCAGTCTAATGAAGAACATTCTCACTATATTTTTTCTTGTTTTACTTAGTTTTCCCATTTATTCACAGGATATTACCGGTTCCTGGGAAGGCAGTTTATACATCCTGGGAGCCGAGGTGCCTCTAAGTGTACGCATTGAAAAAGAGCAGGAAATCTATACTTCATATCTCAACAGTCAAACCCACGAAATTGAAGAGCTGGAAGCCGATACCACCAATATCGAAAATTCGCATTTAAAGCTGGTGTTTAATGAAGCCGATATAGAGTTCGAAGGGGAATATTTTGCTAAAGATAAAGTCATAAAGGGAAATTTCGAGCAAAGCGGGATTAGTTTTCCGCTTTGGTTGGTTCGAAATTCAAAATTCTATTATAGAAAAGCCTCGCGTTCTTAATATTTACCCCCTCAACAAGTCTTAAATACTCATATTCAGGGTTTTCTGGCATAATTACTGCACCTTTTAAGCCGAAGAGAAAGAATTTCCTACAAATTCTGCCAATATATCCACCAAAAAAGCCTCAAAATGAGAATTCAAATAAGCATAATTTTTAGTCTACTAAGTTTGGCCTTTATTTCCTGTGAAAAGGAAAATGAAGAGCTGATTAATAATATAACAGAGCCCGAAGAAACCGAAGAGAATCAGGCCTCCTCAAACGAGGAGCCTGAAATTGAAGGTTTTATTTACCGGGGAATGAACGATATTTACTTGTATAAAGCCCAGGTCTCCAGTCTTGCCAATAATTTCTTTTCTTCTGAAGAGGAGAAGTATGAATTTTTGAATAAATATAATTCTCCTGAAGCGCTATTCGATGCCTTAACCTACAGCGAAGATCGTTTTAGCTTTATAACAGATGATTATAATGCGCTGGAAGACCGATTTGACGGGGTGAGCAGTAGTACCGCCGGAATGGAATTCGGACTGGGAAGAATTTCAAATTCCAACAATGTATTCGGATTTATTCGATATATAATTCCCGGGACTTCGGCTGCTGCTGAAGACCTTGAACGCGGAATGATTTTTACTGAAGTAAACGGCCAAAAACTTACGCTGAACAATTATGTCTCTTTGCTTGAAGCCGATAACCTAACTATCAATATTGGAGAAGTTCAAAACGGAAGCATAGTACTTAGTGATGAAACGGCCGAGCTTTCCCGCTCTCAATACACCGAAAACCCGGTACATCTATCGAAAGTTTTAAATCTGGAAGGCCAAAAAGTCGCCTACCTGATGTATAACAGTTTTACTGCCAATTTCGACGATGAACTTAACGCTGCTTTTGCCGAATTTAAGGCAGAAGGTATAGACGACTTGGTATTGGACCTTAGATACAATGGCGGCGGATCTGTAGTTTCGGCGGTAGATCTGGCCAGTATGATCACCGGTCAATTTGAAGGGGAAATTTTCCTGAAAGAGCAGTGGAATAAGGACTACCAGGATAGTTTTGAAGCCAATAATCCCGAACAATTGCTTAACCGGTTTGACGCAAAAATTAGGAGCGGGGCCGCTATAAACAGCCTAAACTTAAACAGGGTTTATGTGCTTACCACAAATAGTACAGCCTCGGCCAGCGAATTGATAATCAACGGGCTTGATCCTTATATCGACGTAATCCAGGTTGGAGAGACTACCACCGGGAAATTTCAGGCTTCGGTAACCCTTTATGACAGTCCTAATTTTTCAAAATCCAATGCCAATGAAAATCATACCTATGCCCTGCAACCCCTGGTATTTAAATCGGCTAATGCAAACGGGAAAACCGATTATATAAACGGACTGCCACCCAGAGTGGAAATTTCAGAAAATCTTGAAAATATGGGTGAATTGGGCGACCCTACTGAACCTCTTCTGGAGGCTGCCTTAAACCATATGTTGGGCAAAGCTCAAAAACAAGCCTCACCCGCCGAAAGAAAAGCTGCTGAAAGGTTTAAAACCATAGGCGAAAGCGGTATGAATGAACCTGGCTTCCAACGTATGTATATCGATGAATTGCCTTCTTTGAAGGAATAGGGATTCGGGTTGCGGGAATTTTTCTGTTGTCTGTTGCCTGTTGCCCGTTTGGCCACCTAACCCTAACATTTAACCCCTAACTAATCTACAAAATCTGAGTAATCAGCGTTCCATTTTTGGCGCTTTGGATAATTCGGGTTACGGGCTTAACAGTGCGTTAATTTTTCTGTTGCCTGTTGCCCGTTTGACCAGCTAACGCCTAAGACTTAACCCATAACCAATCTGCTCCCACTATACTTGTTTTCCCCCAATACAACTTCAGCTGTAAGTTTCCCTGAAAGAGAAAATTAAATTTAGGTCTTGCAGAAGAAGCTTATGGACCTTAAACTATTACAAACCGAACTGCGAAAGCGACACGCCTACCCTTACCACTGGGTTTGCAGGCAAAATGATGAGCTGGATAAACAAACTAAATTCATTTATGAAATTTGCCAGTTCCAGGAGCTGGAAGAAAAAGTCCAAAATCTCGAACCATTGCAAAAGAATTATGCCCTAAACCGCTGGTACAACTTCTGGTCTGCCAAAGCCGTACAGGAAATTTTTAGTCGGCAGGCGGGCGTACAGGCCGAGAGTAACCCTTACCATAAACTCGTAGATTTCAGAATTCACGGGATTCCTTTCGATCATAAAACCAGCGTATTTCCCAAAGCATATCCCGGGAGTTTTGATGAAGCATTTCTGAAAAAAGAAAAATTGATTTCCTGGCTGTATAAAAATCAGAGCCCGGAGTCGCGCTGCCATTATTCGAACAGGTTATTTCTTGTCCTTTATGAAACCGGCGGGCAACATTGGCGGCTAAAATCGGAACTCCTTCTCTTGAATCAGGTTATTGAAATTTATATGAGTATGTTTCATTTCGAAAATCTTATTCGGCTAAAAATAGAAGGCAAAACGGTAGTTTCCGATATTATTTGGCTATGCTCTGAAAAGTGAATTTTCCTGCTATTTTTGTAGCTATGAATTATATAGGTTCCAAAAACAGGCTTTCAGGATTTTTGATTGAAAATATCGAAAATGTGGCCGGAAAGGAACTTTCTGAAATGCGGTTTTGCGATCTCTTTGCCGGAACAGGTATCGTTGGCCGGCTCTTTAAAACCCGCGTAAAGCAAGTCACCGCCAATGACCTGGAATACTATAGCTTTGTGTTAAACCGAAATTATATAGGGAATCACCTCCCCCTGCCCAGTAAAGAAATTTTCCTGGAAAAGTTGAATCAGCTTCAGCCTAAACAAGGATTTATTTATGCCAATTACAGTTTGAAGGGCCAGGGCGAACGCCGGTATTTTTCAGATGAAAACGCGGAGAAAATCGATGCTATTCGTCAACAAATCGAAACCTGGAAAAAAACCGGAGAAATCGATGCAGATATGTATTATTTTCTCCTGGCAAGTTTGCTGGAAAGCGCCGATAAAGTGGCGAATACCGCTTCAGTTTATGGGGCTTTTTTAAAAGATTTGAAAAAAACGGCACAGAAAAAATTAAACCTGGAAGCTGCAAAATTCGAGATCAATGACAAACCACATCGGGTTTTTCAGCGGGATGCGAATCAATTGATCAGTGAGATTGATGGCGATATTCTTTACCTGGACCCGCCCTATAATGCCCGCCAATACGGTGCCAATTATCATTTGCTGAATACCATAGCCATTTATGATGATTTTATTCCGAAAGGGAAAACGGGATTGCGCAGCTACAAAAAATCTGATTACTGCAGCAAACCTAAAGTGGCAAAAACTTTTGAGGAGCTTATTTCCCGGGCCAGGTTTAAGTATATTTTTTTAAGCTATAACAATGAGGGCCTGATGCCTCTGCAGCAAATTCGGGAAATAATGCAAAAATACGGGCGCTATGATGTAGTCTCGAAGAATTATCAGCGCTTCAAGGCCGACAGTACCGGGAATAGAAATCACAAAGCCAGCAGCACACAGGAATATCTTCACATCCTCGAAAAATAAACCTATTTAAACCAGCCGCTGTACATAATATAGTTTTTGGCAGTTTGCTCCAGGTTTTGTTTTTGCTCTTCGCTTAATTTTTTCACCTTTCGGGCGGGAGTGCCGGCATAAATATGGCCGGGTTCGCAAATCGTATTTTCGAGAACCACCGCCCCGGCCGCGATGATGCAATGTTCTCCAACCTCGGCATTATCCATCACGATAGCTCCCATTCCTACAAGCGCGTGATCTTTAACCCTGCACCCGTGAACTATAGCATTATGCCCAATAGACACATTATTGCCGATAAAAGTTGCGGCCTTTTTGTAGGTACAATGAATCACAGCCCCGTCCTGTATATTGGTTTTATCACCAATTCGAATGGCATTTACATCCCCGCGAATCACCGCATAAAACCAAACCGAGCATTGCTCACCCATAATTACGTCACCCACGATTGTGGCATTTTCGGCCAGGAAACAGTCTTTTCCAAACTGTGGGGATTTATCTTCTACCGGAAGTATTAATGGCATATTCTATTTTTAAGTGCAATTTACTTAAAAACAAATTTTTTAGAATAACCTGTAGGCAAAACTAAACCCCAATGTAGGCGAGGCTCCCCAGGCATTGGTATCAAAATCCCGAAGGGCTCCTATTCCCAGGTGGAAATTAAACAGAAAATTCGATCCCATATTGCGCTGCATTCCCCAGTGAATTTCAGCCAGCAAACTGCTGTTATTTGCAGAATATCCGGCGTTTCTAAAGTTATATTTGTTTTGGAATGCAATATAATTTCCAGCGTTATTCTCCACCCAACGATCTTTGGCCGCCCTTTTATCGATATTATAAACAAATCTCAAGGCCGAAGTGACGGTTACCGTAGGTCTAAATAAGTCAAAGCCATAATTCACGCCATTTTGCACGCTCATTCCGCCGCCGGCACCTAAGCTGTTCACCCAAACAAATTTGTTGGAAACCGGTAATTCGTAACTAAATCCAATTCCCTGAAAACCGAGATTCACTCTTCCGAAATTGTCGAGATTTCTGTCTTGATTTTGCTGGGCACTTGTGGTAAAAGCCAGGCTTAATAACATGATAATCAGGTAATACTTTTTCATAAGCAGGTTTAAATTTTAGAATTTTTATACGGAATTCCAGGGCCTGATTCGGGCCTGTTCTCTATCTGAAAGTTTAGGGATTTAAGGATAAAGCGGAAGTTTTTTGATATCTATAAGTAGTGCTTTCAGCAGAAATGTTACATACTAATGCAAATAGCGATTTCCCTGGTTCTTCGGAAGTGAGTAGCCTTTAGGAAATATTACAAATTTCAGAATTATGGAATATCCCCTAACTTTATTGCCTGGAAATTATTAGAATGGGTACAGAAATTTCAATTGAAGAAAGATTAGAAGAACGGGTAAAGGAATTATCCTGTTTATATGAGGTTTCTTCGGCAATCAGGGAGCATAACGAAGATACCGGGCAAACGCTGTTGCGCATCAACACGATTTTAAAACAGGCCTGGCGGTTTCCGGAGTATGCGGTGGTAGAAATAGAGATCGAGGAGTATCATTTAAAAACTTCAGAAATACCTGAAAATTCTCATTTTCAGGAGAGCAAAATTAATTTGTTCGAGCAGCCAGGCGGATTTCTAAAAGTTCACTACCCTGCCCGCGACCTGGAAATGAGTCATTTTTTGATCGAAGAACAAAAATTGCTAGATAAGGTAGCCTATGAAATAAGCCTGTTTTTTGAAAGATTGCAAACCCGTAAAAAACAGGAAATTCTGCAGCAAACTGCCGAGCGTAACGACAGGCTGGCGATTTTAGGAGAGATCACCGCAGGCATTGCCCACGAATTAAATACCCCTTTAGGTAACATTTTAGGTTTTGCTGAATTCATCAAAGAAAAAGCCGCCGATCCTCAAATTCATAAAGACACCGAAAAAATTATAAAAGCAGCGATCTATTCCCGGGAAGTGGTGAAAAAACTTATGTTTTTCGCCTGTGAAATGCCGCAGAATATCCAGGCGATAAAGATAAAACCTGTGGTTACCCAGGCGCTTGCTTTGCTAAAGCCAAACTTCCGAAAGGCGGGGCTTAACTATGAATTTCATATTCAGGATTCCAGTTTAGAAGCCCAGGTAGACCCTATACAGCTCACCCAGGTTTTGTTTAATTTAATTATAAATGCCATTTACCATTCGCCGAAGAATTCAGTAATAACAATTGAAATCAGCAATTCCGAAGACTGGTATTTCATAGAAGTCAGCGACCAGGGTGTAGGCATTCCCGATGAGCAGAAAGAAAAGGTTTTTCAGCCGTTTTTCACCACCAAACCTGCGGGTGACGGCTCTGGCCTTGGCCTTAGCGTGGTTCACGGAATTATTAAAGGCCATAAGGGAGAGATTGCTATCTTTGACAATTCCCCCCGGGGAAGCCGGTTTAAAATAAGTTTACCAATTCGTTTTTAATGAGCCTTCGAAAGGAAAATATTCTGATAGTCGACGATGATTTTGATATGTTGGAGGTTTTACAACGAAATCTTAAGGCGGCAAATTATCACGTGTATAAAGCCTCCTCGGTACACGAGGCCCTGGATATCTTAAAATTTAGCCGGGTAGAATTGCTTATTACAGATCTTCAAATGCCCGGCCTAAACGGGATGGAACTGGTAAAATATACCAATGAACATTTCCCTGAAATGCCCAAACTGGTGATTACGGGTTTTCCTTCTATCGATGGCGCATTGGAAGCCGTTCGCTCGGGAGCGGTAGAATATCTCACCAAACCTTTTACCAGACAGGAATTGCTTGACAGCGTTGCGAAAGCCCTACCTGAAAAGGCTGTAAAAAGCAGCGGGAAACCTCAACCCAGCGAAAGTTCATACGCCGGGATGATAGGAAATTCTGAAGAATTTGAGGTAATAAAAGATATTATCGAGCGGGTAAAGAATAACCGGGCTACGGTGCTTATCCAGGGTGAAAGCGGTACGGGAAAAGAACTGGTGGCCAGAGCTATACACTATCGTGGAAGCTTTGCCGCCAATCCGTTTATTGCCGTGCATTGTGGCGCCATTCCCGAAAATCTGCTCGAGGCCGAATTATTTGGCTATGTGAAAGGTGCTTTTACAGGAGCCAACGAAAGCAGGCCGGGATATTTCCAGGCTGCCAATGGCGGGAGTATTTTCCTGGATGAAATTGGAACAGCATCGCCGGCGGTGCAGGTGAGTTTATTACGGGTGCTTCAGGAAAAAGAAGTTCGCCGGGTAGGCTCACGGGAAAACGAAAAAGTACAACTTAGAGTAATTGCCGCTACCAACAGCAGTTTATTGGAAATGGTAAAAAATGGCAGTTTTAGGGAAGATCTTTATTACCGCTTAAACGTAATCGAGATCAATACTCCTCCCCTACGCCGGCGTAAAGACGATATCCCCTTGCTGGCAGAAAATTTTCTGAGAAAATACAGCCGGGAGTTCGGGAAAAAAAATATGCAGTTAAGCGAAGTCGCCCTTGAAATTTTGCATCGGTATGACTGGCCCGGAAACATTCGGGAACTCGAAAATGTGATTCAACGGGCAGTGATTATGAGCGCATCACAAATCGACGTAGCTCAATTGCCAGACTGGTTAAAATGTAAAGTTCCGGCTTCAGATAGCGGTTTTGTTTCGCTAAAAGAGATGGAAAAGCAATACATCTCAAAGGTATTGGCTTCAGTAGAAAACAATAAAACCAGGGCCGCCGAAATTCTTGGCATAGATCGCAAAACATTGCGGCAAAAACTTCAGTAAAAAACGGGGGAATAGCTCCCGGCCGGGGAGTTTCGTCCCGGCACAAAAACTCTTCAGTAAAAATTTTTAATAAGTAAATCACTGATCTTCAGCAGATTCTACCTTAACTTGAAAAAAATTTAGCTACGGGGCACAGGCTTTGACTTAAAGGAATCAAACAAAAGTAAACCTATGATCATTTCTGAAGCACCTGTGTTTGAAGTTGCCGAAAAACCAGATTTTCTGGATTCGGCCGGAAACGAAGTTTTTAAGAGTTTGTGTTTTAACTGCGACCTGCGCCAGGATTGCAAGTGGAAAGCTCATAGAAAAATGCATTGTGAACATTTTCTTTAAACCCTAACAAATATGATAACTCAAGAAAAAGTGAATAAACAAAGTATGTACAATACGGTGATGGAGCAGTTTAACAATACTGCCGAACTCATTAATCTCAATCCTAATATTCGTAAAATTTTAGGGATTACCAATAACGAAATCATCGTTCATTTTCCCGTAAAAATGGACAATGGCGAGGTTGAAGTATTTACGGGTTACCGCGTGCAACATAACAACGCTCTGGGCCCCTACAAAGGCGGACTTCGCTACCATCCCACAGTAGATGTAGATGCGGCCAAAGCTTTGGCAATGTGGATGACCTGGAAAACCTCATTGGCCGGGCTGCCTTATGGTGGAGCTAAAGGAGGAATTCAATTGGATCCCAGAAATTATTCGGATGCCGAACTGGAAAGAATCACCCGCAGGTTCACCTACGCCCTGGGAGAAAACATTGGACCCGAACACGACATCCCCGCGCCCGATGTGAACACCAACGCGCAAACTATGGCCTGGATAGCCGATACCTATATGTCTACCATTTCACCTTCAGAACGTTCGCAAGTACAACACGTGGTGACCGGGAAACCTGTAGGTTCAGGCGGATTGGAAGGTCGTGACCGCGCCACCGGATTTGGCGTATACCTCACTATAAAGGCTCTTTTGGAATCAAGAGATCAAAGCCTGGAGAATAAAACTTTTATCGTTCAGGGCTTCGGAAATGTGGGGTATTGGGCTTCTAAATTTATGGTAGAAGAAGGTGCGAAACTTATCTCGGTGCAGGATGCTCACGCCACGCTTTATAAAGCCGATGGAATTTCGGTAGGCGATCTTTATGAGCATTCCAGCCCAAGAAAAGGTTCTATCGCCGGATTTGCAGGTGCTGCTGAAATTGATCCTGAAGAATTTTTCGGTTTGGACTGTGATATTTTAATCCCGGCCGCGCTTGGAAATCAGCTCACCGCCGAAAATGCCTTTAAAGTCAAAGCCGGGATTGTAGCTGAAGGTGCCAATGGTCCAACCGATGCGGCGGGTGAAAAAATTCTCCTGGAAAACGGGATTACCATTATCCCCGATATATTATGCAACTCGGGTGGTGTGATTGGAAGTTATTTCGAGTGGCTGCAAAACCGCAACGGTGAACTTTGGGAGATGGAGGAAGTAATGGAGAAAATTGAAAAGAAATTGCTTCAGGTTTTCAAAAAAGTTCAAAACGAGGTAGAAAACCGCCAAACCGATTGGCGAACTGCCGCCTACATTTTGGCGATGAGCCGAATCGAAACCGCTTATAAGCAAAGGGGTATTTTCCCATAAGAATCAATAGCCAAATGGTCGGGCCTTTGAATTCCGGAAAAATAATTTTCGGGATCCGGGCCGGCCTTTAAGCATTTAAATCTCGTCTACGAGCACATATTATGAAATACGGGGTAATTATTATAGAACAAAAGGAACACGACTTATTGAAGAAGATAATTTCAATGGCGAAATATTATAAAGATGAGAATTATAAACGTTCCATTGAAAAGCTACATGTTGAATTACAAACAGCCAAACTCGTCCCAAATTCAGAAATGCCGGTAGATGTGGTGCGATTTAATTCTACCGTGCGCATCAAAACAGCCTTTAATGTAAGTCGCGACTATATGCTGGTTACCCCCGAAAAGAGTGATATAAAGCAAAACAAAATTTCGATTTTGGCTCCCATGGGACTGGCTCTTTTTGGATATGCTGCCGGCGATGAAATTACCTGGCACTTCCCCTCGGGAGAAAGCCAGATCCTTATTGAAGATGTAAAACAATTAGATGAAAATTTGAAGTATGAAGCTAGAATTTGAAAACCACCACCGCGAAGATGAAGTAGTGATGCTCAACATCTCCCCCGATGTGGCACACTGGAATAATAGCCTGGAACACATACAAGCTGAACTGGATTTCTACAGGGATTTATTGAAATCGGGGATAGTTGAAGATCTAAAGAAAAATAAACAGGATGCCGGTTTTTTGCTAAACCAGATTGAGCTATTAAAAGAAGAAAATAGTTTTCAAAGGCATACGCTTTTGAAATATCAAACCAAGATAGAGGGGGTAAAAGAATGCGAAGATGTGGTTTGCGAAAACCACTATTTGCAGGATCATTTATTGTTGAAAAAAGTTTTGGAGAAGCATTTTGGGGAATTCCAGTCGCTTAAATATAAAATACGCGAGTTCCTGTATAACGGATTTAAAAAATACCTCGCTTAAAAATATTAAAAGTAGGCCGCCTGTTGTCTTAATTTAAAAATAATGGTTGAAATTGTGTGAGTTTAAAACCTAACGTACCTCCGCAATTATGGCAATTCAGGCGGTCTTTTGTTAGGGTGCTAAGGCCCGGGGGTACCCGGGCTTTTTTTATTAAATAAAGAAAAGGTATACCACGGCACCGAGAAGAATGAAACAGATTGCAGGAAAAATCATTTCCCTTAGTTTGTAAAAATCTTTTTGGATGAATATTATGTATAGAATATATATTACAAAAACCAGTAAGACTCCATAGGGAACAAAAGGATAATTCATTCTGGGAAGTTGAGGTTTTATAACATTTTTTCAGCCAAAAACCTCTGAACTTCGTAGATGTTCACCATTTTATTAAATCGCCTTTCGAGTACGGGGGTAGCTTCAGTAGTCCAGATTTTTAAATTGGCATCGGGATCTGAAATTCCTTTGGCTTCAGTAGAAATCCGGGAAATATTTCTATATGGTAGAGATTGAATTTCAATTTTTGCATTGGTTATGCCATGAACATCCACTACAATAAGTCTGAAATTGGTAAAAATAAAAATGTCTTTCACCAGTTTAAAACAAAGTTCTATCGATTCATTCGAAATGAATATATGCCTAAAGCGATGGCTAAGGCCCTCGGGGGTAATTTGATATGTATCAATAACTGCGCTCATACAATGGCAATCTACCCGAAATAGTACGGGTAGATATTATGAGGCAAGTTATAAAGCCTATCTCATTAAAAAATACGGATTTCCGTAAATTCTAACTGAATTTATTTTTAGTGAAAATTGGCAATGAAAATCCTGCTGCCCAGGAAAGATGACTTACAGAATTTGCTTAAAAAATTAATCCTTCTCAAGCTCGGGAATCTCTTTCATTTTCCCGTTTTCAGATTTTCCCAATATGATTACCTCTTTACTCTCCTTATATTCTTCGATAGCAAGACGTAGTTGATCTAAGGTATCTCTACGAATTTTAACTCCGTTTTTCTGATTTTTATTTCGTACCTCAATGTAATATCCGTCCCTAAGATCTTTAGGTTGTGTAGAAGGTCTGCCCATTTACGTAGTTTACAATTAAAAATGACTGGGTAATATAGGAAAATTTAATATAATTTGCCAGTTTTTAAGCCCCGGGGCTTAGATTTTTAAAGATGGCCGGGAGCCCTATGCTGTAATTTATTGATTTCAAGATATTTATTTTCTGAAACCCGCAGCAAACCCTAGCTATTTATTGAAAAACGGATTAATCTTTTCTAATTTTCAGCCAGAGTTTTAATTCAAAAAATGCAGGTTTTTATCTGGCATCTATCCTGCTGTATTTTCAACTTCAGAATGCCTAAAAACAAGAAAAGTGATGCTTTCACATCACTTTTAAACTTGTCGGGATGACTGGACGAATAGAAGATTCTCAAACACCCAGTAATTATAGGCTTTCATGTAATCCCAAGTTTTAGAACTCACGAATAACTCACAATATCATTAGAACGCATTGAAGTAATTTGATACTTCTGTACCCTTCAAAAATAGTAAAAACCATTTACTTTTTTTATCCTGAGCGTTCTCCCTTTTTTAATTTGGTAGAAACCTTTCTGAGCAATGGAATCTTTATAATACCACTTACTTCTTTTAGAGCCTTCACATTCCCCTTTTTTGGCCAAACACATTTATAGATTTGGAATCGGAAAAAGGGGTTATAAATAGATGCAATCGGCTTTATGCACCCCGCCGATTCCAAATTTGTTCCTTTGTCCGAAAAAGGGAATGTGATCAAATTTGGAAGTAGATCTTATAATATTGAATCCAGGTGAAAATAAAGATGTAAATGCTTAGTGATATTTCGCAAAAGGAAAAATAAAATCTTGGAAGAAAACTTTCAAATTTTGATTTTTTAGTAAAAAAGTTAACGGTTTTACTGGGCTGGGAGCATTTTTTCGTAAAAAAGTTTTTTCTGAAATTTTGAAATCGTGGGATTTGGGTTTAAATGACTACAAAACTAACTAAAAACTAAGGGGGGATTGACCATAACATCGCGCAGCGTGTTATCCTCTTGCTTCGCCACCTTAGTTTTAAATATTTTATTTTGCCTTATTCTAAATCAGGAACTTTAATACCCATAGGATTTACCATGATCTTCTCACAAGAATTAAGTAAACAAATAACTTTTTTGCGATTACGCCTGGCAGTCCTTTGAAAAGTCGATAGCATAAAAATCCCCGATATATCTATTAGATCAAGACCATTTAGATCTATTGTTAATGATTCGTATTCTAACAGACTTTCGTTGAGTCTATTTTCGATCTCAGAAACATTTTTCGAATTTAATTCACCTACAAGTTTTATCATAATTTCCTAGACTATTACCATTGCCCCAATATTATATTAAAGAACTGTAAGGCTGCATTTGTAGGGAATGCGAAGAAAAAAATTCCTTGCCTTACAGGTTCTGAACAAAAATAAGAACAGACTGTCCGGCCCTTTAAATTATTATTTTAAAGGATGAATTTAGAAGATAGAAGATGTGATTTTTTATTTAAACGGCAATCACAAAAGATTTAACTGGCTAAGTAACTGACTTTTATATCTCCTGCTAATTGGAATGACCTGTTTATTTATCAAGATACTATTATCCTCTATATCTACGATCTTTTTAAAATTGATAATAAACGATCTATGAACTCTTAAGAAGGAAGAAGATGGTAGTTTGGCTTCGATTTTCTTTAGGGAAGAGTAAATAAGGTAATCTTTATTTGAAGTTTTGATCTGGATGAAATTACCTTTCGCTTCTACCAGTTCAATATCTGTTATATCAATTTTTACAAGTCTTTTATCTACATTCACATAAAGTTCATTCTCATTTTCGGCCTGCCTGTCTCTTTCCTTCTTCAATTCATTTTTTTTCTGATTGTTATCAAGCTTGGCAATAGCACGTTCAAACCTCTCTTTTTGAATAGGTTTTAACAGATAGTCGGTCACATTTACAAATTCAAAGGCATTCAACGCAAACTTTTCATCTGAGGATACCAGAATTATATCGGGACTGGATTTGATGGTTTTTAAAAAGTCAAAACCCGAAAAATCTGGCATCATAATATCCAGAAATATAAGGTCTATAGCTTTTTCTGTATTATTAATGAATTTGAGTGCTTTCAGGGGACCTTCAAAAACTCCAACAAGTTCCAGTGATGGCTGCATACTGATTAACTGTTGCAGAATCTTTCTGGGCAATTCTTCATCATCGACTATAATACAATTCATCTGGTATTGATTTATGCAAAATTCCTCAGATATCAATAGATATATAGAGAATTTACTTTGAGGCGTCCATGAAATTACGTAAATACATTGTCTTTGTTATAACACTTAGGTTTAAAAAAATATTAAACTTTTGTTTTTTTTCCGAGACCTGTTCTACCCATGGCTCCCCAGCTTTTTTTCCCATTTATCAGATCCCAGTTTCCTTTTACCGAGGCCCACATGACAAAAGGATGATATATGAGCGGTTCAAAAAGTATCGTGCCCAGTAAACGCAGGATATATTTGGGTTTCTTATATTGCTGGAAGGAAAACTCTTCAAAGAATAATGATGTAATGGAAAACAGCAATGCAAAGGTATAAACAACCCCAAAGAATATCAGGAAAACCTGCATGTCTACACTTTTAAAAAGAAACAGGTATAATACATATATTATTCCCAAAAATTCAATGAGCGGGGCCATCCATTCAAAAAAGAACCAGTAAGGCGTACTAAGAATACCCAGCACCCCATATTTCGGATTAAAAAGCATCTTTCGGTGAATCCATAATGTCTCTGCCGTACCTCTGGTCCATCTATTTCGCTGGCGGTGCAGTATTCTCCATTTTTGCGGCACCTCAGTCCAGCATAAGGGATCGGGTACAAAACCTACCTTATAAGAAATCTTTTTCTCTCTCATAAGGCGCCTCATTCTCACCAGCAGTTCCATATCTTCCCCAACCGTATTATGATCATAGCCTCCGGCGTTTATCACGATTTCTTTATCGAACATCCCAAAGGCTCCCGAAATAAGAAGTAAACCATCTAACCTGGACCAGGCCATTCTTCCCATCAGGAACGCCCTGAAATATTCGATTATCTGGGCTCTGGCAACAAAGGTATCGGGCAGTTTCACTTCTATAATCCTCCCATCCTCAATGATACAGGAATTCGCCACCCTTATGATCCCTCCCGAGGCGATAACTCTCTCCTGGTTATTTAAAAATGGTTTTACCAATTTGAGAAGGGCATCATGTTCTAAAACACAATCTACATCTATACAACAAATGATCTCATTATCGCAAACATTTATCCCGGTGTTAAGGGCATCGGCCTTTCCACCGTTCACTTTATCGATCACGGTAAGGTTCTTGAAAGATTCGTTTCCAGATTTATAAACGCCTTTAAGATCCTGAGTTTTTATGAACTGATGGTACTTAAAATCTATTTTCCTTAGGTTAAAGGTCTCGATGAGCTTTTGCAGGGTGTCGTCTTTACTGCCGTCATTTATGATAACGATCTCATAAGAAGGATAATTTAGGGTTAATAAAGATCTAACGTTCTCCACCACGTTGGCCTCTTCGTTATAGGCCGGGGCCAATATCGAGATTGTAGGCAGTTTAGAGGATTGTAAAAGTGCAAACTCTGCCTGGTAATTGTTCTTTCGTTTATAATCCCGTATCTCCAGAAAAGAAAAGATCGCAGCAAAACTGTAACCTGTACAAATTACAATCCCATAAATTAAAAATAACCAGCTGGCAATTTCGGTAATCTGGTGAATATTCAAATCGATCTTCTGTTTGGCTAAAATTGCAATCTTCTGCAATATATTATTTAAACCGCATAAACAGAAAGTTCTCTGTGAGAAGTATACCGGAGCTTCTGGAAAACCTGTTGAGTTGCCCTGTCAGATTTTGGAATAAGAGGTTCAAATTCCCTTAGTTCCTCAAACGAAGAAATGTTACCTACAGTCTTTAAAATGAAGGCCTTAACTTTTGAAGATTCTCCTGTAAAGATCTTTTTAAGGTGATCTATCAAGTCTGCATACCCTAACTGAGAAAGGCTTCTAATAGCTTCAATTTTCAGGTTATCTTCTTCCTGTCTTAAAAAAGGGAGCAGACCAGAAATATTTTCGAACTGATTATATTCCCCGATCATTTTAATTGAAAATTCCTGTACACTGTCAAGACTGCTGGAGAGCCAGTTGGAAAAATCGGGAATATCGCCCTTATAATTGCTTTTAAGACATTCTTCTATATAGATCTGCTCCCAAAGGGTAAGAGGCTTCTTTATACTATCCAGAAAGTCCAGTGGCCTACTATTCGACAGCTGGATGAAATAAAGCATGGCCTGTTGTCTTAACTCGTCATTTTCAGCATCCAGATATTTTTCAATTAAGGGGCTAAGCCTTTTCAGGTTAAGCTCAGATGCGACATACGTAGCCCTGGCCATGCGGTACCATTTCCCGCTTTTCAGGTCTTTTTCCACCACATCTATAAGTTTCCAATCGAGAAAAAGCTTCTTGAGCATTTCGTTGGATTCTCCTTTAAAATTCTCTTCGAAAATAAGAATTACTTTGATCGCGATCTTTTCTGCCAGCGCTGTGGTAATATAGTTTTTCTTGAATTCCCCGATCTCATTTTCCGAAAGGGTATCGGTATCAAAAAGATAACGAGTAATAAAATCGGAATAGAGCTCCTTATATTTATCGATTTTCCGGTTGCGAACCAGTTTACTCAAACGCAGGTAAAAGATGGCACAGGCAAAACCAAAAGTGACCAATAAAAAGACGATGGTAAATAAGAGATTTACCTTTAGTACCCAGCTACCCTGTTCGGCGATATTTCTGAAAATGGCTTCCAAATATTAATTTGAATAGGATTTCTTTAAAAACCTCTTTACCCGCAGTGATAGTTCATTGGGATTAAAGGGTTTGGTTATAAAATCGTCCACGCCCAGGTTAAAGGCATCCATGATGATGTTCTCCTGTTTGGAAGTGGAAAGTACTATTACCGGAGTTTCCGGAAAATTTGTTTTTATGTGCTGAATTAACTGGGTACCCGTTACAAATGGCAGCATGAGATCTGTAAGTACCAGGTCAAACCTTTGTTCGTTAAGGAGGGACATGGCCTCACGGCCATCATGTGCCATTACCACTTCGTAATTATCCCTTTTAAGCTTGAACTCAAGGGACTTTATAACCATGGGATTGTCTTCTATTACTAAAATCTTTTCCATCTAAATATTATTTGGGGCCAAATCGGTATCGAGATGAACTATGATCTTATCAAAGAGTTCCTGAAGTCTCGAAACCAGTTCTGAAAGTGAATTATCTTCTAGTTCATAAGTAAGTTTATTACATATTTCGGCACCTTCCTGATTTTCGATCATTTCAAAGGAAGGCTTGATATTATGCGCAATTTTACCCGCCTTTTGATGATCGTTATCCTTACAGGCCATTTCAAGTTCGGTTAGCTGGGCCTTCACAGAAGTCTTAAAAATTTTCAGGGATTCGTAAACAAAATCCATATTCCCATCTGAAAGGTCATAAAGATAATCCAGAGAATATAATGGCTCTAACGGCTTTGGAGCCTTTTCTTCTAAGAAATCTCCCAGCTTATCTATAGATGCAGACGAAAAGGGTTTTTCTATAGTAAAATTCTGAACTTCCAGATTTCCCCTCGCCAAACTTGTATAGACAGGGAGCTCCAACTTGAGTTCCTTCTTAATATAGTCTGTGGTCTGCGCAGCATTCATAGGCTTTGCTGCTTCCTCCACGACCACAAGATCGGGAAGGTGTTGCTGAAGGTGTTTAATGGCTTCAAAGCTATTGGCAAAAATTTTTACCCTGGTGATACCAAATTTCTTTTTTACGACCTCAACAAACGTATTAGCTTCATCGGATGATGATTCAATAAGCAAAACTGAACTGGATGGGGTTAGTTTTAGGTTCGTCATAAGGGGTCTATTTGGGAAATTACCAACCTATCTTCATATGCTTATAAATTAGTTTTTGGTTATATTTCTATTGTTCACAAAGCCTGAACAATAGAAAGTTAAGTTCAAAGAAAAGGTTTTTTTTCTATAAACGGTGTTAAAAAAAGATTATTGGCACAATTAGGCCGGGACCTTTTCTGGATATTATTCAGCGGAATCGGTGAGGTATTTATCGATCAAATCTTTTATATCCTCAAGTATAACTGGCTTTGTGAGGTAATCATCCATTCCCGCCTCTATGCATTTTTCGCGTTCATTTTTAACAGCCCGGGCCGTAAGTGCAATTATTGGGGTGTAAGAATTTTCTTCTTCAATTTTTCTGATTTCCTCAGTCGCTTCAAAGCCTCCCATAATGGGCATTTGAAGATCCATAAAGATTAGATCCAGCTTATTGTCCTTAAATTGTTCTATGGCATCTTCCCCGTTTTCGGCCTGGATAAGGTTCGCATTGGGCAGGATCTTCTTAACCATAGTATTGGCCAGAAATTTATTCACGGGATTGTCTTCTACGATGAGGATATTATAGGCCTTTGAACGGTCTACTTCACTTGTTGACTCCTTCTTCTCAATATTCATTATATATTCTGGATTTTCAATGGCCTCGATCATCCTGTAAAGCGTGTGTATTTGAATAGGCTTGGTCAAATTAAATCTAACCTCACAAACTCTACAACCATTCAGTATCTCATTATCTTCTGTAGAGCTGTGCAATAAGATCAAAGGCAGTTCCTCAGCAGACATCTTTAAATTATTCCTGATCTCTTCTATTAGGCTCAGGCCGTTCATATAAGGCATATTATAATCTATGATAGCCAGATCGAACTGCTCTTCACCCTCCTGCAATATACTTAAAGCCTCTATCCCGTTCTCACAGGCAATAGAATCTATGCTGTTCGCTTCCAGCATATCATTGAGGATCATCCTGTTGTTAAGATTGTCATCAACAATAAGAACATTCTTTATTATTTTACTTTTGGATTCTGAAGGCTGATAATTGATCTCCGTATCAGTTCTAATTCTTACCTCGAACGAGAAAACACTTCCGTTTTCTAGCTCGCTCTTTACGTGAAGCTCGCTATCCATTAGCTTTAAAAGCTGATTGCTAATCGTTAGCCCAAGGCCGCTGCCTCCATATTTGCGCGTGGTAGAAGCGTCTTCCTGGTCGAATGCATGAAATATCTTCTTTAAGTTCTCGGGCGCGATCCCAATACCTGTATCACGTATCGCAAAAGTGAAGATCTTTTCGTTCTCATTCCGGGCTATGGCATTAGACGAAACGCTTAATTCTATCTCACCCTCATTGGTGAATTTTACCGAATTCCCGAGCAGATTGGTAAGTATCTGACGTAATCTAACGGGGTCGGTATAAACATACCGGTTTAAGGAAGGTGATATATTCATCAAAACTTCAAGACCTTTTTGATGTGCCTGATGTTTAACGATATCTATGGTTTGATCGCAAAGTTCAATAAGATCTACGCGTTCTTCGGCCAGTTCCAGCTTTCCAGCTTCGATCTTTGAAAAATCAAGCACATCATTGATGATATCCATTAAGGAATTGGCAGAATTATAGATGGTATGCATATATTTTTGCTGGGAATCCTCGAGTTCGGTCCGCATCAAGAGATCGGTGAAACCTATAATCCCGTTAAGCGGAGTCCTGATCTCATGACTCATATTGGCCAAAAACTCAGATTTGGACTTATTGGCCGCTTCAGCCTTTTTTCTAGCTTTGATCAACGACACTTCCATCAATTTCAATTGCGAAATGTCTGTGGCCACTCCCAGGTAGCCGGTGATCCTTCCGGCATGGTTCCTAATGGCTGTTACGACAAGCTGTACCGGGAATTTGCTTCCGTCCTTGCGTATATAGGTCCACTCCCTGGAATCATAATGCCCTCTTTTAGCCTGGAAAGTAAAGACGTCGAAACCGCTTATCTCCTTTCCCAATTCTTCACTGAGTACACGGCCTCTTTCTTCAACTTCAGTAGCTTCATGCAATCCCTTTACATTGAATCTATATTTTACCTCCTGAGCATTGTAACCCAGAAGATTCTCAGCTCCCTTATTAAATTTCTGCACCACTCCTTTAAGATCTGTTTGTATAATCGAAACTTGCGTAGTAGCATCCAGCAGACTTTGCAGCTCATTTAAACTTTTTTGTAAAGCTCTTTCTGACTGAATTCGTTTGGTAATATCGTTGATCTGACCAATAAGATAAATAGGCTTTCCAGAATCATCAACAATAGTAGAGACATTCAGCAGGCCAAAAACAGTCTTCCCGCTTCTATGTATTAAGCGTTTCTCAACACTGTAGGTGTCGATTTCTCGGTTTAAAAGAGCCTTTAACTGGGGTGAATCTTTGTAGAGATCGTCCGGATGAGTGAGGTCTCTTGAAGTTTTATGAACAAATTCCTCTTTGGTATATCCAAAGATGCTGGCCAGGTTCTGATTTACCATGAGCCACTCCCCATCTATACTCACTACTCCCATCCCGTTTGGAGAATACTCGAAGGCTGCCTTAAACCTTTTAGCGTTCTCGCTGGCTTCAAATTCAAGCTGTTTCTTATCAGTGATATCCTCCACCTGGGTAATTACCAGGTCTTCTCCATCTCCTTCAGAGCGAATAATAGAAGTATTGGTTCTGCACCAGATCAAAGATCCATCTTTCTTATAATATTTTGATTCAAGCTGATAATTATCCATTTCACCATTAAGCAATTTCCACCTGTAAACCAACGCCTCTTCGAGGGAATCAGGATGTATCAGGTCTTTGAAGGTCATTTCCATGACTTCCATTTTATCGTTCAAATCAAAACCAAAGATCCTATAGGTAGCCGGGTTTAGTTGTAATAACTTGCCAGAACGTTTTACCAGCACCGTACCCACCGAAGAATTCTTATAGATCATTTCGAATTGTTCTCGGGTCTTTTCAAATTCAAGCTGGGTACGCTTTTCTGCATCTATGTTTTGAAAGGCGCCGTAAACGCGTACGCATTTACCATCTTTGAATTCAGGTTTACCCAGTGACCTTACCCAGATTTCATTATTGTTCGCGGTGATAAGTTTAAACTCAGCATCAAAAGGAATTCCCTTTTCAACCGCATCTCCAAAAAGCTTTATAATCTTATCCCTGCTCCAACCGGGTTTGTAAAAATTAATACCTTCGGCCAGGTTTGGCTCATAATCCTGTGGAACTTCGTGGATATCTTTGGTTACCTTTGTCCACACCACTTTTTCTCTCAAAAGATCTACTTCCCAACCCCCAACTTTAGCTATTTTATTGGTTTCATGGTAAATAGCCATGAGATTACTGTTCTTTCTCAATTCAATATCCAGAAGCTTTTTGGTTTCATCTTTTTCCTTGCCACCTGTAATCCTTAAAATATATAATGGCTTATTCTCAGACGAATTAAATTTCTTCATTGACCCTCTAAAACCAAGGAATTCCTCAGAAGATAGTTTAAATTTTAAATCGTCCTCTTCATTTTTACCATCCTGTGTAGAGTTGAGCCTGAAATCAAGGATCTTACTTTTGATCTCCTTGGCAAACCATGTTGCTTTATCTTTCTGCGGTGGATCAGAATCAACAATTCCTAGTTTTTTTTTCAGTGCTTCATTCATCCATAATTCTTCGGGTGACTCTTCATTTAAAACACAGATTCCACACAGACTCTCTTGAGTAAGCCATTCTAATAGTGATGAATTATTTGAAAGAAAATTGAAAAATTCATTCTTGAGGTTATGTTCTGGCGCCATAATTATTATTAAAAGCGATTATATTAAATAGAAAACAATTAAAACCTTAAATCTAGTTACTTTCTATTTTATATAATCCCTAAAACTTTTATAATCTTATAAAAAAGTTAGAATAAGAGCAAAAAACGCTGTGTAAAAATATTATCAAATTCCTTGCGGATAATAACATATTAATACTACGAATTTTGAATAGGTAGAAGAATGATCCTAGAAGGAAATTAGCTTTAATTGTGTCATTTAAATTGAATTTAACTAATATTTGTCACTGTTAATACTTTAAGTAAATAAAGTAAATAGAATAAGAAATTCCATTCAAGCCGGTAATACACAATTGGAAATAGTATTCTCCATTCAGAAAAATTACCAAAAAATAGAAAGTACAGGGAGCATCGTTATCTATATTTCAATTCAATAATACTTTATTTAAGCTTTATTTATTAAAACGAAAAAAGGATACCACCGGAGGGAGATTAGTATCCTTTAATTTAGACATAACATAATTGAGGTATTCACTAATCTTTAAAAACTACCTATTATTTTAGCCAAAAAAGCGGTATACAATATACACTGCCAATACCACACTTAGAGCTAAAATAATACCTCGATAAATATGTGAATAATCCTGGATCATTTATGAAACTATTTTCGGACTTATAAAGATAAAGGCTCAACAAATTTCAAAAAGCTAGGGTTTTCCCTTAATTCTTGGCATTCAATCACTCTAATTTATTCCTTAGCCTTTCTATATCCTTAGAAATCTTTGTATCAATGACACGTGCATAAATCTGGGTTGTTGAAAGTTTAGTATGTCCCAGAAGTTTAGATACTGTTTCTATAGGAACCCCATTGGCCAGGGTAACGGTAGTAGCAAAAGTATGCCTGGCCGTGTGAAAACTGAGTTTCTTTTTTACTTTAGCTTTTGTAGTGACCTCTTTGAGATACTGATTGGTTTTTTGATTAGAATAGACAGGTAACAGAATTTCATTCCTTTCCACTTTAGGATGGTCTTTGTATCGCTCCAAAATTTTCTCCGCTTCTTCTAATAACGGAATTCTTACTGGCGTATTGGTTTTACTCCTTCTGGTATAGATCCATTTTTTACCATCTACACCCACTTGTAAATTATCTTTCTTTAAAGCTTTTACATCTGCATATGCCAGACCTGTATAGCAGGCAAAAACAAAAATATCTCTGTTTAACCTTAAGGTCGAGTTTTTTAATTCATGGGTTTTTATTTTCTCAAGCTCTCCTTTAGAAAGATAGACCATATCCACCGAATCAAAACGGAGCTTAAACCTTTTGGTGGGATTCCTGGATATCCAGTCCAGGTGTTCAGCAAGCCGCATTAGTTTTTTAAATCGTTCCATGTGTTTCATGAGTCCGTTATTATTCAGGCCCTTCAGGTTACTCAAATAGGTTTCAAAGCCCAGGGTGAACTCATAATCAATGTGTTTTAAATAAATATCAGACGTCTTGTACTGTGCTTTTACATAGTCTTTGAGATAAACCTCTGTGGTATTATAATTCTTTAAGGTTCCATATTTAAGGACCTTATCCATTTTAGAACTGTGATACTCCAATAAATCATTCAAGGAATGATGCTTCTGGTCTGTTCCTAAAAACCGAGTCTTAATTAAATGTGCCGTAATAATTTTATCCTCCTTAAGTAAATTATCATAGGCCTGATGAAGTAAGGATCTGGTTTCTCCGATCTTTTTATTGATCTGGTAGGTTACCGGGCTATTCCCCAGCATTTTACCAGCGGCCTGATCCCATTTATTAATTGGAATAGTACGTTTTAGACTTATTTCTAGTGATTTGCCATTGACGGTGATTCGGGCATAAAGAATGGCGAGGTCGGGTTGGCTCTTTTTTCTGCGAATGAAAAAAGAAATAGCGAAAGTTTGATTTGTACGCATGTGTAATGCTTTAATTAAACAATAGTTTACAGGTACGAAAATCAAACTACCAATACGCTCCTATGAGAGGGATCGGTGTTCTAAGATACAAAAAATAAGCTCACGATTGACTCACGATTGACTCACGAACTCACGCTAAACTCACGATTTTTTTAACATTAATTGTGTTAAAATATAGCCACTAAAAAAGGGTAACTACATGATTTTCATATAATTACCCTTTATTTTGTGCTTTAACCAAATGTTAAAAAGTCGGGATGACTGGATTCGAACCAGCGACCCCACGCACCCCATGCGTATACGCTACCAGACTGCGCCACATCCCGAATTTGAATGTGCAAATTAACAGTCTTATTTCCTATTTTCAAAGTTTCTGCCTCAAATTTTCAGCGGCAATAAGGGTGTATATTTTTAAAGACTTCATCTTCAGCAGGTATGCTAAAAATACCGAATTTCCGGTAGCAGATTTTCGCTTAGGCAAGACGTTAATATTCGTAAATTTAAGTAGCTCCCCGCAAAATTTATATGAGAAATGGAGTTTACCGCTGGTTGCCCCTTTTAAGTTTCTTCTTTTGTTTTAACTCCTGCGCGGTATATCATTCCTACAATGCCAGTGTGGAGGAAGCAGTACATGCACAGCGTAAAATGAAGCTGCACACCCATACAAACCAGGTTTATAAATTCACCAAACTTCAGCAACACGGCGACACTTTAATTGGCAGCTTACCTATCCATAATTCAAAAATTTCTGAAACCAGGCCTGGCACAAAAAGTTTATTGCAGGAAGAAGTTTCCCGAATTCATTTAAAAAATAAAACGCTTTCCACCCTTATCCCGGTTTTTATTGCGGCTCAGGTGGTGGGAATTATTGCAGTAGATAATATGTTCAGCGATTGGTAAACCCTTAAATACATTCTTATGAGAAAATCTTATTCACTTCGAATCATACTGCTCTGTGGAATATTCTTTCTGCAATCCTGCACTATTTATCACTCCAGGCTAGTAAATGCTGAACAGGCTGCAGAAGCTTCCCGAAAAACAAAGGTCACAACCCAAGCAAAACAGGTGCTATATTTTAGTAAAATTGAAGCTCAGACCGATTCTGTTTTTGGCTATACCAATTCTAATTCAAGCACCGCAAAGGCATTAAGTCGGGTTGTTCGACCCGTCCCAAATAGTAACAAAGTTATAATTCCCCTCGCTTTGGAGGAAATTGAAAAAATTCAATTAAAGAATCGTGCTGCCACAATACTGGTTCCCACTGTCATTATTTTGGGCGCCGGGATTACGTATCTCGCGATTGAGTTAAGTAATTGGGATATGGCTCTGTGGAGTGATTAGTCCAAATTCTGCCTTATTTTTTCTATAGCATTCTGAATCGATTTATCGGGTTCTATGATATTGTTATCCCCCCAAAATTCGGGATCTGAGAATCCTGTAATATCATCGCTCATCACCACCCGGGGATCGAGCACATTAGGATCGTTCCTGGAAATCGTACTCGTGGCCGGTTGCCAGTTGGTAACCGCCATCTCGCTGTTTACCAGATATCGGGAATTAAAGAGTTTTCGCTTCCAGTTCACCACAAATAAAAGGCTGGCCCTGGCATAGCCAAAATACCATTTATCATTTCGGTTATAATAGTCTACCTCATAACTTACTTCTATAGGATATACCCGGGTACCGCCGGGCTTTTTGCTCACAAACATCCCCGAGGCCACAGATCTGTTATCGACATTTAGATTGAGAACAGCTTTTATCAAAGCCTGATTTTCGGCATCTATATATAACTGGCCGTAATACCAGGGATAATTTTTATTGGTATCTTCAAAATCTACCACATATACATAGCGGTCGTTAATTCGGGTTGGCTCACCGAAATTAAACCGGTAGTTTTCTAAATCCTGCTCGTAGAATAGAAAATCGGGGTACTTCATCACATCTACATAAAGCGCATTATAAGGACCCCCGCGTAATTTAAGAGCCAAAGTATCCAGGCGATCGTAATCGGCTGTTTTACGGGCTCTCACCAATTCAATTTGTTCCCGTGAGCCCGTGGTATAGGCCTGCTTATGGATTTTTACCACCGCCTCGCTCAAAGAAACATTTCGCCGGCCGCGGCTAATGCTTTCGCGATAAAAGGCCGTCATTAGCGCGGGATCATTTACATAATTATCTCCTTTTTTGCGTAGCATTTCCTGAACCAGTTTCTTCGGATTTTGAGCACTAAAGATACTCACCTCCCCCAGTTCCTCTACCAGTTCGTCTAACCTGATCTCGGTACCTTCAGCCTGGAAATATTCAAGCGAAATTGTGCGGGTTTGGTAGCCAAGATTGGAAACACTTACCGTAGCAGGACCAAGATTATTAGGCACCTTTAAGGAAAATTCCCCGTCACTGTTGGTGATTGTGCTAATATTGGTGCCATCTACCGCCAACTGGGCATTGGCGATACCTCTCCCGTTATTATTGTTTACCACACTCCCTCTATACTCGGTAAATTCCTGTTGTTGCTGTAATAAAACGGTCGCCTGAAGATGATTAGGTTGAAATCCGAATACTACAAGACTGATTATCAATATAAGTTGAATTGTATTTTTCACGGCAATAGTTTTTATAATGTTCTTTCTAAGTTATTGAATTTCGGGCATATATACAATGTATTTCGCGGGCTTTATGATTTGACTAAGCTGAAATTCGGCTTAAGTAATTTGAATGAAAAACCGCACAACACTTAATTTTTGTTTAATTTTAATGACGTAAAATTAAACAAAATAATTTATCTGTTATATTTACTACCTATTAATTCACTGTAATTTAAATCATTATGAAAAAACTAATTACCAAAATGTTTGTAAGCCAAAGAGCTTTCAGCATTATTCCGATCCTGGCCTTCGGCCTTTTATTTGCTTCCTGCGAACAACAGGAAAACGAAATGCCTGCAGTAGATGCAGTAGCCGATTACAGCCTGTTTGAAATTTTCGACTACAACACCACCGGTACTCAGAAAAGACCCGCTAACGCACGCGGCACCGATCCTATCGCGGCAATTGCAATAGAGGCCGGTTTTGATGAGCTGGTAGACGCCTTGCTTTATGTAGATGAAGAATTAGATGCCGGCCTGGTAAACCTGTTCCTTACCGGCAAAGACCAGTACACAGTATTCGCCCCTACAAACGAAGCTTTTGAAGAACTTTATGGGGCACTGGGCATTAGCAGTGTGCGCGATTTGCCTGCCGAACTGGTACTTAATGTGCTCTTGTACCACGTAACCGACGGTCGCAGGGCATCTAACAGCGTAGTGCCTCCTAAAAAAGACCGGAAAATCCAAACTTTGCTTGGAGAGAGTTTTAGCGTAAATTATATGGGAGAAATCTCGGCTATTGGTAGTGATGCCGGTATCATCGCCGCCGACATTTCAGCTTCAAACGGCATTATCCACGTAATCGATGCGGTACTATTACCTATTAACTAAGAGTAGATTAAATTTGTTTTGTTAGCTTCCTAAAAGGCTGTGGGTCTCCCTCAGCCTTTTTTATTTAACTTAGATCTTTCTAATTTTATCTCTCTATGCCTGGAAATATTAGAAACTACGATCAGAAAGATCGGGCAGCAATCCTGGATATTTTTCGGTTGAATGCTCCGGAATACTTCGATCCTTCAGAAGAAAATGATTTAAAATATTATCTCGAAAATGAATTGGAAGATTACTTTGTTATTGAATCTGAAGAAAAAGTACTGGGAGCGGGAGGTATAAATTACGAACAGCCTGCCACGGCTGTTATTTCCTGGGATCTCATTCATCCCGATTACCACAAAATGGGTTTTGGCAGGCACTTATTAGAACACAGACTGCAAAAGTTGAGAAAGGATAATCGGGTAGACCAGGTGATAGTTCGAACCTCTCAACTGGCCTATAAGTTCTATGCTTCTGCAGGCTTTAAACTCGAGCATACCAAACAAAATTACTGGGCTAAAAATTTCGATCTTTACTATATGCGCCTTAAAATTTAGCGAAGTCTTAAGAGCTGGTACCACAACTGATTCGTAAATTTAAGGGATATGAAAAACTCCTGGAAAATATGGCTCTCAATTACCAGTCTTATCCTGGTGCTTCTGGTGGTACTCGTATTTTTCAATGCTCAGTTTCCCATCGTTTTTTACCTCACCTGCCTGGGCCAGGGCCTTTTAATCTATACCGTCTATAAAATTCTTACCGACAGCACCTATAAATCTGATAAAAAATTCAAAGACTGGTATGCCGATAGTCCCCGCAAGCATAAACTTCCGCAATAAGCATTAGCTGATCCCGGTCATAATTTCTTTCTTCGGAAAAATCCTAACTTTGTTTTCCGTCGAAATTTAAACTATGCAACTCAACCAATATATAGATCACACCAATTTGAAGCCTACCGCTACCCCTGCCGATATCGAAAAACTTTGCCGGGAGGCCGTTTCCCATAATTTCTATGCCGTTTGCGTTAACGGGCATTTTGTAAACCTGGCGAAGAAGCAATTGCGGGATTTTGAAGTAAAACTTGCTGCCGTGGTGGGTTTTCCCCTGGGGGCTAACACTACTCAATCCAAGGTATTCGAGGCCCGGGAAGCCATAAGCAATGGCGCCGATGAAATCGATATGGTTATTAACCTGGGAATGCTGAAAAGCGGAGACTTCGCTTTTATCGAAGCCGAAATCTATGAAATTAAAAAGGCCATCGGGAATAAAGTTCTAAAAGTAATTCTCGAAACCTGCTATCTTAATCAGGAAGAAATAAAACAGGCTTCTAAGGCAGCACTGAAGGCGCGGGCCAATTTTGTAAAAACCTCAACCGGCTTTGGTTCCCGTGGCGCCAGCCTGGAAGACGTGAGAATAATGAAAGAGGTTGTAGGCGATAAATTGGAGATCAAAGCCTCTGGCGGAATAAAAGACAAGGAAACCGCCTTACAATATTTAGAACTGGGCGTAACCCGAATTGGCACCTCATCGGGAGTGGCAATTATTTCTTAAAATACATATATGAGCGTACATATACAGGCAAAAAAAGGAGAAATTGCAGACAGGGTTTTATTACCCGGCGACCCCCTAAGGGCAAAATGGATAGCCGAAACCTTTCTGGAAAATGCAGTTTGCTACAACAATGTTCGGGGTATGCTGGGCTATACCGGCACCTGGAAAGGCAAAAAGGTTTCGGTGCAGGCTACTGGAATGGGCATTCCCTCGGCTTTGATCTATTGTAATGAACTCATACAGGAATTTGGCGTAAAAACGCTTATACGTGTAGGTTCTGCAGGGTCCTATCGCAAAGATCTCGAGGTTAATGATGTGGTACTGGCAATGGCGGCTTCTTCGAACTCCGGGTTTAACAAGGCCAAATTCAACCATGCAGATTATGCTCCTACGGCATCTTTCCCTCTTTTTATGAAGGCTGTAGAATATGCCCGCGCAAACAATATCGAGTTTCGCGCAGGCAATGTATTATCATCAGACGAGTTTTATGAAGACGATCCGCTGGCTTACAAAAAATGGGCAAAATATGGGGTGCTTTGTGTTGAAATGGAAACCGCCGGTCTTTATACTGTAGCCGCTCAATATGATGTTGAGGCCCTTTCGGTGCTTACCATTTCAGATTCTCTGGTTACCGGGAAGCACCTGCCGGCCAGAGAGCGCGAACAAAGTTTTAACCGAATGGTAAAAATTGCACTGGGAAGCCTTTAATTTTTCCTCGGAAAATCTATATTTTAAGGCTCTAAATGCTTTCTTATGAAATATCTTCTTATTAGCCTGCTCTTTTTGGGAATTCAGCTTCAGGCGCAAACTTCAACTGAAAAACTTCAGCAAAAAATAGAGGCTGTTTTTCAGCAAAATCAGGGAGATTACGCCCTGGCCTTTCAGGAAATTTCCGGAGAAAAAAGATCGATATTAATCGATGAAAAAGAAAAATTTCACGCGGCCAGCACGATGAAAACCCCGGTTATGATCGAAATTTTTAAACAGGCCACTGCAGGAAAGTTTTCGTTACAGGATTCGGTGCTGGTAAAAAATGAATTCAAAAGTATAGTAGACGGCAGTACCTATTCTATGGAATTAGGCCGGGATAGCGGGGACCATTTATATGAGCAAATTGGCCAAAAACGCAGTATTTACGACCTGGTTGTAGATATGGTGATCTATAGCAGTAACCTGGCTACCAATATCGTGATAGAACTGGTTGGCGCCGATGCTGTGAATAGCACTATGCGAGAATTGGGGGCTATGGATATACAGGTCTTGCGGGGAGTGGAAGATATGAAAGCTTTTGATAAAGGTCTTAACAATACCACCACAGCCCTTGATCTTATGCTTATCTTTGAAGCGCTGGCCAAAGGAGAGGCGGTAAACCCCGAAGCCGATGCCGAAATGCTCGATATTTTACACCGTCAAAAATATACCGACCTCATCCCTGCACTTTTACCCAAAGATCTTAAAATTGCCAATAAAACCGGTTGGATTACCGGGGTGCATCACGATTCGGCTTTGATAGAATTGCCTACCGGCCAAAAGTATGTGCTGGTATTGCTATCAAAAAATATGGAAGATATGGAAGCCGGCACCAAAATGCTCACCGAAATTTCAAAAATGATTTATGATCTCGTCGCCGATGAAGGCTAATTAAAATTAAAAAAAATGAATACCTATAAAGCTAAAGACTCCCGATACGATAAAATGCAATACCGCCGCTGTGGCCAAAGCGGAATTCTTCTTCCGCTAATTTCATTAGGGCTTTGGCATAACTTCGGAGACTTCGATAACCAGAATACGGCCAGGGAAATTCTTAGAACTGCTTTCGATAACGGCATCACTCATTTTGATCTCGCGAATAATTATGGCCCTCCCTATGGCTCGGCCGAAAAGAATTTTGGGAGAATTTTTGCTCAGGATTTCAAGGCTTACAGAGACGAACTTATTATTTCTACCAAGGCGGGATGGGATATGTGGCCCGGACCTTATGGAAATTTTGGCTCCCGAAAGTATCTAATTGCCAGTTTAGACCAGTCTCTTCAACGAATGGGGCTTGATTATGTAGATATTTTTTATCATCACCGCCCCGACCCCGATACCCCTTTGGAAGAAACTATGAGGGCCCTTGACCATATCGTGAGACAGGGAAAAGCCCTGTATGTTGGAATTTCGCAATATTCGGCTAAAGATACTGCCAGGGCAGCAAAACTTCTAAGAGAAAAGGGCACCCCTTTTATCATACACCAGCCACGCTACAATATGATAGACCGCTGGGTGGAAGATGATCTGTTAAAAACCCTGGAAGATGAAGGTTTAGGGAGTATCGTTTTTTCACCTTTGGAACAGGGTATTTTAACCGATAAATATTTAAACGGAATTCCAGACGACAGCCGGGCCGCTACCCGGGGAAGTTATCTCGACGAATCTCAAATAACCGAAGCACTGGTACAAAAGATCAAACAACTCAATGAAATCGCCAAAAAACGAGATCAGAGTTTAGCGCAAATGGCCGTGGCCTGGCTTTTAAAAGATGCCAGGCTTACCTCGGTGCTGGTAGGGGTAAGTAAACTTTCTCAACTTCAGGATAATTTAAAGGCGATTGAAAATATCAACTTTAGCGGGGAAGAGTTAAAGGAAATCGATAAAATTTTATTGTAGGAGTGAGCTATTTCTACGGAATATAAACTTCGAGTAATTCGCAATCTTCAGCCTTAATAGTTACCTGTTTGAATTTAGCCGGGATGAGGAGACTTTCACCTTTGGTGATTTTTTCTGAATTGCGTTCGAGTCTTACTTCAGCTTCGCCAGATACGCACATATAGATTACAAAAGAATCCAGTTCGTTGTAATCGCGAACCAGTTTTCCGCTCACCGGGATGAAGTTGGTAGTAAAGTAATTGCAGGATATGATTTGATTGGGCTTATTCTTTGCTTTCGAATAAGTAAGTTTAAAATCATCCTTTTTCTCGAAATCGATCGCATCAATGGCCAGGGCGGTGTGCAGTTCGCGGGCATTCCCATCATCGTCTGTGCGGTCCCAATCGTAAATTCTGTAAGTGATATCGGAGGTTTGCTGAATTTCGGCCAGGAGAACCCCGGCTCCTATGGCGTGAACTTTTCCGGTGTTGATAAAGAAGCTGTCGCCTGGATGCACCTCCTCAAAATTAAGCACCTGAGTAATGGTTCCCTCTTCCAGGTTTTTGATATAATCTTCCTGGCTAATGCTTTCTTTAAAGCCAATATTTATTTTAGCGCCCTCATCGGCTTGCAGGATATACCACATCTCAGTTTTTCCGAAAGAATTATGCCGCTGCTGGGCCAGTTTATCGTTTGGATGCAACTGTACTGAAAGTTCGGTTTTAGCATCGATGAATTTTATGAGCAGCGGGAATTCGGTTTCAAAGTTTTCAAATACCTTCTCCCCTACCAAAAGTTGCTTATATTTTTCGATAAGGCGGTTGAGCGTAGTGCCTTTTAAGGAACCATTGGCCACCACCGAGATATTGTTTTTCACACCAGAAATTTCCCAGCTTTCCCCAATGTTTTTGTGAATAGAGTGTTTATGCAGTAGGGTTTTGAGCTTTTCACCCCCCCATATTTTTTGCTTAAGAATGGACTGAAATTTCAAAGGATAATCTAGCATTGTGTGGTTTGGTTAGCGGTTGCAAAAAAGCAGTATAAATATACGTTTTTAGCAGCGATGAAAAAAATGAAAAAACTACTGAAAATCAGGTGAATGCGGCAAGGCCCCTGCCCTGCCTGTATTTTTCGATAAAAAAAGGTTGTTTTATTTACAAAGAGGCTTATATTTGCAACCGCAAAACGCAATGGTTGCGTAGCTCAGCTGGATAGAGCACCTGCCTTCTAAGCAGGCGGTCCCAGGTTCGAATCCTGGCGCAATCACCACTAAAAGCCCGTTATTAACGGGCTTTTTTGGTTTTAGGGATTTCCTTTTTTATTTGTGGAATTCGGGATTGGGGAGCCTGTTTAATTTTTCCAGCAGTGGCCGGAAGAAATGCAACGCGATAACTCTGAAACCGCAGGGTGCCAAATATAATTAAGGTTGGTTTACAATTGTTCCTCTGAATTTTCCATTAGTAATATTTAGGAGATCAATATCATTTTCGGGATTACTGTATTCCTGGTGCATTATTGAGCTGAAAGTACCTGCAATGATATTACTCTCAGAATTGTAATCAGTAATTGTAAGTTGTGAGTCAGATTCCGGGTCGGGTTTATAGAGGCTAGTGAGCACATCTCCACCTACAGTTGTATAATAACTGGCCTGTGAGCCCGATAAATCATAGGTTCCTACTTCTTTAAATTTAATTTTAAATACAACCACCTGTTCGTCTCCTGAGCCAAGTATGGTTAATGTATCGGTATCCTGATCTAAGTAAACTTCCGGGGCTCCTCCCTGCCAGCCTTCTTCATTTATTGAGGCAGAGATAAACTCTGCATCCTCATTAACATCATCATTTTTACTACAGGAGAAAATTCCGGGAATTAATAGCAATAACAAGGGAATAAAAATAACCTTTTTCATCATCTAATAATTTGATTTTATTATTAGATGTCTATGGTAATAAAAGGTTGCGTCAAAATCGAGCCGGGCTGGGTTATAGTGAAAATTTTCGGTGGTGATTTAGCTTGAGTTAGCCCGGATACTTGATGGCTGAAGTATCTATCGGTTTGGATCTGGACTAAAAATTTCCTGTCGCAGTGGGAAATCCTGAGTTATAAAATCGAGGGCCTTTTTAGCTGATGTTTCTTTCTTGAAATACATTATAGCATCGCGTTTATAGTGTGTTTTATTCAAAACGAATATGACAAACGAATTGAAAGATTCACTTAAATCGGGCTGTGCTACGGAAAAAAATGCTAGTTTTTGACTTTTTCTAAATTTTAATATAGAAGCCACCGGCCTATCAGTTAAGTCAACTTTACTTTTAAATAAGGTAAAATCCTGAAAAAATTTTGCTTTGTAGATGTTATCTTCTTTTTTAATTATTCCTTTTTTTGAAAAGGCCAGGGAAATTAAATAAGTAAGTAATAGTAGTGAAAAAATATATAGTAGATATCCTTTCCAATTAAGTTGAATTTTTATCATTGCAACTATAAAGAGCAAAGGAATTAAAGCTATACCTAGTAGAATTATTTTCTGCTGAAAATTAAAACTTTGTTCAAGAGGTAATTTTTCCGATTTCAATTCTGTGTTTTTAATGCTTATAATTAACCTTGATGTAAACCGGATCTGCCCCTAATTTAGACTTTGTTTTATTTTATTCTCTAAACCTTCCCCCATTAAATTCTTGCCGATTATAATACCATTTTCATCAATTAGTAGATTTGAGGGAGTCGAAGAAATGCCATAAGCTTTAAAAACTTCTCCATTCCAGCCTTCTAAGTTACTTAACTGTGCCCACGATAAATCATCTTCATTTATAGCATTAATCCAACTAGATTTCGAACCATCGTTTGAAATACTAATAATATTCAAACCCTGGGAATGATATTCATTATAAACTTTTTTCAGTGTTGAATTCATCTTTCGGCTTCCACCGCATGTAGATGACCAAAATTGAATAAGGGTTAATTTTCCGGTGAGTTCTGAAATTTTTTGAAGATTATGATTCTTATTCGGCACCTGAAAGTCTTCATATTTATCACCTATTTCAGGAATATCTTTTTTCAGGAAATCAGCGATTCTTTCACCTATTGCAGAATGACGAACCTCAGTAGATAAAGTCGAATAGAGCTCTTGAATTTCTTGCTGGCTCATTCTTCTGTTGCCGTTTAGAAAATATGCACTCACTAATGAATTGGGATATTGCCTTATAAAATTAATTTCTCTTTTCTTAATAGTATCTGTAGGTAGATCAACAATATTTGCGTGAACTTCGCTGCTTATTTTTTTAGATAACTCCTGACTTTTTGAACCTTCTATAATTGCATTATTAAAACCTGTATTTGATGCATCTAAAGTCATTTTATTTCCTTCTATCCAAAGCTCGGTGAAATTCTTCTTATCCTGGGTAAATAACATAGCAAATACCATAGATTTCTCAAGATCTGTATCTAAATTGAACCTATTATTTTCAACTTTTGCCGAATCTATTAATTTCCCGGTAACCAAATCTCTTAGATAAAGATAGGTTCCATCTTCCAGGGTTGAAGTTTTTCCAGTTAGAGAAAATTGATGATTTTGAGCATTTAAATTAAAACTGCAGAAACATAGAATTATTAGTAGAATTCTCATCATAATATTTTTAGTTTAAAAACGATTTATTTTTTCGGGCCCTGGTGGAGATGGATGCGCATAATAATAAGTCGCGGGAAAAAAGACGCGTCCCGATAGCTATCGGGATGTCTGTTTAGTATTGGTTTGTTGGTCAAGTTAATTATCTTCTTACTAACGGTGCCGGCTTTGGCGGTGAACAATGTTGGCAACCCTTATCTATTCAATAGTCATTGTAGCAACGAAATAATGAGGAATATCGAATTCTTTACCTAAATTTTCTGGCTTTATTCCTGATTGAGCAACCCTGCAATAGGATTTGGATCCATCTTTGTACACCGTAGGTGTAATAATAGTGAATAATGGAAATGAACTATTCGTGTCAAAACTTTTTGAATCCTCTGAACCTAAGAAATCTTTATAAGCATATCTTCCATTCGATTCTGATATGTCGTAATTCCTTTTAGGACTTGAGAACCCGTTACCGTTTAATTGGAAAATAAGTTCTTCATTCGTGTTCTTAGTTATGAATATTAATTTTAAAGTGTCTTTTTTTATTTTGAAATAATCGTCTTCTGAGCTATAGAAGATAGTGTCTGTTTTTACTAGTTCCCCTTTCTCATATTCATTTATCTTAATAGTATAATCTTTCCCTTTTAAATTTCCACTAAAATTGAATTTAGCCAGGTTAATTTGTTCAAACCTTAAAATTGTTTGTAAATCTTGACTATCTGTACTATAATCGATATTCATTAAAACTTTTTCTTGAGCAATTGCATTTGAAATTGAAAAGAGTAGTGTAATAAGAAGAATAATAAATTTCATATTTGTTTAGGTTTAAGTTTTAGGTTGGTGAGCCGAATTTTTATTTAGATAATTATTGCCAACGGTCTCGCATAACACAAGTTGGCGGAGCACGGTACGCGAATTTGTCAGCTTTGACCTGGTTCGTTGGTCAAGTTAATTATTTTCTATCTAACGCTACCCCTTCTCTCACTCTAACTCAATAAAATTAGATCGTATACCTTTCCCAATGAAAATTAAAGCATCAAATTGGTTAAACCAATTCGTTGTATCATTATTTAATCCGAAAAAGCTTTTATACTCTTTGTTGGAAATTAATCCATTCGCATCAATAAAATAATTCCGTTTGGTATTTGGTAAATAGTGGAGTAGATTATCTTCATTCGCTTGAACTTTTTCTATTTTTCGTTCTTTAATCCAGGGCATATGGATATAAGTGAAAGCAATATGATAGGAAATGTTTGGGTTGATTTTCACAAAATCACTTCCCATAGTTTGACCCCTCATGAAATCTTTTCTGGCGAATTTTCAGACCACGGGGTTATGGCACTATAGACATTAGAAGTCCTAGTAATTTTTGAATCACAGTTTTTGTTGTTCAGTCTGTAAAAATAAACTAAAGCCCTGACTTTCTATTTTCAAGGCTTTTTAAAGTTAATAGAGTTTGATTAACGTATAACCATTATTGAAATTGAACTCCAGTCAAAACCCTTCTCTTTCACCTGTAACTGGCATACTGGAATAATGAACATGGATAATTTTCCAATCGTCCCCATACTTTTTCAAAACCTGGGTCTCACGACCCTTTGTTTGAAGGGGGGTGGCATCTTCATCGTTAAATATGGCATCAAAAACCCAGTAGAACTCCAAAATTGCCACATCATCAAAGAAGGTTATAATTTCTTCAGTGCTCTTCAAATTCCGCTTAGAAAATCTACTGCCAAACATCCCATAAATACCACTTTTGATATTTTCCCATCCCATTTCATGTTTGCGGGGATGAATAAAATTAACCTTTTCACTCGTAAGAAAAACTTTGCTTCCCAAAACAGTATCTGCTTCGTTTATGGAAATCATATAGTCATCAAGTACCCTTTTGATGGCATCTCTTTCAGCATCTTCATTGGAAGTTTGCCCAAAACTTTGAATGCCGTAGGTTCCAAAAATTATAATACTTACAATGAATTTTACTAGTAGCTTCTCCATAACTGCAAGATTTAGAATTTACCATTGTTATTCTTCCAATTCTCTTTTGGTGTCATTGGTTCAATTACGTCCCAATGCTCGGCAATTTTTCCGTTCTCAACTCGGAACAAGTCGTAAAAAGCGTTGTAATCTTTTCCGAAGTGTCCTTCACTAACAACGAGAACAAAATTACCTTCGCCAAGCACTTTATGAATTTTGTCATATTTCAGAAAGATGCCTTGTTTTCCTAAGGCTTCAAGTGTTGCACCAAGTCCTGAAAGTTGGTCAGGAATATTTGGATTGTGCTGAATGTAGTTATCTCCGTCAAAATATCCGGAAAGTTTTTCCATTCTTCCGTTTACTAAAATGTCGTCAACAAAATTTCTAACCAAGGTTTTGTTTGCTTCCGTTTTGTCAAGGTCTTTGATTTCGGTTGCACCGTCAATCATAGTGTGTCCACTTGGATTTGGATTTGCAGGGGTTTCTTGCAAATTATCCCAATGCTCTACAATTTTTCCGTTTTCAAAGCGAAAAATGTCAAACCCGATTTTCGGTCCAAAAAAATTATAATCGGTGTGAGTAAAGACATAATCTCCGTCTTGAAATGCCCTAACAGTATTTACTTTTGCTGAATTGGGCGGTAACTGTTGCAATAATGCACCAAACCCCACAAGCCCATCTGCGGCACCTAAATTGTGCTGAATATATTTGTCAGGGTTAATGTAACCAATAGGTTCTGTCTCGCCTGTTTCAATGCTTTTTAAAAGAGCAACTACTTTTTGTTTGTTGGAAATTTCCATTTTTTCTTCTTTTTTAGTTTCTAAATTTTGTTTTTGTTGTCCATTACAAGAAGTCTAGCCCATTGTTAAAACTACTGTTGCACTTATTAGTATCTGTTTCATTTTTATTGACTTTAATTTGATACTGCAAAGTTGCGGCAAAGAAGAAGAAAAGGGGCGATACAGAAACGCCTTTGAATGATACTTTTGAGCCTAAACGTATTTTTCGCTAAAGGAATTTGGTGTTTCGCCTGTGTGCTTCTTAAAATACTTGATAAAGTTGGTTGGTTCCTCAAATCCCAATAAATAAGCTATTTCCTTGATGCTATTATTGGTGTGTACCAATAATCGCTTGCATTCAAGTAAAACTCTATCGTCTATGATATTTTTAGGCGATTTTCCAAATATCTTTGAAGTCGTTTGATTCAACCTTTTTGTAGAAATATTCATTTTGTCTGCGTAGAAACCTACATTTTTGTGTTCGATAAAATTGTTTTCCAAAAGGTCTTTAAAAATCAAGGCAAACTCTAAATTCGTGTCTTTTTCTAATTCGACAAAACCTTGCTTTTTTCTTTCCCTTTCAGAATGCAATAAGAGATTTCGCAAGTCATTTCTAATAATATCTGCTTGATATGCATCTTTTAGATTTTCTGTTTCTGTTTCAAGTAGACTAAATATTGTCTCAATTATCGAATCTGAAATATTGATTTGAGCAACAGAAAGCAAATCATTAAAGAGAATTGTGCTTTTTAAGAATTGTGTGTCAAAGTTTGTTTTGCAGAAAAAATTGTCAGTAAACAGTATTCCTTTTCCTTTAAACTTTGTTTTGGTGTCAAAAAGTTGAACACTGTTTTTATTGATAAATAATAAAGAGTTGTGATTGACTTTTATTGGTTTAAAGTCAACAATATGAGTTGGACTACCTTCTTGAAACCAAAATATTTGATAAAATTCCGCTCTATGAGGTTTTTTTAATTCTTCAGAGAACTCGTTGAAAAGTAAATCAAATTTTATGATTTCAAACTCCTGTGGAAGCCCTTTTTTAAAGTCATATTTTTGAATCTTTTCTTTCAATTTTGATTTTCGTTTAGTCGTTTTTTGCCTTGTGCCCAACGCCTTTCACCCCCTATTTTTCCTCCCATTATCATTAAAACACCCGGGATAACAGGGTATTTTATTAAGCAGCCGGGATAGGCTTAAGCTGCCTGCCCTACAAGATAGGAAAATTTAAAGTTTTGGGTTTTAAAGGTGGCCGGGCTATTCTCCCTTTAGTTGGGAGCCTATAAACGGAATTCTGGGCGCCAGGAAGTATCCGGTGAGACTTGCAAAAAGTATGGGAATAAAATGCCCGAAACCGGTAAGTGTAGCCAGCAGGATCGTGGTACTCATAGGCGTGCGGGTAACACAGGCATTGATTGCAGCCATACAACTCACTATAGCCAGACTCAGGTTTATCCCGGGAAAAAGTTGATGCAATATCAGCCCCAGGCTTGCTCCTACAAAGAATAGCGGGATTATAAATCCACCCCTCCAACCCGAAGTCACCGTGATAGATATGGCGATAATTTTAAAAATGAGAATCGCGATCAAAAATTCCAGTGAAAAACCTGAATTTAAAAGTTCATTGATCTCGTGATGACCAAAATAACGGGTGATGGGAAGATAAAAAGCAATAATTCCCAATAGAATTCCGCCGATCAGGGTTTTAATGTAAATGGGGAGAGGGCGATGCTCAAACAATCTTTTAAAGAATTTGGTGCAAAAAATAAATCCCCATCCAAATAGGGCTCCTACTACCGCAAAAAATACAGCATATCCAAAATCGAAAACCCCTGAATATTCATAAGCCGATAGATCCCAAATGGGACCAAGTCCCAGATGAATTATAATGGCAAAAATGAGGTAACTAAAAGAGCTGGCTACAAAGGCGGGGATAATTGCCTTAAAGTATTCCACCGCGTATTTGTGATGAAGAATTTCCAGCGAAAACAAGCTTCCGCCCAGGGGAGCACCAAAAAGTGCCGTAAAACCCGAAGCCATCCCTGCGATGCTCAAAGACCTTAATTCCTCTCCTTTCAGTCTGAAAACTTTTCCCAGCCATGTGCCGGTAGAGCCGGTAACCTGCACCAGAGGCGCCTCTGGCCCCAAACTTCCCCCCGATGCCACGCATAAGAGGGAAGATAAAATCATAGAGGGATTGTTTTTTGGATCCAGCCTGCCTTTATTAAATCGAATATTGTTGACTATGAGATGTATCTCGCCCGGGTCTCCAATAAAATGAATGATAAGTCCGGCCAGGAGTCCTGCGATTGCCATCACCGGAATCAACAGCCAGCCTTCAAAAAAAGCTAAACTGTGAGTGAGATATTCTAGAATAATCCAGTAGACTCCGGCAATCACCCCCCCGATCAACCCCAGCAAAGCCCAGAGGAAAAAACTTCGGCTAAAAACAAATGGATTAATTCGTATCGGTTGATCCAGAATATTTAGATAAGTTATCAGCCTTCTTTTTTGTCGCAATTTCACGTTCCGGGGTTAATTTTCGATTAAAGCCCGCAATTTACAGATTAATTGCTGAACCAAAAGTTTAACGGCCCTGCCTCATTTTTTCTGGAAAAACCTACATTTAAACAGATGAAAAAACACAGGCTCAAAAATACCGGCAAAATCATTTTTTTAATTCTGCTGTTTTCTGCTGTAGGTTATATCACTTATTTCGATACAGAAGAAGCCGAAGTCAAACCTGAGAAGGCAATGCCTCAATCAACAGTGGAACCTAAAGAAACTGATTCTGAAATGACTACTGTAGCATCTAAACCCGGCCTTAGAGACAGTTTGGTGGATTTCAGTGAAGATCTTTTAGGCACGCCCTATGTTACGGCGGGAAATGGAATTGAAGGTTTTGACTGTTCCGGCTATGTCTACTATGTTTATCAGTATTTCGATATCGAAGTTCCCCGAAGCACTTCGGGTTACGAAGATTTTGGACAGGAAATCCCGATTGCAGAAGTCGAAAAAGGCGATTTGTTGCTATTCTTAAGTCCCACCCGAAACGCGATTGGCCATATTGGGATCGTCACAAAAGCGAATGGCACCGCAAGTGAATTTATTCACGCTTCTTCGGGTAATTCTATGGAAGTGATTACTACCAGCCTCTCCAGTCCCACCTATATCCGGAGATTTGTAAAAGCCGTTCGGGTACTTCAGGATTTATAGTTTTCTCAAATTATTAGGATAATCAGGAAAATATTAAGTACTTAAGCTTTAAAATTTTTGGCAATCATTAAGCTGAAACAAATATTTTGCTTTATCTCTATTAAACCTACTTATGAAAACTACTAAAAACAGATGGTTGATCGCCCTGTCGGCCATTTGCATTCATCTTTCCATTGGCGCAGCTTATGCCTATAGCGTTTATACAATTCCTTTAGTTGAATCCCTGGACTGGAGCGTTGCTTCGGTGACTATGGCTTTTACAGTGATGATGACTCTCGGCGGAGCCTCTGCTGCGGTCTTCGGAAGATTCGTAGAAAGAAGCGGACCTAGGAAATCGGCTATCCTGGCGGCAATACTTTTCGGACTGGGCCAGGCGGGCTCGGGCCTGGCTGTTTCCCTGGATTCTCTACCCCTGTTTATTTTTAACTACGGATTTCTAAGTGGGGTTGGACTGGGAATAGGTTATATCTCCCCGGTTTCTACCCTGGTTAAATGGTTTCCCGACCGCCGCGGACTGGCCACCGGAATGGCTGTACTGGGCTTCGGGACCGGAGCGCTTATCACTGCGCCGGTAGCGGCCTATTTGATGGATGTTTTAAGCATCTCAACCACCTTTTATATCCTGGGTTCCTGTTATTTTCTTCTGATGATGTTTGGGGCTCTGTATATTGCACCCCCACCCAAATCCTGGAAACCTGCAGGCTGGAAAGAGACAGTAGGCCCGGGCCCCGGAAAAAGAATCAAAGACCTGGCTTACCTTGGCGCCAGAAAAGCGGTTCGCACCAAACATTTCTGGATGCTTTGGGCAATGATGTTAATCAATACCAGCGCCGGAATTATGATGATCTCGGTGGCCTCCCCAATGGCACAAAGTATTGGCGGGATGACTGCAGCTGCGGCGGCAGTGATGGTGGGCTTGATGGGAATTTTCAATGGAGCCGGTCGCCTGGGTTGGGCGGCGGCTTCAGATTACCTCTCCCGGCCCGTAGTATTTATCATATTTTTTGTGATTCAGCTGGTGGCTTTTATAAGTCTGCCTAATATCTCCAGCGCCCTGCTTTTTCAAATCCTTATCTTCCTGGTGGTAAGCTGCTATGGCGGCGGATTTTCAAATCTTCCGGCTTTTATCGCCGATCTTTTTGGCACTAAAGAACTCGGAGCCATACACGGCTATCTTTTAACCACCTGGTCTCTGGGCGGACTCATTGGTCCAACCCTGGTGGCACAGATCCACGCTTTTACCGGGAGCTATATTCCCGTTTTCCACGTATTCACCGGCCTCATTATTCTGGCATTTATAATCGCATTATTGCTAAAGAAAGATGTGCGGAAAATTCAAAAAGAACAACAACAAGCTCTGGAAAACGATGAGGTCAGGGTTTAAATTACTTCTTATGATCCAGGCGCTTTTCTTTGCGGTCTCGGTAATATTTTCTAAAGAAATATAGCACTACTATACTATAAACGGTATAACGCAGAGGATTTATCCTTACATCAAAAATAAATGCCAGGATTAGATTTGTTACAAGCAAGGCTAAACCGATCAAATAAATAAGCTTTAAAAATATGGGCTCTGATTTTATAAAGTCTTGCGTGCTTATCATTTTTAAAACCTTATTCTTATAATAAATCTTTATTTAAACTTTTCGGATTTTGTCGTGTATCAAAAAATGTGAGTAAATAAATTATTGAGAAAAAATTACCTTTCTACTCATTATCTATGTTGACGCATAAACGATTCGTAGTTTGAAGATTTGCCTTCTTTTATTTGTTTTTTGGCAAGCTTGATTTCTTCCTTTTGATCGGAAGTTAACTCCTCCCAAAAATCAGTATTTATTTCCTTCTTCAAAATTTCTTTGATAGACTGAATTATCCTGGGATCGTTAGTACTCAATAACATTTTTGCCAATTCTATTTTCTCCGCTTGAATATTCATTCTCTTATCATTTCTAACAAAAATAAGAAGTCTTCTCCTAACTTATTTAGTGGAAATTCTTTTCATCGTTTAAAATACTGGCTCAATTAAATTCCAATTCATTCTTCTCAAAGAAACTATACTTTTTAGTACAGAACCTAATCTAAAAGCCCTTCTAATACCAATGTATGTTGCTGAAGAAATCTTTTTTAATTTCCTATTCGTACTTCGTTGCTTATTTAAAATAAAAAAGCCACCAGAAAGGTGACTTTTTTTATAGCTTAGAGTTTTGATTTTAATTTCCAGTAAATAAATTTTCAAACGGGGCATACTCCAGTTGAATAATCGAAGATTCTGCATTTTGAAATTCCTGAATAACTGCATTATAATCCAGGTTATTATTCAATACAATTCCGTTGCGATGCGATTTCAAGGTGGAGAAAAATTTCACTTCAAACCACACCTTGTCTAATACTTCCTCCTCTTCGGCTGTTAGCTGATCTTTGCCGTCTATGATAAAGCCCATTTTCTTCCGGGCCAGGTTTTTAATTTCACCGGCTGCTTTTTCATTGGTAGGCATATTTCGTAATGCTCCTATCATATAAATGACTTTCCCGTAATAAACTTCCTCAACGTACTCATTTCCGTATTTTAATTCAAAAAGAGATGAATCATTCTCCCTTTCTTCAGTAAGGCTTTGACTCTCTTCGAGTGCAGGAACGAAAGAATTGCTGCCCTTCTTATACTTATAGTTTAAAGTAAGAACTTCATCTTCGGTAACCGGATACTGCTCAATAATTGATTGGTAGAGCTCTGTGTTTACTGCGAACTTCGTTGCAAAAGTGGAGTGATCGTAATAAAAGTCAGAGAAATACCTATAAACCGGAATCTCCTCAACAGGGTCTGCATCGTACTGCCAGCTTGGATTATGAGAAAAAGATTCGTCTATCTCACGATAGTTCCCTTCGGGATTATCAAATGGGTTAGCCAGCGGAACCTGGTTGCTCGTTAGTATTCCGGTACCCACAGCCTCGGTATAGGGATAGACCTGGTTCAGAATAATCACCCCGTCTTTTTTGATGCTAACTGTTCTGGTGTCTGCATTTTTATCAAAAACAGTTAAACTTGATGCGCTATTATCGGTCCTGGTAAATTCTACAGCGGCCAGGTCGCCTTCCTCATATTCAAATACAGAGGTGCCTTTTTCGCTATATACTTTTTTTATTGAAGGCAGGCCATTTTCATATTCGGTTTCAAACCAAAGATCACCTTCGCGGGTATAATATTTGGACCAAAGAGGTTTATTGTCTTCACTTCGGCTTACTTCCATATATAAATGCTGCTGCTCTGTGCTGGAATAGATTTTAGCCGATTTTATATACCCGTTTTCGTAATATTCGAACTCATCATCGGGTTGGTCCTGGCTGTCTATATGTTTAGCCTCTTTTATCCAGCCGTTCGAATAAGTACTAATAATCTGGAAATAATCACTGGATTCTATGGAATAATCGGTTTGTTGAATATTGTCATCTTTCTGGCAGGAAGAAAAAAGAAGGATCGCTAAAACTATTAGAGATTGAAGCTTGCTTTTAAACACAGTATGTTTTTTTGGATTTTTAATTTTGAATGCACAGCCGGGCAAAATGCCAAAGGCTTATCCAATGAGTAGGAATTTTCTGAAATTTGTTACAGAATAATCATCTGAATAGTTCACGCCTTATTTCAATTTATGGATGGTGACGGCAACCGGGGATTATTTTTTATCCTGGATTATATTTATGCCTGGATTGATTTCCCTGATTTTTTGAACAAAAGATTCATTAGATTCGGGACTTATATAGATTTCATCGTACTTGTTGTACTTAATGATCAATCCCTTTTTGGCTAAAGCCGGTTTTAATCCCACCCACAAGGTTTTTCCGACAACTATTTCCCGAATTTTATCAATTTCAATTTTACCTTTTAGGGGTCCACTTCGATAAAGGAAAAATTTATCAGTTAATTCATAATTTGTTGAAAGTAATGCCCAATAGAGTGGTATTAAAAATAAAAGCATCACTAAATCGGGCAGAAGAAAAACAGAAGTTAATGCTTCCCCTTTTAAAATACGATAGAATATAATCCCTACGATCAAGCCGGTTAAACTATAAGTTATCACCTGAAATAAAATACCTTTTTTGGCTTCAAACCTCATCTGTTGTACTTGAATTCTATAAAAATCTTCTGAAGGAATTATTCCCAGGTGCTCTTTCCGCTACCTAAGAATCATTAATCTATAGCCGGCATTTCTATCCTTCCCTCAATATCTTCTCCATTTTTTTGCCTTTGGCCAACTCGTCTACCAGTTTGTCCAAATAGCGCACCTTTCGGGTAAGCGGCGTTTCGATCTCTTCGATGCGGTAGCCACAAATCACGCCTTTAATCAGTTCGGCATTTGGGTTGAGCCTGGCCTGTTCAAAAAATTCTTTAAAAGTTGATTTTTGAGCTATATGCTGCTTGATTTCCTGTTCATCAAAGCCGGTGAGCCAGCTAATTACCTGGTGTAATTCGGTTTTGGTTCTGCCCTTTTTCTCAACTTTGGTTACATAATGCGGATAAACCGAAGCGAAAGTGAGTTCGGCCATTCTTTTGTCGTGTTCGGGAGTGGTGGTCATAGCTTTAGAAGTTTTTCAATTTTAAAAATGAGGATTTTTGCCAGGATTAGCGATAGTTTTTTCAGTATAAAAATAGCAGTCGGTCTGGAATTCAGCAAAATAATTATAGCTTTGCGGTAGAAATGGGGTGCTTGCCACAGGCAGGCTGAGATGATACCCGGGAGTTTTTGCTCTGAACCTGATCCGGATAATGCCGGCGTAGGAATTTCCAAAAATTGAACTGCCCTGCTTTTCAGTGCCTTCATCTCCTCATTTCATTGGAAAAATAAGATGACAATGATCGAGGAATTTTTTTTTCAACTCACCTGGCTGCAGGCTATAGGAACTATTTTCGGAATTACCCAGGTCTTGCTGGCCCGGCAAAACAATATTCACAACTATCTTTTCGGTATAGTTTCTATTCTCATCAGCCTTTGGGTGATGTACCGCTCAAAACTCTATGCCGATATCCTGCTTAACCTCTATTACCTGGTAATGAGTATCTATGGTTGGTTTTTCTGGAAATACGGAAGCCGTAAAAAACAAACTCCCATCTCCTACTCCGATAAATTTGAAACCCTCACCGCCCTGGGCATCGTGCTGGTTTGCTTTAGTATAATGAGTTACTGGCTGCGTTTTCACACCGATTCTGATGTGCCTTTCTGGGATTCGGCCGTGAGCGGATTTGCCTGGGCCGGGATGTGGTTAATGGCCAGAAGAAAAATTGAAAACTGGATATTTCTAAACATAAGCAACAGCATCGCCATCCCGCTGCTTATCTATAAAGAACTGTATATCTATGCCGGCCTAACCGCCTTCCTCTTTATCGTGGGTACTTCTGGATATTTTAAATGGCGAAAAATTATAAGAAATGAAAGAGAACCTCAATTTGCAGGAACTTAAGCAATATGATTTCAGAAATCCTGAATTTTCCAAAAAACTGCTGGACCAGATTTCCCGACTCAATCTCTGGAATCTTTGGGTGCCGAAAAGCTATGGCGGCCTGGAGTTTTCCTTTTCTGAAGGACTTCAGGTTCTCCAGAAACTGGCGAGGATAGACGGCAGTTTGGGCTGGACGATCACCCTGTGCAGCGGGGCCAATTATTTTATCGGAAACCTGAAGCCTGAAGCTGCTAAAGAAATTTTTGTCCATCCTTCTTCAACAATTTTGGGCGGCAGCGGAGGCGTTTTTGGAACGGCCGAAAAACAGGGTGGAAATTATAAAATTTCAGGTACCTGGAAATACGCTACCGGTGCGCCCTACTTAAGCCATTTTACCCTCAATGCAAAAATCACCGAAAATGGCGAAGTTCTTCGTGATGAAAATGGCGACCCGAAAATTCGCTCTTTTGTAATTCCTTCAGAAAAAGTGGAAATTATCGACGACTGGACAGCGATGGGATTAAAAGCCTCAGCCACCCAGTCTTTTAGGCTGAAAGATATCATCGTACCTGAAAATCAAAGTTTTATTTACAACGAATTCTACCTGCCTCAGCCAATTTTTAAAATTCCCTTTGCGGTTTTTGCCGATTTAACGCTCTGGGTAAATTATATAGGTATGGCGACTCATTTTCTTTCTGAAGCTGAAAAACTAAAAGAAGCACAGCACTTCAAAAAGCTAAAAACTCTTTTGGTTACCGCGAATAAAAAAATCGCACATTTTGCTTCAGCTATTGAACAAACGATTTCTACAAATGAAAGCCCTAAACAGGGTTTTAGGGAGGAGATTCACCTTGATGCGGCAACTTCAGTCAAACAAATTTCAGCAGCGATAATCGAAATTTATCCTAAGCTGGGAATTGCAGCCTGCAGTGAAGATCATAGCATCAACCAAATTTTCAGGGATTATTTCACCGCCACCCAGCATCATATTTTTACTAAAAAACAAAACCCCTGAGCCTTCATACCCAGGGGTCTTCGCAATAACAGCTAACAAGCAACAAATTTTACATTTCAGGAAGGATAACAGTATCCAAAGCGTGAATTACTCCGTTATTGGCCTGCACATCTACGGCAACCACAGCAGCGGTTCTACCATTGGCATCGGTAAGGGTCACAGGATCTCCAAGATTCACGGTAAATGAATCTCCCTGTAAAGTTTCAACCCTCATTCCATCACTAAGATCTGAAGATCTCACATTGGCATTAGCCACCACGTGGTAGGTCAAAACAGTCGCAAGAGTTTCAGAATCAATATCATCTAAACTAGCTACTCCTAGTTCGTCAAGTAAAGCTACAAAAGCATCGTTGGTAGGGGCAAAAACAGTAAAAGGTGCAGGAGCTTCGGTCATTGAAAGAGTTTCTACAAAGGTGTAATCTTCCTCACGAGTTAGGGCCTGTACCAAAATTTCGAAATTAGGGTTGGCCACTGCAAAATCTACAATGCTAGGCAATCCAATCACGGCATCTACCGCGTGAATCACTCCGTTATCAGCATCGATATCGGCATTGGTTACTTCGGCCATCCCGTTGATCATTACTCCATCATCTACATTGATGTACATGCTCAGGTTCTCATCACTGGCCATCCCGGTAGCCATAGTACTCACATACATATTTGAAAGTGAACTGCTCATCACTGTTCCTTCCAAAACGTGGTTAAGCAGAATTTCTCTTAAAACCGGAACGGGTACCTCATCAAGAGAAGCGAATCCGTTAGCCGATAAAAATGTATTAAAAGCAGCGTTGTTTGGGGCAAATACGGTGTAGTTGGTATTTCCATCTAAGGTTGCAGTTAAACCGGCTGCGTCTAAAGCCGCTGCAAGTGAAGAATAGCTATCGTTATTGGCAACAAAATCGGCTATACTATTAGAGGGAACAATAATGTCTCCTGCTTCGTCATCGTCGCTGCAGGCCAAAAATCCGGTGGCTAAAAAAGCAACCACTGCGATTTTACTTAGTTTTGAAATAAAATCCATAATTCAGAGTTTTTATGTAACGTTGTAAAAGTATTTCAGCTTGCTCAAAAAAACTGTTTAATCTTTGTTAATAATGTTTAAACAAAAGATAATTTTAATTTTCCTGCTCTCTTTCACGATGCTGGAGGCCCAGGAGCCTGTAAATCAAACCGATGCGCAGGGCCGTAGACACGGGCATTGGCAGACTAATTTCGAAGGTACTTCAGAAAAAAAGTTTGAAGGAGAATTTAAGCACGGGAAAGAAATTGGCGAATTTAAATTTTATAAAAAGGGCTTTCAGGAGCATGCTTCAGCAATAATGATTTTTTCAGAAGAAAGTGATACGGTAAATGTCACCTACCACACCCAAAAAGGAAATCCCATTAGTACAGGAAAAATTCTGGATAAAAAACGGGAAGCCACCTGGGTGATTTATCATCAAAATACCACAGATACGATGCAGGTAGAACATTATCGCGATGGAGAGTTAGACGGGCAGCAAATCACTTATTTCCCAAACGGACAAATCACTGAAATCGCGAATTATAAGGAAGGTAAATTGCACGGCAGCAACCAGGTGTTTTCAGAAAACGGGCAATTGCTTCAGGATTTTAATTACAAGGCAGGAAAATTACACGGGCCTGTGACCTATTACAACAAGGAAGGCGAGAAAATTATTGAAGGCCAGTACAAAGACGATAAAAAATCGGGCACCTGGAAATATTATGAAGCAAACCAGCTAAAAGAAAGCATAGAATATTAATAAAATCGATTTTTACCTATATTTAACTCACTAATAAAAACCATAGTTATGAAAAAAGTAATTGCATTAGTTTTTAGTTTAAGTCTTTTAATCGCCTGTAGCAGCGACGATGATGCCGGAGGAGCCGATCCCATCATAGGAACCTGGACCGCAGTTGAAATAAATGAACCTACAGGTAATTTTCAGTTAAATGATTGTTCCAGGCAGTCAACAATCACCTTTAAGGCCGATAAAACTGCAGAATCTGAGTTTTATTCAAATACCTCAGCCGGAGAATGCGAAAGCGAAACCAATATTGCCGATTGGCAAAATGAAGGAGCCGGAGTCTACACCTTTGATATTCCGTTTTTTGGATCTCAAACCGGCCTGGTTAGTTTTGAAAATAACAATAACCGCTTCGTGTTTTCACTCACCTCGGTTCCCGGAGCCAGCATAACTTTTGAGAGAGAATAGGTTAACCTTTCCGGATTAAAAATATCGAGGCTGTCTAAAAAGCTTTAGAATATCAGTTTGTCACATTGAGCGCAGTCGAAATGGCTTGCAAAGAAGAGAACAAATTCTCGTCCCGATAGCTATCGGGACCGCTCGAATTGACATCTAATATTCATTTTAGACAGCCTTTTTTTGTGCGGCATTTTCCCGGGTCACTAACTTTATATTATTTCGTAATTTTGCAGCCCGGTTTCCGACTGTAGAGCGGAGACCATCAAAAACAGCTTCATGAAAAAGAAAGTGGTAGTAGGATTATCGGGCGGAGTAGATTCCAGTGTTTCGGCTTATTTGCTTCAGCAGCAGGGCTATGAGGTAATTGGCCTGTTTATGAAAAACTGGCATGATGATTCGGTGACTATTTCCGACGAGTGTCCCTGGCTGGACGATAGCAACGATGCTATGCTGGTTGCCGAAAAATTGGGAATTCCCTTTCAAACCGTAGATCTTAGCGAAGAATATAAAGAACGCATCGTAGATTATATGTTCAACGAATACGAGCAGGGCCGCACCCCAAATCCCGATGTGCTTTGTAACCGCGAGATCAAATTCGATGTTTTTATGAAAATCGCTCTTTCCCTGGGTGCCGATTTTGTTGCTACCGGGCATTATTGCCGCAAAGCAGAATTTGAAAAAGACGGGAAAACCATCTATCAGTTACTATCCGGAAAAGACCAAAACAAAGACCAGTCCTATTTTCTTTGTCAGCTCACCCAGGAACAACTTTCGAAAACCCTTTTCCCTATTGGGGAATTGCAAAAATCGGAGGTTCGTAAAATCGCCACAGAACAGGATCTGATCACTGCCGATAAAAAAGACTCCCAGGGTCTTTGTTTTATCGGGAAGGTTCGCCTGCCCGAATTTCTGCAACAAAAACTTCAGCCAAAAGAAGGCCTAATTGTAGAAATTCCTGCGGAAGATGTTCAATATGCCGAAACAACTCCCAGCTTCAGCAACAAACAGGAGGAACTGGATTTTCTCTCGAAAAAATTCGAGTATTCAGCTGGAGACGGCAAAGTGGTAGGAAAACATCAGGGCGCTCATTTTTTCACTAAAGGCCAGCGCAAAGGTCTGGCTGTGGGAGGTACACCCGAGCCACTTTTTGTAATCGATACCGATGTAGAGGAAAATATCATCTACACCGGCCAGGGTAAAGATCACCCCGGCATTTACCGAAAAGCGCTTTTCGTTAAGCAGGATGAAGTGCATTGGGTTAGAGAGGACCTGGCTTTAAAAACCGGCGAAAGCAGGGAACTGATGGCTAGAATCCGTTACCGTCAACCACTTCAAAAAGCAAAGTTGCATCAAACCGAAAGCGGATTGTTTATAGTTTTCGAGGAACCACAGGCTTCCATTACCGAAGGTCAGTTTGTGGCCTGGTATGAGGGAGAAGAATTATTAGGTTCGGGGGTTATTTCTTAAATTCGGGCAAAATTCTTTCAAATGCCCGAAAACAGAATAACCCAACTTTTCAATATAAAATATCCTCTTATCCAGGCGGGAATGATCTGGGCCAGCGGCTGGAAACTCGCCAGTGCGGTAAGCAATGCCGGCGGACTTGGAATTATTGGAGCAGGCTCTATGTATCCTGAAGTTTTAAGAGAACATATCCAGAAATGTAAAAAAGCAACTTCTCTGCCTTTTGCAGTGAACGTACCTATGCTTTATCCCGATATCGAAAAGATTATGGAAATCATCATCGAAGAAGGGGTGAAAATAGTTTTTACCTCGGCAGGGAATCCAAAAGTCTGGACCAAACATTTACAGGAAAACGGAATAAAAGTAGTTCACGTGGTGAGCAGTGTGAAATTTGCCCTGAAATCGCAGGAAGCCGGGGTTGATGCCGTGGTGGCCGAAGGTTTTGAGGCCGGTGGCCATAATGGTCGTGATGAAACCACCACTTTTACCCTCATCCCGATGGTCAAGGAAAAAATAGAAATTCCGCTTATCGCTGCCGGGGGAATTGGCAACGGCAGTGGAATGCTGGCCGCTATGGTGCTGGGTGCCGATGCCGTGCAGGTAGGCAGCCGCTTTGTAGCCAGCCACGAGGCATCTTCACATCCCAACTTTAAGGAAATGGTAGTAAAAGCCGGTGAAGGGGATACTATACTAACTTTAAAAGAACTGGCACCGGTTCGCCTGTTGAAAAACAAATTTTACCAGGATATCGAACGTTTGTACCAACAGCCTCACGAAAAGGAAGATCTAATTAAACTTCTGGGCAGAGCCAGGGCCAAAAAAGGAATGTTTGAAGGTGATCTTGAAGAAGGGGAGCTGGAAATAGGGCAAATTGCCGGTTTGATTCACGACATAAAGCCTGCCGCACAGATCGTCGAAGAAATGATTGCTGAATTTAAGCAGGCCAAAGCTCGCGTGGCCGAACTCTAAGAACTGAATTTTGAGAGTTTTTGCAGCTCTTCTTTTATGAATTGCTGCCAGAACTCCTCCGCTTCTTTATTTTGACTGTGTGAGGTCTCCCTGTCAAATCTTTGTTGCAGTTGCTGCCTTTCTTTTTCGATTTGATTGTAAATGCGGTCCAGGTCTCTTTTTAAATTACGCCCGGGAACGTATTGGTCAAGAGCCGCTTTAAGTTTGCGGGCATAAAGTTCAGAAATATCAAAATGCAGTTGTTCGTGCCTTAGCAAATAATTGCTTTTGGATTCAGGTTTTACCCAGGATTTCAAAGGATAAAAATTGGCTTTAACTTCATAGGTTAAGCCGGTATCATCTGCATATCCCCAGCCAAATGAAAAACCCGAATTGGTGTTGGCCGAAAAGGGCATCCGCGATTTTGGCTCGGCTTTAAAATCATTCCAGGATAATCTATGATTCTGTCGCCAGGTAATTTTTTCAGATTGAGTTTGGGAAATCGCTTCCGAAGAGAATAAAACAAGGAATAAAAAGCAAAAAATTAACCTCATCGGTACCTAAAACTTATTTGCTTTTCCAGCTCTGGATGCAGGCTTTGAATCACCGGGCAGTTACGACCCGTATTTTCAAGAATTTTGGTAATCTTTTCTGAATATTTCTGAGGCATTTCAACCTCTACCTCTACCCTGGAAATCCGCCGCGGATTGGCGGCCATAAATTTCGTTACGCTGGCTTTGGCGCCGGTCATATCTACCTGAAGCTCTTCAGCCTTGATTCCCATAACGGTAAGCATACAGGTTGCCACAGCCGTGGCCACGGTATCGGTTGGAGAAAAAGCCTCGCCCTTACCGTGATTATCTACCGGCGCATCGGTGATCATTTTAGAACCGCTTTGCAGGTGCTCGGCTTCAGTTCTAAGCTGGCCCTTATAGATTACGCTTGAAGTCATTGACATCTCTTATTTTAAGGTCATTATCTATGCGAACTATATACACCGCATCATTTAAGAAACCACCCCCCGAGCGCGGACTGTAATGGAATTTATTCTCGTGATATTCGGTATAGCCCCTGTATCTTTCAAAAGATTCATATAGATCTTCGGCGCTGGCAAGCCTTAACAAAATATCCAGAGTGAGGTCATATCCCCGCACTGCATATTGATTCGGGGTGCTGCCATAGCGCTCTTTATAATTCTCTAAAAATTCTGCTGAAGTTTCCGAATCATATTCGCGATCTACCGAAGGATAGTGGAAATTCAATTTCGCCAAATGCTGAATATTTATCGCGTCGCTATCGTAGCTGTTGTTTTTGTTGGTAGTGAATAAGGTGATATTTCGGTTTCTGGCCAGGCGGTTAAGTGCTGAAGTTGCACTGCTTAAAACCGCCACATTTTCAGATTCCAGAATCACCCAGTTATCCCGGCCTTCTACCATCGCATTCCCCAGCTTGCCTTCGCTTACGTGCCCATTCTCAGGACTAATGAATCGGGCGGTGGGAAACATTCCACTTAAACGGTTTTTGATTGCATTCGAGCCGGCATCGGCTATAATTACAAGGTTCTTCCCCTGTGTTTTTTGCTCCAGATAACTCAGCATAGCCTCGGCCAGCATATCATCGGTAGGCCGGCTTTGAAAGAGGTTTTCCATAGGTCGCATAGACCGGTTTGAAAGCGGGCTGATTACCGGTACTCCCTGGGTTCTGAGCTTGGCCGCAGCCGCCTCGGTAGTATTCTGTAAAAACGGCCCAATCACTGCATCTACATTGCTAAAATTATTGGCATTTATAATATCGTTTACCCTCCCTACATTTTGACGGGTATCAAATTTTCTTAAGTTTACATTTATACCCAGGCTTCGTGCTTTTTCGGCAGCCAATAAGGCCCCGCTATAGAAATCAAGAGAAATTCGCATCACCCGCTGGTCTAAAATCGCCTTTTTATAAGCCCTGGTTGAATCGCCTTCAATTTTATTGAGATTTAAAGGCATCATCAACACGATTTGCTTCTGGCTGAAATTGGTGATATTCTTTTCCAGGTCCAGTTTTTCGAAAACCCTGTCTGCATCACTGCTAAAATCTTCGGTTTCATCGCTATCCAGATTTCCTACTCCCTCATCACGGGTAGGCACCTTTAGCACCATTCCGGTTTTTAAACCATCGGCCAGAGCAGGATTTAAGGCTTTGATGCTATCCTGGCTTACATTGAATCTACGGGCAAGGCTATATAAGGTTTCCTGAGGTTTTACCTCATAAAACCTGAAATCTTCATCCATTAAGATCACCGGTTCATCCAAAACATCGGTACCCACGCGCAACATAATCCCGGGTTGTAAAACCTCAACTTTTGGGTTGAGTTCTTCCAGTTCACTTACGGTTAGACCATATTTTCGGGCAATTCCAAATTTAGTTTCTTTCGGAAGCACAACATGCTCGCGGGTTTCTGAAATTTCGGTTCTGGGCTGAGGGCGTGGTGCCTGGTTTTGAGCTACGGCCTGTTTTTCGGGAATTTTGATCTCCTCTCCACTCCTTAACTCTTCAGAATACAAATGCGGATTATACCTCTTGATATCATCTATACTCACTTCATATTCTCTCGATAGACTAAATAGAGTTTCCTTTCGCTGAACCTTATGCGTTCTGAAACTTACCTCCTCCTCGCGAGCTACTTTACCTTCAGAAATAGGAATCACCAGTTTTGCAGATACCTCTATGCCATTTCTGGCATCGGGATTATACTTATAAACCGCTTCTTCGCTAATATTGTAAGATTGTGCAATACTATACACGGTTTCACCTGCTTTCACAGTGTGGTATTTATATTCCTGGCTGTGAGCAGAAACCGTAAACAGCTGAAATATAAAGCATAATATAAGAAGGTATCTCATTTGGTAAATTTTAAGTGAGCAATGCAAGAACTATTCCCATTCTATAGTTGCCGGGGGTTTGGAACTTATATCATATACTACTCTATTAACGCCTTTTACACGGTTTATTATGGTATTGGAGGTTTTTTGTAAGAATTCATAAGGCAAATTCACCCAATCGGCGGTCATCCCATCGGTAGATTCTACGGCTCTCAAGGCTACCACTTTTTCATAGGTTCTTTCATCTCCCATCACGCCTACCGATTGCACCGGAAGCAAAATCGCTCCCGCCTGCCATACCTTATCGTACAACATCCAGTCTCTTAGACCCTGGATGAAAATATCGTCTACTTCCTGCAAAATTCGAACTTTTTCGGCGGTAATATCGCCAAGAATACGAATGGCCAATCCCGGTCCCGGGAAAGGATGTCTCCCTAAAAGTTCTTTGTCAATTCCAAGCTCGGCACCTACTCTTCGCACCTCATCTTTAAACAGCATTCTAAGCGGTTCTACGATCTTTAGCTTCATAAAATCGGGAAGCCCTCCCACGTTGTGGTGGGATTTAATCGTTGCTGAAGGTCCTCCATTCACCGAAACCGATTCGATAACATCGGGATAAATGGTACCCTGGGCGAGATAGGTTACATCTTTAATCTCGTGAGCTTCATCGTCAAAAACATCGATAAAGGTATTTCCTATGGCCTTTCTTTTAAGTTCGGGGTCGCTAATGCCTGATAGCGCATCGAGGAATCTTGCTGAAGCATCTACACCTTTCACATTAAGACCCATATCTTTATATTGATGAAGCACGCTATCAAACTCGTTCTTTCTCAATAGTCCGTTATTCACGAAAATACAGTACAAATTCTTACCTATGGCTTTATGAAGTAATACCGCAGCCACCGAGGAGTCTACTCCCCCACTCAGGCCGAGAACCACTTTATCATCCCCGATCTTTTCTTTAAGCTCAGAAACGGTAAGATCTACAAAAGCGCCCGGAGTCCAGGACTGCTCTACACCCGCGATTCTTACCAGAAAATTTTCCAGCAGTTGCTTACCATCGGTTGAATGATATACCTCGGGATGAAACTGTATCGCAAAGGTCTCTTCTCCCTCTATGCGATAAGCGGCATTCAGCACATCGGTAGTACTGGCCAGGCGTACGGCATTTTCGGGAAGTTCTTTAATGGTATCACTATGGCTCATCCACACCTGTGAATTTTCCATAATATCTTCAAAAAGCGCTTCAGAATCTTTAATTACTGAAAGGTTCGCCCTTCCATATTCCCGAACATTCGAAGGTTCCACCCTTCCGCCGTTAAAATGGGCGAGATATTGGGCACCATAGCAAACCGCCAAAATCGGCTTTTTACCTCGAATTTGAGACAGGTCGGGATGCGGGGCATCTTCGGCTCTAACCGAGAAGGGACTCCCCGATAGGATCACCGCTTTAAAGCCTGATAAATCTTCTGGAATTTTGTTGTAGGGATGAATTTCGCAGTAAATATTGAGTTCTCTTACACGCCTTGCAATAAGCTGAGTATACTGCGAACCAAAGTCTAAAATAAGTACGTTTTGTTGCATAGGCAAAAGTAAGAATTTGAGAGAAAAATAAAATTATCGAAGCTTTTATTTTCTATCTTTATTCTTCAAGTTTATTATTATGCTGAAGATTGCAAGTTCCATTCTTTTTTCGCTGGCAATAATCATTGCCGCAATTTTAGTTACCAATGCCTACCGCGATCGCGGAAATCCAAAGGGCGTGATCTCGGTTACCGGTTCGGGTAGCGAAGACTTTAATTCAGATCTTATTGTTTGGGAAGGTCGCTTCAGCAGAATTTCGCCAAATCTGGAAAAGGCTTATAATGATCTTAACCAGGATAAAGAGAAAGTTCGGCAATATCTGCTTCAGAAGGGAATAAAAGAAGCTCATATCATTTTTCTTTCGGTAGAAACCAATGAACAAAGGGATAATCAATATCAAAATGGAAATTATGTGGGCAGTGTCTTTCGCGCCTATGAACTGGTTCAGAAAGTGAAAATAGAATCTTCTGAAGTGGAACTCGTAGAAAAGGTATCGCGCGAGATTACCGAACTGCTCAATACCGGGGTGCAATTTAACTCCAGCCCGCCCAGGTATTACTACACCGGCCTGGCCGATCTTAAAATCGAAATGATCTCCAAAGCTACCGAAGATGCCAGGATTAGAGCCGAAAAAATTGCTGAAAACAGCGGCGGTAAACTGGGAGACCTACATCGTGCCTCTATGGGGGTTTTTCAAATCACCGGGCAAAACAGCGGCGAGGATTATAGCTGGAGCGGGGCCTACAACACTGCCGATAAAAGAAAAACCGCATCGATAACGATGCGGCTGGAATATGAAATAGATTAAAATTTATTGACCAGAACTGCTGCTTACCACATCCCGGTAAATTTGCCAGTCGCCATCTATCTTTTTCCAAAGCGCCATATAACTTCCCTTATCTACTTCTTCTCCCGAAGCAGTGAGCACACGGTAGCTTCCGGTCTCTGTGGCAAAATCCCCCTGATGAAAAACCTCATTTTTAGTTATCTCGATTTTCATTTTATTTTCCATCATCGATTTATGAGCCTCGCCAATAGCCTTTCTTCCGTTAAGGCTCGGGGATCCAGGAACATTCATCTGTGCATCTTCAGCATAGATTGCGGTAAAGCCTTCCAGGTTTCCAGAATTTATGGCCTCTGCCAACATCTCATTTTTTTGCTGTAGAATCTCTTCTACCTCAGTATTTGAGGAATTTTGTGCCAGTACAGGCAAGCTGCCTATAATGAAAATGATAATAAATTTTAGCATTTTTTCCATATCGGTTTTATTTTAATTTTTGTGAACATCGGCTAAAAGTAAGGCGGTGATACCAGCTATTTCGCTACCTACTAAGATATCCGGTTTCCAAATAAAAAATGCAAGTCAACCGGAATTACAGAAAAACCTGCCCACAAAAATTTATTCCAGGGTATCCAGAATCATATCTATATCTTTCTCGGTAGTATCGGGGTTGATAAAACAGAATCTTATAATGGTCTCTCCTTTCCAGGTGGTGGGAGTTACCAGCGCAAAACCTTCATTATGATTTTTATAGGTCCAGTCTTTATATTTCGCGGCATCCCAGCCCTTTTTTCTGAATAACACCACCGAAAGACTTGCCGGCCTCACCATTTCCAGGCCTTCCCTTTTTTCAATTTTTTCTGAAGCAATTTGCGCCAGTTCAATACCGCGTTCTATGGCTTCCCGGTACTTGTTGGTGCCGTGCATCGCCAACGAAAACCATAGCGGAAGTCCGCGTAACCTACGGGTGAGCTGAATCTGATAATCGGCCGGGTTGAAACCCTGGGCGCCCGGGTCTTTAAAAATTTCCAGGTACGCGCCTTTTTGGGAATGCGCATTGGCCGCAATCTTCATATCCTTATAAATTACAGCACCGCAATCATAAGGAGAAAAAAGCCATTTATGGGGGTCTATGGTAATACTATCGGCACGCTCAATTCCTTTAAACAAATGCCTTACCGAGCTGGCCGCAAGGGCGCCCCCGCCATAGGCACAATCTACGTGAAACCAGAGTTTTTCCCGCTCACAAACTTCTGCGATACTGTCCAGGTCGTCTATGATTCCGGCATTGGTCGTTCCTCCGGTAGCCACCACGGCGAAAAGCCGGGCTCTTTCTTCTTCTGAAAGTTTTTTAATAGCAGCCGCTACTTCGTCTCCGGTTAAAAATTCGTCTTCAGAATTTATGAGAATCACCTCGGCATCCATCACCCGGGCCATTGCCTGAATCGAACTATGTGCGCCGTTCGAAGTCATCAATAAAGCCTTTCTATTTTGATTCTTTTCATCTCTTTCGCGCCAGGTCTCTCTCCCTGCCACTAAAGCCGAAAGGTTGGCAGCGGTGCCTCCACTGGTAAAAACCCCAAAAGCGCCTTCAGGTAATCCTGTAAGGGATACCAGCCATTTCATCGCCTGATTTTCACAAAAAATTCCGCCGGCGCCTTCCATCCAATAGGCCCCGTGAATACTCGAAGCTGAAGTCACCAAATCGAACATTATCGCGGCCCGGGTTGGAGCTGCGGGAACAAAAGCCAAATGCCGCGGATGGTCGATGGGCACCGTGGCTTTCACCAACACATCCCTGAACAACTGAAAAGCGGTTTCCCCGCCAATCCCCCCGGGGGTGATGGTCTCGCCTACAATTCTTAACAGGTCGCTTTCTTTTTTAGGAGCTCCCAGATCGGGGGTGACATTGGAGATACGATCTATGGTATATTTCATGACATCAAGGGTCATTTCCACCAAATCCATATCTATGGTATGCATTCTATTCTTTTCCAAAGCTGATAATTTTAAAATTCGCCTCTAAAGGATTGAGTTCTTCCAAAAGCCGGTCGATTAATGCCGGGCCATATTCAGCATAAAATTCTGAAAAATTGGTTTGTCTTTCCTGCAGGCTTTTATTGGGAAATAATTCATTCTGAAGTTCGGCAATGCGGCTCACCTCGTCTTCCAGCTTTCGTTTTTGAGCTTTCAGCAGGCGTTTTTCAAGGTTTTCCAGGCCTTTTAATTGTTTTACTTCCTGGGCCTTTACCGCTCCCAGGAAAGATTTATCGGTTTTTTCGGCCAGTTCATACATTTGCTGAAACTGGTTAACTAAATGCTCTTTTTGGTCTGAAAAATCGATATCGATATTCGAAATCTGTCGCACCTTGCGATTGATGAGTTCGTGTTGTTTCAAAAACAACTCTTTCAATCCAATATTTAATTTTTGACGCTTTTCATCGAGCTTTTCGGTTTGAAGCAAAGCTGAATTCCGCAGAAGCAGGATGGGAAAAGGCACATTTTCAGCTTCAAAATAAGATTTAAGCTGAAGCCAGTATGCCAGCTCTCCCCCACCTCCAATATAACAAAGGTTGGGCAGGATCACTTCCTGATACAAAGGCCGCAGCATCACATTGGGGCTAAAGCGTTCGGGATGCTTCTGTAGTTCTTCCAGAATTTCTTCTTCGCTCCACTGAATTTCGGTTTCGTTCACAAAATATTTCCCATCCCGAAGCAGGATTCGCTCGCGCAATTCTTCAGTTAAATAAAACAAATTGATCTCCCGCGGGTTCACCTGGATATCATAATTCGCTTTTTGAAGCATTTCAACAGTTTCAGATACCTTTTCGCTGGAAACCTGCTTTAAAAGCTCATTTTTAGCATAGGGAGCAAAAAGTTTTTTGAGTTCCCTATCCTGCCCGTCAACAATTACAAGTCCCTGCTCCTTAAATAATTCATTAGCCAAATAGCGAGTGGCTTCAGTTAAATTTTCGTGTTTCAGATAGGCATTTTCGAAAAGTTCTTTCAAATAAGCTGCATCGCGCCCACCACCAATTTCAGCAGAGAAAAGTTCAAACACCTCCTCGAGTCCGCTGGTAGATAAATAACCTACCGCAGTTTTTCCTGCACGAGCTTCAGCATTAGCCCATTTAAATTTCTTTCCGTGGAGATTAAAAAACGCGATTTCTTCAAAATCATGATCTTCAGTAGCCATCCAGTAAACCGGCACAAAATGATGAGCCGGATACTGTTTTTTAAGAATGCGGGTAGTATTTATGGTCGAAACTATCTTATAAAGAAAATACAGGGGGCCTGTAAACAGGTTTAACTGGTGCCCGGTAACCACCGTAAAGGTGTTGGAATCGCTTAAAGCTGTAATATTCTCAGCAGTGGCTTCAGAAGTTTCTAACTCCTCATATTGCTTTTGGAGGCTTTGCGCCAAAATCTCCCTGTGTTCTTGTGGGAAAGAAGATTTTTCTTCCAGTTGTTTTCCGAAGTTTTCCAGCTCCGGAAAACGGTGATAAAACGGCCTGATCTCTTCTTTTTGAGCCAGATAATCCAGGATGATTTTTGTAAAATAATTAGTGTCTTGGTACGGGATACACTCGGTTGGCATTAGCTGATTTTTGGAGGTGTAAAGATACCCAAGTTAGTAATTTTATACACTAATTTTAAGTTAATTTGGCGGGGAAGTCTATCTTTACGGGAGTTAAGACAAACTAATTCTATTAATGAAAGCAAATTTCCTCTACTTCTGTTTGCTGGTTTTCAGCTTCAATTTCCTTCACGCACAATTACAATCACCAAAAGAATTTCTGGGTTATGAATTGGGCACCGAATTTTCGCGGCACGCCGATGTGGTTCGCTATTTTGAACACGTAGCCGAAAACTCTCCCCTGGTAAAATATCACACCTACGGAAAAACCTACGAGCGCAGGCCACTTACCTATGCGGTGGTTTCTTCGGAAGCCAATCACAGCAACCTGGAAAACATCAGGAAAAATCATATGGCTTTTAGCGGGATAGAAACTTCTGAAGCCGGGGCAGATAAAGCCATTGTCTGGCTAAGCTACAATGTTCACGGCAATGAAGCCTCCAGCACCGAGGCTTCGATGAAAACCCTTTACGAACTGGTTACCAACCGAAAAGATTTACTTGAAAATACGGTGATCATCATTGATCCCTGTGTAAACCCCGATGGCCGCGATCGCTATGCCAATTGGTATAATCAGGTAAAAGCTGAACCTTACAACAGCTCACAGGCTGCAGCCGAGCATCACGAAGCCTGGCCGGGAGGACGCCCAAATCATTATTTGTTCGACCTTAACCGCGACTGGGCCTGGGCCACTCAAATCGAGACCAGGGAGCGATTAAAAATTTACAATCAGTGGTTGCCTCATATTCACGTAGATTTTCACGAACAGGGAATAAATGAGCCCTATTACTTTGCCCCCGCTGCCGAGCCCTTTCACGAGATTATTAGTCCGTTTCAAAGGGATTTTCAAACCAGAATCGGGAAAAACCACGCCAAATATTTTGATGAAGAAGGTTGGTTGTATTTTACCAAAGAACGCTTTGACTTGCTTTACCCCAGCTATGGCGATACCTACCCTACTTATATGGGGAGTATAGGAATGACTTATGAACAGGCAGGCCACGGCCGGGCCGGTTTGGGCATAGATACCGACGAGGGTTATGAGCTAAGCCTGGTAGATCGCGTGGCACATCACCACACCACCGGAATTTCTACCATTGAAGTTGCGGCTCAAAATGTGGAAGAATTGAACAGGGAATTCAGGGACTTTTTTGATAATTCAGATCTTGAAATAAAAAGCTATGCCTTAAAAGGAAATGCCGATAGGATTGAAAAGCTAAAGAACGTACTGGATCGTCACGAGATTGAATATGGCTATGCACAACCCGGGCGTTTAAATGGTTTTAATTATACTGAAGGCAGGCGGGCTAATTTCAATGCCGATGAAAATACTTTGGTGGTTTCTACTGCACAACCCAAGGGGAAAATGGTAAATGTGCTTTTTGAGCCCAACACCAAGTTAAGCGATTCACTTACCTACGATATTACCGCCTGGAGCCTGGCCCACGCTTATGGCCTGGAAGCTGTTGCCTCAACGAGAACGGTGGCCACAGGAACTCAACCTCAGGTAGAACCAATCGAAAATACTCCTCAACCTGCTGGTGCCGGTTATGTATCTAAGTGGAATTCGGTACAGGATGCTAAATTTTTAGCAGCCTTGCTCAAAGAAGGCATCAAAGTGCGGTTTAGTGAAAAAGCTTTTGAAAACCAGGGAGAAAAATTTGGTCGTGGCAGCCTGGTGATCACCAAAAGCGACAACCGGAAATTGGAAAATTTTGATGCTAAAGTAACCCAGATTGCGAATGAACAAAACAGGAAACTCCTGGCAGCCACTTCAGGGTTTGCCGGCAGCGGCCCCGATTTTGGCTCGCCCGATGTAAAGATCATTAACAAACCCGAAGTTGCAGTTTTAAAAGGTGAAGGAACTTCTTCCCTGAATTACGGAGAGATCTGGTATTTCTTTGAGCAGGAATTGGAGTATCCCATCACCTCGATCAATACCGATTATTTTAAAAGTGTAGACCTAAACCAATTCGATGTACTGGTAATGCCCGAGGGAAATTATTCAGACATTCTGAACGAAGCCGGAAGCAAAAAAATCCAGGACTGGGTAAAAGCAGGTGGTAAGCTCATCGCCATTGGAAGAGCCTTAGGTAATTTTGCAGGCAAAGAGGGGTTTGGTCTCGTTGAAAACAAAAAAGAAACCGATACTACAAACGCTGCAAAACTCATCCCCTATGCTCAAAGAGAACGCGAAAGCGCTAAAAATCTAATTACCGGTAGTATAATAAAAACGACTATCGACAATACTCATCCTATGGCCTTTGGCTATGATCCTGTTTATCACAGCCTGAAATTGAGCAATAACAGCTACGCCTTTTTAAAGGATGGTTATAACGTAGGTTATATCGAAGAACCTCAAATCGTTTCTGGTTTCGCCGGAAGCCGCGCCACCAAAAACCTTGAAAATTCACTGGTTTTTGGAGAAGAACGAATGGGAAGAGGCAGTGTAATCTATCTGACCGATAATCCCCTGTTCAGGGCTTTTTGGGAAAACGGGAAATTGTTTTTTGTGAATTCAATCTTCTTTGTGAATAACGATGTGGTGAGATTGTAATCCCTAAGGGCATTGTACCTTGGTTTTTGAGCCACCAAGGCTCCCTAGGCCCGAAATTTAAACTAAATACAGGCTGAAAGCCTGAGACAATTCAGCCAGGTGTATAGCGCCTGGCTTTTTTTAATTGCGGGTATATTTCAGGCTGAAGGCCTGAGATAAAAATTAGTCCAAAATTTGGGCTCCCCCAATCCTCAATGTTTTATCAATTCTTTATGAAGAATAAAGTTTAATTTTGAGGTACATAAAATTATACCTTGATGAATTTTAAGCATTACCTCTTCCTTTTTTTATCTGTATTAAGTTTTCAAATTGGTTCTGCCCAGAATGCCAATACCTTCAATGTAGATTTTGAAAGTTTCAACCTGGAAAACGGATTAAATGTTATTTTCCATATCGACAAATCTGATCCTGTGGTCGCGGTAGCTCTTACCGCTCACGTAGGATCTGCCCGGGAAAAAGAAGGCCGTACAGGCTTTGCTCACCTGTTTGAACATTTGCTTTTCCTGGAGTCTGAAAATCTTGGCAAAGGCGGTCTTGATAAATTAAGTGCGCGAATTGGAGGTTCGGGAGCCAATGGATCTACCAGCCGTGACCGTACTAATTACTTTCAAACCGTGCCCAACGATGCCCTGGAAAAAATGATCTGGGCCGAGGCCGATAAACTCGGTTTTTTTATCAATACCGTAACCGAACCCGTTCTGGCCAAGGAGAAACAGGTGGTAAAAAACGAAAAACGCCAGAGCGTGGATAACCGCCCTTACGGGCATACCCAATATGTGATCGATAAAAACCTGTATCCTGAGGGACATCCCTATAGCTGGCAGGTAATTGGTTCGCTAGAAGATCTTCAGAATGCAACTTTGGAAGATGTAAAGGAATTTTACAATAATTATTATGTCCCAAACAATGTGACCCTCACCATTGCCGGCGATTTTGATAAAGAACAGGCCCGGGAGTGGGTGCAAAAATACTTTGGAGAAATCCCCAGGGGTCCTGAAGTTGCCAGAATGCCAAAGCAACCTGCAAAGCTTTCTTCGACCAAAAAACTTTATTATGAGGATAATTTTGCCAAATTACCCGAACTCACTCTTACCTGGCCCAGCGTGTATTCTTACCACGAAGACAGTTATGCCCTGGAAATTCTTAGCCAGTATCTAAGCGAAGGAAAAAATGCGCCCCTGTATAAAAAACTGGTAGAAGAACTGCAATTAACCGATGGAGCCCGAATGTATAATTATGCTTCAGAGCTTGCGGGTCAAACTATGCTTCGGGTTCGTGCCTATGACGGGAAGGACCTGGATTCGGTTTTAATAGGAATTCAGCAGGTATTTGAGGACTTCAGCAAAAATGGAATTTCAGAAAAAGATTTAAAACGCATTAAAGCCGGCCAGGAAACCCGGTTCTATAACAGTCTCTCCAGCGTGCTGGGAAAAGGTTTTCAACTGGCACAATATGAGATTTTCGCAGGAGATCCAAATTACATCAATAAGGAGGTAGATAAGATTCTTGCGGTTACTGCAGAAGATGTGCTGCGGGTTTTTAACAAATACCTGTATAATAAAAATTATGTTGCTACCTCATTTGTTCCTAAATCTCAGTCGCAGTTAGCCCTTGAAAACTCAACTCTGGCTGAAGTGGTAGAAGAAAAAATTGTTGCAGGTGCAGAAGATGAAGTAGATCCCAATGCCAACGCGAATTATGAGCGAACGCCCTCAAGTTTTGACCGAAGCAGCGAACCCCCGTACCACGGTACTCCACAGCTTAATATCCCTGAAATTTGGGAAAGCAGAATGCCTAGCGGACTGGAAGTTCTGGGAATCACCAATACTGAAGTTCCCCTTGTGAAATTCAGCCTGGAAATTGAAGGCGGGATGCTGTTGGAAGAAGCTTCAAAAATTGGAGTATCGAATATGCTGGCCGGCCTTATGACCAAAGGCACCAAAAACCGAACCCCGGCCGAGCTGGAAGAGGCAATCGAGTTGTTGGGAGCCGAGATCAACTTCAGGGCTTCAGATGAAAAACTGATGCTTCAGGGAAGTACCCTTGCAAAGAATTTTAAGGAAACTATGGCCCTGGTGCAGGAAATATTGCTGGAGCCCCGCTGGGATGAAGAGGAATTCAGATTGATAAAACAGCAGGTTTTAAGCAGAATTCAACAGCAGGAAGCCGACCCCAACAGCATTGCCGACAATGAATTTAAAAAACTGATTTATGGTGAAAATCATATACTCTCCAATAACAACCTGGGCACAAGGGAAAGCGTTCAAAATATAAGTTTAAACGACCTAAAGAATTATTATCGTTTTAATTTCTCTCCCCAGGTGGCCAGTTTTCTGGTTGCAGGGGCTATTGAAAAAGATGAAACGCTATCAGCCCTTAGAGCTCTTTCGGCCAACTGGCCGCCAAAGTCGGTTCAAATTCCGGAAATCTCCAGGCCAGAGGCCCCCAACCAAACCAAAATTTACTTTTACGATGTGCCGGGCGCAAAACAGTCGGTTTTTCGTTTCGGAAGCCCGGCCCTAAGAGCCACCGATGAGGATTTCTACCTGGCCGAAGTGATGAATTACCGGCTTGGTGGCGGTGGTTTTGCCTCGCAGCTCACCCAGGAACTGCGTGAAGCCAAGGGTTATACCTATAATGCCGGTTCCAGGTTTAGCGGCGGGAAATACCAGGGAATTTTTCATATTTCCACCCCGGTGCGCAGCAATATCACTTTAGAAGCTGCCGTCCTGGTGAAAGAAATTATTGAAAACTATCCCGAGGAATTCAATCAGGAAGATATAGAGGTCACCCGCAGTTTTATGATCAAGAGCAACGCCAGGCGCTTTGAGACCTTAAATTCGAAGTTAGATATGCTTAGCGATATCAGTAATTACGATTTAGAATATGACTATATCAATAAGCGCAAGGCCCAGGTGAACGAACTCGACATTTTAAAAGTGCAGGGGCTTGCAAGAAAATATATCAATCCTGAAAAAATGTACTTCCTTATCGTAGGCGATGCCGAAACCCAATTGGAACGACTTGAAGATTTAGGCCTGGGCTCACCGGTTTTACTTAATCCTGAAGAATAAATGCTTTTAGCTTCTATTTTACTTGCTGCCGGCTTGTTACTGCTCATTTTCGGGGCCAATTATATGGTAAGCGGAGCTTCGGCCCTGGCCCGTAAATACGGGATTTCAGATTTGGCCATTGGTCTCACTATTGTAGCCTTTGGCACCTCGGCTCCCGAATTGGTGGTAAATGGCGTGGCGGCCTGGGAAGGCTATGCCGATATCGTCTTCGGAAATGTGATTGGCAGCAACAACTTCAACCTGTTCATCATTCTGGGAATTACGGGTTTAATTAGCCCGTTAGCGGTACAATCCAGCACGGCCTGGAAAGAGATTCCAATTTCTCTTATTGCTGCAATTATAGTATTTATGCTGGTAAATGATTCGGTGATTTTTACTGAAGCTAATAATCTGCTAAGTCGGCTGGATGGAAGTTTGCTGCTGCTGGGATTTTTTGCCTTTCTGTTTTATGTCTATAAACAACTAAAAACCGAAGTTCCTGAAGCCGATGAAATTCATATTCAAATGGGTGGAATGAAGATTTCGCTATTTATTATCGGTGGCCTTGCAGGCCTGGTTATCGGCGGGAATCTGGTGGTAAATAATGCCGTAGAACTGGCCCGCATTTTTGGAATGAGTGAGAAAATCATAGGACTTACCATAGTAGCCGCCGGCACCTCCTTGCCCGAACTGGCAACCTCGGTGGTAGCAGCCGTAAAAAAGAATGCCAATATAGCTGTAGGAAATATCGTAGGAAGTAATATCTTTAATCTGCTATTGATTTTATCGGTTGCGGCTTTTATTCGGCCAATTGGCTTCAATGAAAGTTTTAATACCGACCTATATGTGCTGGGTGCAGGTACTTTATTCCTGTTGCTGGCCATGTTCACCGGAAAAAGAAAAAAATTAGATCGCTGGGAGGCTGCGGTATTACTGCTCGCCTATTTAGCTTACACGGGCTATCTGGTTAGTCTGGAACTTTAAAAATTGCTATGAAAAGAATTTTACCTGCCTTACTGGCACTGGCTCTTATGGGCTGTGAGAATGAAGCTGAGAAAGAGAAAATACGTCTCGAAATAGACAGCCTTAATTCTACGGTTAATGAATTAAAGATTGAGAATGACAGCCTGGAGAAAGAATTGCGCTTATTAGAAAGCCGCGGACCTGTAAATTTTCCTGAGGAATTCGATTCGATTCAAAATCCCGAAGAATTTATTGTAAACACGCTTAAAGAAAGCCCCGAGCTTATTGCCGAGGAGCCCGTACTTGGCGGCAAGATGTATTTTACCGATGTTCGCATTCTAAACGACCGTTTGCTTTGGGCGCAATATGAAGACGGGCACATTCAGGGGGAAGCGATTTTTAGCTATCGTTTAAAAAGCAACAACCAAATGGCTTACCGGTTTATCGCAAAATTACCTGAAGAAAATTAGAAAAATTAAAACCCTGTTTTGAAGAAAATATCCTATTCGCTTACTGCGCTACTTGTACTTGGCCTGATCCTTAGTTATTTTTTCTATGCTCCGTTTGGAGATTTTATTGACGAAACCTGGCAGGTATTGATGAGTAATGATGAACAGAGAATACAGGCATATTTTAAAGACTTCGGATTTTGGGGACCACTGGCTATAGTAGGCCTTTTAATCCTACAAATCTTCCTGGTGGTTTTTCCCAGTTGGCTGCCTATGATCGTGGCGGTTTTAGCTTATGGTTTTATTGGGGGAGTTGCTATTTCGGTGGTTGGGGTGGCGCTTTCTTCCAGTTTAGGTTATTTAATAGGAAAACTGCTGGGTGAAGATAACCTGGAAAAGGTATTGGGAAAAAAGAAGAATAAAAAGGTGAATAAAATGGTAGAGGAATATGGCTTTTGGGCTGTGGCGCTCTTCCGGGTGTCTCCATTTTTATCGAACGATGCTATTAGTATCATCGCCGGGATGCTCACAATGGGCTATCGAAAATTCATTTTTGCTACCTTAACCGGAATTGTACCCCTTGCACTGGCCATAGGCTATTTTGCCGAAGACACCGAAACTCTCAAAACCGGACTCTACTGGATAGGCGGTGCGGGACTGCTGTTGTATGGGGTATACATTTACATAGACCGGAAAAAGAAAAAAAACTGAAGTTAAACGAGGTTAGAAGTACGAGGTTAGAAGTACGAAGTTGGAAGTACGGGGTTAGAAATATGAAGGTAGAAGTACGAAGGTAGAAATTCAGAAATTTAAAAGGAATATTTTTAAGCTTTCACCGGATTAATTCTGGATTTTGTTTTTTAGAGTTTTAATATCCGTTTTACTGTATCCCTTTAGATTTACTGCAGAACCCGGTACCCCCCTGGCCTTTATAATAAAATGATTTTTAGAAATACTTTTATGAGTTATCTCTCCTAAAGGGTAAACAATTTGCTTTTTGAATAACGGAGATACTATTACCTCTTTTTCATTCCAAATTATATACTCTTTAGCCTTCTTTCGTTTTCTGAAAAACTCAATAAGATAGAGAATACCTGATAAACAAAATCCAATCCCTAAAATCAAATTTGTTCTATCACCATGATTTATCAGCAGGTATGTAATTCCCATCCCCAACCATACTAATCCAAAAATCAGATTCTGGTTTTTTATGTAAAACGGCAAATCCTTTTCTACTTTCATATTATTATATCAGGAAATTTATCTTTCAGGTCTAATTGTAATTTTCGCTTATCTTCTTCTGAATATTGTTTTAGCTCAACCATAATTCCTGCTGCGGCACCAGATTTTATGGTGAGATCGGTTTTTGAAACACCAAGGGCGTCGATTTTTCCTTTGGGATATTCAAGAATTTCGTTGTGAAGTTGTTTAATGATAATCTTGTTCTCATCCCAGGCGATATATTCATCGGTTTTGTTTCGGTTGAAGTACCCAAAAATAAAGTAGGCCAGGCCAAAGCCACCATAACCAAAGCCAAGAAAGTTCCTGTTTTCGAAAAGAATAATCACGAGTCCGCTTACCAGCCAGAACCCACCAAAAATATAATGGTGATGCTTTCGGTAAAAATTGGAGGGTTTTGAAATTCTTTGCATAATTTACTTCAGGGAATCTAACGAACTGGTGAATTACCGGAAGAAATTTAAGAATAAAATTTAACCTATCTTTTATTTATGAAGTTTCTGCTGAAGCTGCTTGCCGGGATAATATTTCTGCCGCCAATTATTTATGGGCTGGCCAGCCTGGTGGGTGCTCTCATTCCGGTTAATTCAAATTTCACAGAAACCCGGGATGGAATAGAAATTTTTATTCAGGTTAGAGGCACGCATACCGACCTGGTACTGCCTTACCAAAATGAGATTATGGATTGGAGTAGAATCGTTTCTACCAGCCACACCAAAGCTTCCGAAGATAACATTCAATACATCAGCTTCGGTTGGGGCGACCTGGAATTTTACCGAACTACCCCACAATGGGAAGACCTCAGCCTAAAAACCGCATTTCGCTCTTTATTTCTGAAAACTCCTGCGGCCCTGCACCTTGAATTCTGGAAAAATCTCCCACCGGCCCGTGAAAGCATTCGTCTGAAACTTGATGAATCTCAATATAAGAGGCTTGTAGCGTATATTAAAAATGATTTTCAGAAGGATGAAAATGGTGAAATTCAGCCAATTCCAGATTTGCATTACCACAGCCGGGATGCCTTTTACCCGGCCAAAGGTTCGCTAAGCTTATTTAAAACCTGTAATACCTGGGCTAATTCTGCCCTTCGAACCGCGGGAATAAGAAGCTGTCTTTGGACAGCTTTTCCGCAGGGAATCATCTACCAGGTTAGAAATTAGAAGTTAGAAAGACGAAGTTTAAATCGATTTTACTTTAAGCTCCTTCCTGGCCGGTTTTGGAGCAGCCTCGATAGGTTCGGCATATAAATCGAAATCGGCGGCATCGGTGATCCTCACCTCATAGAATTCCCCGGTTTTCAGGTAAATTTCGGTAGCATCTATAAGTACTTCATTATCTACATCGGGCGAATCGAATTCGGTACGACCAATAAAATAATTACCTTCCTTACGATCTATCACCACCTTAAAGATTTTTCCGATTTTCTGCTGATTCAGTTCCCAGGAAATCTGGCTCTGAATTTCCATAATCTCATTCGCTCTCTCCTGCTTTACCTCCTGCGGCACATCGTCTTCCAGGTTATAAGCGTGGGTATTTTCTTCGTGAGAGTAAGTAAAACAACCCAAACGCTCAAAACGCATCTCTTTCACCCATTCTTTGAGCTCCTGGAAATGTGCTTCAGTCTCACCCGGATAGCCTACAATAAGCGTGGTTCGAATCGTCATTTCAGGAACAATTTTTCTGAAGTTCTTTAATAGAGCCGTAGTTTTCTCATGGGTAGTACCGCGACGCATAGACTTGAGCAAATCGGTAGAAATATGCTGCAGCGGAATATCGATATAATTGCAAACTTTTGGCTCGCGTTTCATCACTTCCAACACATCCATAGGGAATCCGGTAGGAAAAGCATAGTGCAAACGAATCCACTCGATGCCTTCTACCTTTACCAGGTTTTCGAGCAATTCAGCTAGATTGCGTTTTTTGTAAAGATCAAGCCCATAGTAGGTAAGATCCTGGGCGATTAGAATAAGTTCCTTTACCCCGTTTTTTGCCAGATTTTGAGCCTCTTTTACCAAAGCCTCGATGGGTGTCGATTTATGACCACCACGCATTAGCGGGATGGCACAAAAGGAACAGGGCCTGTCGCAGCCTTCAGCAATTTTAAGGTAAGCATAATTTTTTGGGGTGGTGGTGAGTCGTTCACCTAAAAGTTCGTGCTTATAATCGGCCTCCAGAGCTTTCAGCAAATTTGGAAGTTCGGTAGTTCCAAAATAATCGTCTACATCGGGAATTTCTTTCTGAAGATCGGGCTTGTAACGCTCACTTAAACAGCCGGTCACAAAAACCTTATCTACATCACCATCCTGCTTTTGCTTCACAAACTCCAAAATGGTGTTTACAGATTCTTCCTTGGCGTTATCTATGAATCCGCAGGTATTAATCACCACAATATTCCCGTCCTGTTCGTGCACCACCTCCTTTTGGTTAGCGCGCAACTGCCCCATTAGCACTTCGCTGTCGTAAACATTCTTACTACAGCCAAGGGTTACTACGTTGATTCGATTTTTCTTTAAGGACTTCGTTCTCATACCATTCTGATTTTTTTGCTTTGCTGAAAGCGGCTGCAAAGATACGATCTATAATGAGAACTTGAGCTATTTCCTTCGGAATGCTGAAATGTACTACGAGCAGCAGAGTTACGCGGAATTTGTATATTTTAAAATTCAAAAATACTCAGATGAAGAAACTCTATTTTCTATGCGTGCTATTTAGTATTTCTATTCACCTTCAGGCTCAGCAACGAGTTCGTGACCTGGATATAGAAATCGGAGTAATGGCTCCCGGGGCTCAGAATTCGATTACCGATGTAAAAGGAGTAAAAGTGGGTCACACTACTTTGAAGAAGGGAGATTCAGTAAATACCGGGGCCACCGCTATTCTGGCTCACGGAGGCAATATTTTTCAGCAGAAAGTCCCGGCTGCGATCTATGTGGGAAATGGCTTCGGAAAACTGGCTGGCAGCACGCAGGTGAATGAACTGGGAAATCTGGAAACTCCAATTATTCTAACCAATACATTGAGCGTAGCCACCGCTATGAATGCAGTGATCGATTATACGCTGAACTTGCCTGGCAACGAAGGTGTGGCCTCGGTAAATGCTCTGGTTGGTGAAACCAACGACGGGTTCCTTAATGACATTAGAGGGCGATATTTATCGGAAGCCGATGTACTGGAAGCCATAAACTCGGCTTCTGAAACTGAGGTTGGCGAAGGAAATATTGGTGCCGGCACAGGCACCGTCGCTTTTGGTTACAAGGGAGGCCTAGGCACCTCTTCCAGAAAACTTCCCGAAAATATGGGTGGTTATACCATAGGGGTCCTGGTACAAAGCAATTTTGGCGGAGTTTTGCAGATCGCAGGAGTTCCAGTTGGCAAGAAATTCCAACAATTCAGCTTTAGCGATAAACTACTCAATAATACCGATGGCTCCTGTATGATCGTGGTGGCAACCGATGCCCCACTGGACCATAGAAATTTGGAACGCCTTGCCAAACGGGCTTTTTTGGGAATAGCCAAAACCGGCGGAATAGTTTCTAACGGAAGCGGAGATTACGTGATCGCATTTTCAACTGCTGAAAAACTGCGTATCCCTTACCGAACAAAAGAAGACCTTCAGAAAACAGAGATTGTACCCAACGACCTGATGTCGCCCCTGTTTATGGCAGCCATAGAAGCCACCGAAGAAGCAATTCTAAACTCTATGTTTATGGCCGAATCCACACGGGGTTACCGGGGAACCATAGATGCTTTACCGATGGAAAAAGTACTGGAGGTGTTGAGGGAGTTTGGCGTTTTACGCGAATAAGTTTTAGAGTGTCAAGTTAGGCCGGGGTTTAAACCGGGGGATGATTTTTTTCTATTCCTCTCACCCCCTTGTCTCCTCTATAAACAGCTGTTGCAACTTATGGGTGATGCCTATATTTTTTGCCAGGTATAGTCTGCGATCTTTTTGAGTTATCGAATTTATGGGAATGATTTGGGTGGTAGTGCCGGTTACAAAAATCTCATCTACTTCAACCAGTTCATCGATATGCACCGCCTTTTCAATAAGTTTAATTTTTAATTTTTCACAAAGTTTGATGACTACCTTACGGGTAATGCCCGATAGAATTTCAGGTCCTTCAGGATGGGTGTAAAGATTTCCATTTTTTACAAAAAAAATACTGGTGTGGGAACCCTCGGTAAAGTACCCGTTTCGGGTTAAAAGCATCTCATTAAAACCGGCCGAAATTGCTGCTTCATTGGCCATAGAATTGGCGAGCAGGGAAATCGATTTAATATCGCATCTATGCCAGCGCTTATCTTCGGTAACCGCTGCTTCCCAGCTTTTTTTCTCAAATGCTTCCAGGCTTACCGGGAATATATATAAAAGCAGGTTAGGTTTTGAAACCTCAGGATAATAATGTGTCCTGGGGGCCACTCCACGCGTTATTTGAATATAAACCGCCGCATCAGATTGACCAAGCCCGGCTCTTTCCAAAGCTTCAAATATTACAGGCTCAAGAGAAAAAGGATTAAAGTCGATTTGAATTTCATTCAAGCAATACTGCAGGCGCTGCAGATGCTCTTGAAGTTTAAATGCCTTGCCCTCATAAAAAGGAGCTACCTCATAAATCCCATCTCCCAACATAAATCCGCGATCGAATACCGAAACCTTAGCTTCTTCAGGCTTTAGCCAGGAACCATTTAGGTAGACTTCTTCAGGATAGGATTTATTTGGTTTCAAAATTTACGAATTATATTAATTGGCAAAATAATTTTCCAGGGCGATCATCCAGTCCTGTTCAAAGTATCTTACCGTACTAATCACGATTACCCCGGCAATTACATAGGCCCAGTAATACCTGTTATTTTTTAGCATCCAACCTCCTAATATAGCAAATACGATATACGGTAGCGCGAGAATAAGATTGGCTGAAACCATAAAACCTCTAAAGGCGGCTACAAGCTTCATCACCACGTAAAAAAGGCTGTAAAAAAATATGATTTTCGAGATTAATACCAGGTATCTTTCTTTCATTAGTCCAGATAATTTTCGGGCGATTTTCTTCTTTTGGTGGCCTGTTCATAGGCTGCGGCCCAGTTAAGCAAATCCCGCTCTTTAAAAGGCCCTGAGATTATAGTTAATCCCCGTGGAGCCTTTTCTTCAGTATATCCCATAGGAACGGTGATGGCAGGATAATGAGCCACTGCGGCGAAACCTGCGTGATAATTATTTATTGAAAGTACCGCATCCAGTTTATGCTTTTCCATAGGTACATCAAAAAATTGCTTTCCGTTTCTTCTTAGCGTATCCTTTATCGCGGCAAATTCTTCTTCGGAAGCAGAATCCTGTACAATCCCTTCAAAAAGCGCCTGCCCGTAAGGCATCCTTGCTGAATCTTCATAATTATATTTCACCACATCCTCAACCGATTTCATTCCGGTTTGGCCATTGTATTTGTTGAAATAATCGGGTAGGTCTTTTTTCATATCCAGGTTTAATAACCTGATGAAATTTGGAAGGTCTATCTCCTCGGCTTCAAATTCAATTATGGTAGCTCCCGCTTTTTTCAAATCAGCAAGCGCCCGCACATAAAGGCTGTCTTCCATAAGGCCTTTTATGGCACCCAGGCGTACCCCCTCCAGATTCTGAATTATATTATAATTGGTTTGTAAATCGCCGGGTTGAAATTCTGAAGCAGAATCTGCAGCATCTTTCCCGGTCATAGCCGATAATAAAATAGCATTATCAATTACGTTTTTCGTCATTGGCCCCGGCGTATCAAGAGTACCCGAAATTGGCACAATTCCCGAACGGCTTAACAAGCCTATGCTGGGTTTCATTCCTACCAATGAATTTTGAGAGGACGGTGATAAAATAGAACCCGAAGTTTCAGATCCTACCGCTACCGGTGCAAGATTAGCCGCAACGGCTACCGCACTTCCCGAACTGGAACCCCCGGTATCGAAAATCTTTCTGCCATAAGGATTGAGCGTTTGCCCGCCAATAGCCGAGTAACCGCTGGGGCAATCGCCACAAAAGAAATAGGCCCATTCGCTTAGATTAGCCTTGCCCAAAATAAGCGCCCCGTTTTCTTTTAGCCTTTCAACGATAAAGGCATCTTCGGTTTGGTTGTTTTTGAGCACTGCAGCCCCTGCCGTGGTAAACATCCCGGCAGTATTGATGTTGTCTTTTAAGAGCACAGGGATCCCGAAAATCTCGTGTTTTTTATCTCCATTTTTAAAAGCAGCATCTTTCTCCCTGGCTTCCTCAAGCAGGTTCGGATTCAAAGAAATTACTGAATTCAAGGAAAGCTCATTTTCACGGTCGTATTGCTGAATGCGAAAAAGATAAAACAGCGAGAGTTCTTCATAAGTCAAATCTCCGGCTTCAACAGATTTCTGAATTTCGGGTATGCTTTTGTCAAAAATAAGGGGTTTGATTTCCTCATACCTTTCAGTACTAAAAGCTTCTAATTCAGCTTCAAAAGGCGCCATAATTTCATCGGCGGTAATAAACTCTGAATCCAGCACTTTATATTCCCGCTCTTCAAGAGCCTGTATACTGTCTGTTATGGTTTCGGCCTGCTCTTTTTCCGAAGAGGAATTTCCGCAGGAAAATAGAAATAAAACTAAAAGGAAAAGTAAGGCTGCTCGCATAGATTACTTTTTAAAGAAAGAGTCTACAAATTCATATTTATTGAAAACCTGCAAATCTTCTACTCCTTCTCCCACTCCAATATATTTCACAGGAATTTTAAATTGATCGCTAATACCAATTACCACCCCGCCTTTTGCGGTACCATCGAGTTTGGTCACGGCCAGCGAGGTCACCTCTGTAGCCGCGGTGAATTGTTTAGCCTGCTCAAAAGCATTTTGACCCGTAGAACCATCTAAAACCAAAAGCACCTCGTGTGGCGCATCTGGAATTACCTTTTGCATTACCCGCTTCACCTTGGTTAATTCATTCATCAAATTCACCTTATTATGCAGTCGTCCCGCGGTATCGATAAGCACTACATCGGCGTCCTGTTTTACGGCGCTTTGCACGGTATCAAAAGCTACCGATGCAGGGTCGCTGCCCATTTTCTGTTTTACTATGGGAACATCGGTGCGATCGGCCCAAATTTGAAGTTGATCTATGGCAGCCGCTCTAAAGGTATCGGCAGCACCCAGAACCACTTTTTTGCCCGAGGCTTTAAACTGGTTGGCCAGCTTTCCGATGGTGGTGGTTTTCCCAACCCCGTTTACCCCAACTACCATAATCACGTAAGGTTTTACATCGGGTAACTGAATTTGAGAAGCCTCTCCGGTATTGGTTTCAGAAAGCAAACCGGCGATTTCTTCGCGCAAGATTTCATTAAGCTCGGCGGTACCCAGGTATTTGTCGCGGGCAACCCGTTCTTCAATTCGGTTAATGATTTTAATCGTGGTGGCCACTCCTACATCGCTGCTCACCAAAACATCTTCCAGGTCGTCTAAAACCTCATCGTCTACCTTAGACTTTCCGGCCACAGCCTTACTCATTTTAGACATAAAATTGGACTTGGATTTCTCCAATCCCTTATCCAGGTTTTCCTTTTTTTCCTTGCTGAAGAACTTCTTAAATAAACTCATTTTCTGGTAGGTTTAAAATCACAAAAATTCCGAAAAGACCAGCTTTCCGAAATCTGTGCGTAAATATACATAAAAAGAAAAAGCCGCTCCGGGAAATGGGACGGCTCTCTGCATGTTTTCGTTTGAGAACTTTCTTAGTTCTTTTTAAGGAAGTCGTTTACGTCTTCCGGAGCCATAATTGCTTCAACAAAAGTATAGGCACCGGTCTTTGGTGATTTTACCATTTTTATCGCTTTGGTCAATCGCTTAGACCCTGTTTGTATAGATGCTACTGATTTCTTTGCCATGACTCAATTATTTTATCTCTTTGTGAACCGTCATTTTTTTAAGAACAGGGTTGAATTTTTTCAACTCCATTCTATCCGGTGTATTCTTTTTATTCTTGGTGGTAATATATCTTGAAGTTCCTGGTTTACCAGACTCCTTGTGCTCTGTACATTCTAAGATTACCTGTACTCTGTTGCCTTTCTTTGCCATAATATAATGTTTTTATGCCTCGGATTATTTTTTGTAGAATCCTTTCTCCCTTGCTTCTTTCATCACAGCAGAGATACCTTTCTTGTTAATATCTTTAAGGGCAGAAGTTGAAACCTTCAAGGTTACCCATCTGTCTTCCTCAGGAATGAAAAAACGTTTTTTCACCAAATTCGCATTGAATTTACGCTTGGTTTTGTTCATTGCGTGAGAAACATTGTTCCCAACCATCGCTTTTTTTCCTGTAAGTTCACAAACTCTTGACATTGCTCTATTCTTTAAACTCGTTATTTCAAAACAGGCTGCAAATTAACGATTTTTTCACCTAATAACCAACAGCTTTGGAAAAATATTTTTTGCTTCGGAAAAATTTTCTGCCAAAGCTTTTTATAAAGCCCGGGCTTAGTGTTTTCCCTGCTTTTCTCAAATTTCTACAGAATCCTCCAACCCGCTGAAAATCTATTAATTAAAAAAACTTAATCCAATTTTAAGTTACGGGACGGCAATTTTATCAATTTCAGCTTAAAAAAATCACTTCTTGCTGTTTACTTCAGCAAAAATAAGTTCTAAACTTTTGTGAATGGCTTTTCCTATTACTTTATCCCGGTGATTTCCAAAAACAAACTTTCTGGAAAACACAGAAGTAGGGGTTGCAATTCCAATATAAACGGTTCCTATTTCGGCCTCACTATCTCCCTTGGATGGGCCGGCATTTCCCGTGGTGGAGAGACCATAATCGCTATGAAAGATCTCTTTGACGTTTTTCGCCATTGCCTCGGCAACCTCGGCACTTACCACGCTGTGTTTTTCGATAATTTCAGCAGGAATTTTTAAAATTTCCTCCTTGGCTTTGGTGGCATAACTTACCACGCTCCCCTTAAAATACACCGAAGCTCCCGGAGGCGCCGCAAATAGTTTAGCTATTCCCCCGCCGGTACAACTCTCGGCAGTGGCGATACTTTGCCCCCTGGCCGATAGCATCCTACCTACCAAAAGTTCTACCGGCTCATCTTCTTCCTGGCCAACAATGATGTCGCCAATAATCTCATGAAGACCGGTTACCAAACCTTCTAAAGTATTAAGCAGATGCTCTTTATTTTCACCGGTAGCCGTTAACCTTAAGCGAACTTTACCAAAATTGGGTAAATAGGCCAAAGTCACATAATCGGGTAAAGAATCTTCAAAATCTTCGATTTTATCGGCAAGGGCACTTTCGCCCAGGCCATAGGTCACCACGGTTTTATGTAAAATGAACGGAAATTTAAATTTTTGCTGCAATCTCGGCAACACCTCTTCATCCATCAAAGCCTTCATTTCAAAAGGAATTCCGGGCAGGGAAATATATACCACTCCTTCCTTTTCAAACCACATTCCCGGAGCCGTGCCGTATTTATTGAATAAAATTTCAGCTTTTGAAGGTATCTCGGCCTGTTCCCTGTTCAATTTGGAAATTGGTACTTCCGAATATTTTTTGAAAAGCTGTTCTATATGAGCATACACCTCTTCATTTTCTACCATTTTATCATCAAAAAATTCGCAAAGACTCAATTTAGTGACATCGTCGCGGGTAGGTCCCAACCCACCGGTTATAATCACGTTTTGATTGGTCTCCCCTGCCGAGGCCAATGCATTTAAAATCGCATTGCGCTCATCGGCAATACTGCTCATTCGGGTGATATTCACCCCAATTTTATTCAGCCTTTTTGCGATTTCTCCTGAATTGGTATCGGTTACCTGCCCAATCAAAATCTCATCGCCAATGCAAATAATCTCGGCCTTCATTACAATTCGAAATCTCTTTTTAAAGCTATAGAAGCCACCTGGACTTTCTTGGTAATTTTGGCAGCGGCATCGGGAACTTCTTCCTGTTTCTCCCCTTCTTTTGCCCAGGCTTCGATCACTTTTATTTGATCCATAAGTTCAAGACCAAAAAGCTGCAAATTTGGTTTCATTTTATGAGCATATTGATAAGCCAGTCCCGGATTGTTATTCTCAATGGCATCGTTCATCGCCTCAACATCGGGTGGAATTTCCTCCAAAAATGTTTGTACTACCACCTTGAGAAAATCCTCATCCCCGGCGGCCATTTCTTCAACTTCGCTTAAATTATAATTGCTCATATTTATTTTATTGATATTGAAAATATTTCCTTGTCTTCTATAAAACCTGTAAGCCGGTCATTGGGCGCTACCGGCCCCACCCCGGCAGGCGTCCCGGTAAAAATGATATCGCCTATTTTTAAGGTGAAAAATTGAGATACATATGAAATTAACTCGTCTATTTTCCAAAGCATATACGAGGTGTTGCCTTGTTGCACAGTTTCTTCATTCTTCTGCAACTTAAAGTTAAGATTATTAAGGTCTGAAACCGAGTTTTTAGCCAACCATTTTTCGCCTATTACCGCGGCCCCGTCAAAAGACTTGGCTTTTTCCCAGGGCAGTCCTTTTTCCTTTAATTTCTTCTGAAGATCCCGGGCCGTAAAATCTATACCTAATCCTATAAAATCATAGTATTTATGGGCAAATTTAGGCTGAATGTATTTCCCCAGTTTTTTGATCTTCACTAAAACCTCAACCTCATAATGCACATCGCTTGAAAAATCTGGAATAAAAAAGGGCTGCTTTTTTAACAAAATCGAGGTATCGGGTTTCATAAAGATCACAGGATCTTCGGGACGTTCATTTTCAAGTTCCGAGATATGATCGGCGTAATTTCTTCCTATGCAAATAATTTTCATAAGCCAGTAATGGGAAGTAAGAGAATTTCCTCTATTTGAGTTTGGTGTTTAACTTTCGAAGTTTAATGGCAGTTAGTACCCTTTTGGTGTAATTCGGGAAATCTGAATTCTGGATCCAGCCATAGTAGCCCGGCTCCTCGTCTAGTATATCTGAAACGATTCGGCCTTTAAATTTTCCGAAGGCAAAGATTTCCTCTCCTTTTTTATTGAAGGCAATAAAGCCGGCAAAGTCGGCAAAGCGTTTTCTGGCTGAATAATCGGCCAGAAACTTCACATCGTTTTCCAGGTCGGGATATTTATCGAGTTGAGATTTAAGCACCTCGTAAGTCGCCGTGGTATCTGCTTCAGCCGAGTGTGCATTGTCAAGATCTTTTCCGCAGTAAAATTTATAGGCCGCCGAAAGCGTGCGTTGCTCTTTTTTGTGAAAAATCGTTTGTACATCTACCGCGCGAACCTTGCTTAAATCGAAATCTATGCCTACTCTTAAAAGTTCTTCGACCAACAAGGGTATATCAAAACGATTGGAATTATAGCCTCCCAAATCACAGCCTTTAATCATTTCGTAAATTTCATTAGACAGCTCTGCAAAGGTGGGTTCATTGGCCACTTTTTCATCTGAAATCCCGTGAATTTCAACCACTTCTTTCGGGATAGGCATTTCAGGATTTACCAGCCAGCTTCGGGATTCCCGGTTTCCATTGGGATAGACTTTTAAAATTGCAATTTCTACAATGCGATCTTTTACCAGGTTGGTCCCGGTGGTTTCCAGGTCGAAAAAACAAATGGGTTTGCTTAGATTTAATTCCATATCAGGGCTGAAAATTTTGAACAAATATAGTATAAAATGGGCCTTTGAAAGTTTTAGACACGGCCGAAAACCCAATATAATCAAAGCTTTTTAATATCTTTGAAATACTAACCAGTTTTTACCGTGCCATATTATATATCTTACGTTAGCCGGCAGGCATATAATTTATCAGATAAAGATCTTCAAACATTATTAACCCGAAGCCGGATAAGAAATGAAAAAGCCGGGATAACCGGAATGCTTATTCTTTACGAAGGCTTATTTATACAGTATTTTGAAGGCGAACAAAAACTGGTGAGAAGGCTGTTTGAGAAAATTCTAAAAGACCCCAGGCACGAATCGGTTTTTGAACTCGACTCTGGGGAGCAGCCTCAACGCTTATTTTCAGACTGGTCTATGGCTTTCGATATTTTAGAATCCAATAAAGCCGAAGAAATTCTCGGCTACAAAGTGCTGCATAAAGACCAGGTATTTCTTACTGATGAAAATAAAAACAATCCGGCTTTAGAATTACTCCAGGCTTACGTAAATCAATTATAAAAAAACCGCGAGCTGAAAGGCTCACGGTTTACTATGTTTCGATAATTGGAATGTTTTAAACTTCCCTGTCTACATTGAAATTTTCAAGATATTGTGCTACTCGCTGTACAAACTGCCCGCCAAGCGCACCATTTACTACACGATGATCATAGCTGTGAGACAGGAACATCTTATGTCGAATTCCTATAAAGTCTCCATCGGGGGTTTCGATAACTGCCGGCACCTTTCTAATGGCTCCCAATGCAAGAATTCCTACCTGCGGCTGATTGATAATAGGGGTGCCCATTATACTTCCAAAGGTTCCAACGTTGGTTACGGTATAAGTCCCTCCCTGAATTTCATCGGGTTTTAGCTTGTTTACACGAGCACGGCTCGCAAGGTCGTTCACCGCTTTTGCCATACCTACCAGGTTAAGCCTGTCCGCATTTTTAATTACGGGCACAATCAGATTTCCGTCGGGCAAGGCTGCGGCCATCCCCAGGTTGATGTTTTTCTTCTTAATGATCTTATCGCCCTGAACCGAAATATTGATCATTGGGAAATCTCTTATGGCTTTGGCCACGGCTTCCATAAAGATTGGAGTGAAGGTAAGCTTCTCCCCTTCTCTCTTCTGAAATTCGTTTTTATGTTTATTTCTCCAATTCCAGATTTTGGTAACATCTACCTCGATAAACGACTGCACGTGAGCCGAGGTTTGCACGCTGTCTACCATATGATGGGCGATCATTTTACCCATTCGGGACATTTCGATGATCTCATCTTCGCCGCTGGCTACTACAGTTTCACTTTGTTGCGAAGCTTTAGCCATTTTAGAAGTATCGGCTGCAGGAGCTGTAGCCTGTTTTGGCTGGGCTTTTTGTGCACCGCGGTTTTCTACATAGGCCAAAATATCATTTTTGGTCACCCGCCCGTCTTTGCCCGAACCTTCGATTTGCTCAAGCTCTTCCAGCGATATATTTTCCTCTTTGGCAATGTTTTTTACCAGCGGAGAATAGAACCTTTCGCTATCAGAAAAGTCGGCACTCCCGGCCGTTTGTTTGGCAGTTTCAACATCAGCTTCCAGAGATTCGGCAGAAGTTTCTTCTTCAGTTAAATCCAGATCAAGATCATCGCTTCCATTCGAACTTACTTCGGCTTCGGTTTCTATGATGGCAATAGTTTGCCCCACCTGCACCACATCATCTACCTCAAAAAGTTTTTCAACCAATTTTCCTTCAACCTCGCTGGGCACTTCACTATCTACCTTATCGGTTGCAATCTCCAGTACTGGCTCATCGGCATCGATGGTTTCTCCAACCTCTTTCAGCCAATTGGTAATGGTTGCCTCGGCAACACTTTCTCCCATTTTGGGTAACTTAAGTTCAAATTTTGCCATATCTATATTAGAAAGCTGTCTTTTTGGTTTGTATTTGCGAATTTATCAAAAATACTGTTTCAGAATATTAAAAAATCAATAAAGTTGATTTTTACTGAATTTTATTCGGAATAAATTCCCGGTTCGTCTTTGGGTAAAATTACAATTTCCATTGCTGAAACTAAATTTTTCAGCGGTTTTTTCAGCTGAAGCGGCTTCAGGAGTGAAAAAATAAAGATTAACCTTTTAAAGAATTTTCGAACGGCACTCTATTGGTAATACTGCGGCCCAGGGTAAGCTCATCGGCATATTCGAGTTCGTCACCCACCGAAATTCCGCGGGCAATGGCCGAGGTTTTGATCTGAATTCCTTCCAATTGCTTGAAAATGTAAAAATTGGTGGTATCTCCTTCTAAGGTGCTGCTTAGAGCAAAAATGATCTCCTCTACCTTTCCTGCCTTTACCTTTTCTACCAAAGGCTGAATATTAAGCTGCGAAGGCCCTATGCCATCTATCGGACTTATCTTCCCGCCCAGCACGTGGTAATGACCCCGGTACTGGCCTGTATTTTCGATGGCCATCACATCCCGAATATCTTCTACCACACAAACCGTAGCCGCATCCCGGGCGGGATTGGCACAAATATCACAAAGCTGGGTATCGCTAATATTATAGCAATTGCTGCAAAGTTTAATTTCTGTACGAAGTTTGGTTAGGGCGGTAGCCAACTCAAGAGTTTGGGTTTCGGGCTGCCTAAGCAAATGAAGCACCAGTCTAAGAGCTGTGCGCTTACCGATTCCCGGCAATTGAGAGACCTCATCTACGGCCTGCTCGAGTAATTTTGAAGAAAAATCCATAGCACAAAGTTAAGGATTCAGCGATGAATTTAATTCTCACGGGCTTAAGTTTAAGCTTAATTTGTAAATTCGGCAGCTCATAAGAAGTAATTATGCAGCCTTACCAGATTTTATTGCTTATCGCCGCGTATTTTGGCGTTTTATTTCTCATTTCCTTTTTTTCCAGCCGTGCAGGCAGCAATGCTGAATTCTTCAGAGCCAACCGGCAATCGCCCTGGTATATAGTAGCCTTCGGGATGATTGGCGCCTCCCTTAGCGGGGTAACCTTTATCTCCCTGCCCGGCACGGTAGAAACCGATAGTTTCAGCTATTTCCAGGTGGTTCTGGGATATACCGTGGGTTATGCGGTAATTGGCCTGGTACTGCTCCCGCTTTACTACCGGCTTAACCTAACCTCGATCTACACCTATCTGGAATCCCGCTTCGGAAGATATTCCTATAAAACCGGCGCCTCATTTTTCCTGCTTTCGAGAGTAGTAGGCTCGAGTTTCAGGCTTTTTTTGGTAGCTAATGTGCTTCAGCTCATTCTTTTCGATGGTTTGGGAATTCCGTATTATATAACGGTTACTGCAACCATTTTTCTTATTTGGCTCTATACCTTCCGCAGCGGAATTAAAACTGTGGTCTGGACCGACACCCTCCAAACCCTCTTTATGCTCCTTGCCCTGGGGGTAAGCCTGGTGGTGTTGGCCGATGAGCTGGGAGTACCTGCTTCCGGATTTTTTGGTTATATAGCTGACACCGGCTCCTCCCAGATTTTCTTTTTTGAAGACTGGAAAAGCAGTCAGCACTTTTTTAAACAATTTATTAGCGGGGCTTTTATTGCCATTGTAATGACCGGACTGGACCAGGATATGATGCAGAAAAATCTTACCTGTCGCAACCTGGAAGAAGCACAAAAAAATATGTTTTCGTTCACTATCGTTCTTACCATTGTGAATATGATGTTTTTGATCTTAGGGGTTTTGCTTACCCAGTATGCCGATCTAAACAGCATCGATGCTATTAAAGATGATCTTTTCCCCGCGATCGCCACCAGTGGCGATTTGGGTTATGGGGTAGCGATTTTGTTTATCCTGGGTCTTATTGCCGCAGCCTATTCCAGCGCCGATGGCACCTTAACTGCGCTTACAACTTCGTTTAGCATAGATATTCTCGAAATCGAAAAAAAATATACCGAGGCAAAACAGGTACGGGTTAGAAAACTTATTCATATTGCGATCTCCATTCTGCTCATCATCGTGATGATGCTGTTTAAATATGCCATTGCCGATAAGAGCGTGATCAATAAACTTTTTGAATTTGCCGGCTACACCTATGGCCCACTTTTGGGACTCTATAGTTTTGGATTATTTAGCAAATGGCAGATAAAAGATAAATGGGTGCCCCTAATCGCGATTTTATCTCCGGTAATGTCTTATTTAATAAGCACCAACAGCCTTGAATGGTTCGGATTCGAATTTGGATTTTTTATACTTATCCTCAACGGATTTCTAACTTACCTGGGCTTAATATTGATTCGTCGCCAACATAATTAAGGTGCAGGCAACTTCTACCTCTATCCCGCTTTTTTCCAATAGGTCAAAGAATTCAGGATTTTCGGTGCCGGGATTAAAGATTACGCGGTTTGGAGCCAACGAAAGTATATAATCATAATACTCCTGCTGCCTCGGTGGGCTAAGATAAAGCGTCACAGTATCTATATTCTGAAATGCTAATTTCTCGGTGACAATTTCTACTCCTTCTACCTCGCCCTTTCGCAGCCCAATGGCCAGGGTAGGTTGTTTATAACTAACAAGTCGTTTAATCGCCATATTAGAATAGCGTGCGGGATTTAGTGAAGCTCCCAAAACCAGGGTTTTCTTTTTCATAATTTCAAAGATAAAAAGATTTATCAAGCTGTAACAAAGCTACGGCAGAGCGGTCATTGAATTAGAAACCCTAAGTCCCGTTGCACTTTTGTGATGGTTAGTGTGTTCAGGGGAATCTGGGTTAAATCCGCAGCCTTAAAAAAGTTGCGGATTTTTTTTCTTTAGACTGTAACAAAAGTTTTTTTGAGCCGTCTATTATATAAACACCAAAGAAATTTGGTCTTTTTTTGCAGAATCTATTAGGTAATACAAAGTACGTTTTATTGCCAATAGAAATTATTTTTTCAATTACTGCAACTATTTAAAATTTCGAAGGTCTTTAAGGCAGGCCAACACATCAAATTTCGAATAGCTGCATTTATTAATTATGTATAACAAGGTATTTTTTTAAGCATACTAATCATCAAAATCAATCAAAAAATGAAACAGTTATTTTTTATCATCGCAGCTTTTTTCTGTTTACAACAGGCAACAGCAAATGAACCTTTGGGAGAAATTTCGGGTCTTGTAATCGATGTAGATTTACAGGAACCTATCCCCTACGCCACCATCGTAGTTAAAGATGCCCAGGGAAATATGGTTTCGGGAAATACTACCGATGGAGAAGGAAATTTTAAGATCGAAAAACTGGAACAGGGTAACTACACCTTCCAGGTGCAGTTTATGGGCTATAAGACCTACAGCCAGGAAATTTCTATCACCTCCTCTAAATCGAACATTAACCTTGGTACCATACCCCTAGAATTAGAGGTGGCCCACCTTGATGGAGTTACCGTAGTGGCCGAGCGCACTACCATTGAGCAGCGCATAGATCGCAGGGTAATTAATGTTGGGAAAGATCTCACCACCACCGGCGCGAGCGCTTCAGAAATAATGAATAACATCCCTTCTGTAAATGTAGACCAGGAAGGCAATATAAGCCTTCGCGGAAACAGCAATGTGCGAATTTTAATAGATGGCCGTCCAACCAATATGGATCCCGCCCAGGTGTTGCAACAAATCCCTTCTACTTCTATTAAAAGTATTGAATTGATCACCAATCCTTCAGCAAAATACAACCCTGAAGGAATGAGCGGAATCATAAACATCGTATTGCATAAAAATGCCAATAACGGCTTCAACGGCAACCTAAATGCCGGGATCACCCAGGGAGAAAACACCAGGTATAATTCGGCTTTAGACCTTAATTATCGCCAGGGAAAATTTAATTTCTTCGGAAATTTTGGCGCTCAGTGGGGGCCAAGATTTAATGAAGGGCAGATCTATTTGACCGAAGAGAATTACCGCCAGGAATTTAGAATTGACAACCGCAGGGAATCGCTGAACTTGAAACTTGGAGTAGACTTTTTTCTGAATGACAGAAACACCCTGTCTTTTTACACCAATCAAAACCATTTTGATGGTGGGCCTTTGGGTGCCATTCGCATCCTCTACCCAGATTCTCCTGAGTTAAATCTAACCCAGGGACTGGATCTGAATTTTAAAAACCTTAATGAGACCTACAATTTCGCCTTCGATCATAAATTTAAAAAAGAAGGGGCTAAACTTTTATTCGAAATAGATTATAACAAGTTCGATGAGGATGAAAATTCGAGGTTTAGTTTCAGCGGAAATTCAGGCGATTTTTCTGATTACCGGGATTTTGTAAATGAAAAACGGGAAAATGTAACCGCAAACCTGGATGTTGAAAATCCCGTAGGTGAAAACGGAAAACTCGAATTTGGAGCTGAGGCAAGAATCCTAAAAACCGACGATTTTTTCAATTCTACCAGCGAAATGTTTGATGCCACAACCTATAATTACAACAGGGATATTTATTCCTTATATTCTACTTACGGGCAAAATTTTGAAAAATGGTCGTATCAGTTAGGGGCTAGATTGGAGAGTTTTAAGGTAGATGCGATCTTTAATGGAGAAAATATCTTTTCTGATGATTATATCACGCTTTACCCTTCGGGATTTGTTAATTACAATCCCGATGAAAAAAACACTTATCAGTTAAGCTATAGCCGAAGAGTTGATCGCCCTGGTTTCTCGCAGGTAAACCCTATTCGCGAGGTAAGCAGCCCGAGGTTAACCATTTTTGGAAACCCTGAATTGATGCCTCAATTCACAAATTCGGTAGAATTGAATTATACCCGAAAACTGGAAAAAAAGGGAAGTATTAATGCAGGAGTATTTTTCAGAAATATCAACGATGAAATTAGCCAGGTCTTTATCGAGGATCCCGAAACTCCGGGCAGTGTAATTCTAAGTTTCCAAAACCTGGCCGATAACAATGCTTATGGATTGGAGCTTTCCTCTAACTACAAATTCACTGATTGGTGGAGCACCAATACCAGTTTTGAGGTTTACAGCCAGGAATTAAGAGGTGCCGTGGGTACAGAATATTTGGAAATAGACAACACTGCCTACACCTTTAGAAGCAGCCATAATTTTAAAGCCGGTGAAAGACTTAGTTTTCAGTTATTCGGTTTCTATCGCAGCAAGGCAAGAAATCTACAAATGGATATGGAACCTATGTATTTTATGAATATGGGAGCGCGCTACTCCTTTTGGGATAATAAAGCAAGCCTGAGTCTTAATTTCAATGATGTTTTCGATACACAGGAATTTCAATTCATCAATGGTAGACCTATGCCACAGGAGGGACGCTTTAAGGGAGAAACTCAAAACCTTTATCTGGGTTTTTCCTATAGATTTGGCGGTGGTAAATCAAAAAGTTTACAGCGCAAACAGCGCGAAGATAACGAAGCCCAGGGCGGCGGCGTATTTTAAAGAGTTTTTCAGTTTAGTTTATTTTGGTTAGTTAGCAGGGTCCCGGCTTAGGTCGGGGCCTTTTTTTGCCAATAAAAAATCCCGCCGGTAGCAGGATTGTTTAAGGTTTTAATAGAGGAGTAAATCTTAAGCCTCTACCGAGTACATTTTCTCTCTTTGTTCTTTTATTTTCGGGTCGCTCATATATTCATCGAAGCTCAGGTATCTGTCAATAGCACCATTAGGAGTTAATTCGATAACCCTGTTGGCAACGGTTTGCGCAAATTCGTGATCGTGGGTAGTAAACAACACAGTACCTTTAAAATTCTTAAGCGAATTGTTGAAGGCGGTTATAGATTCCAGGTCCAGGTGGTTGGTGGGCTCATCGAGCATCAACACATTGGCCCGAAGCATCATCATTCGGCTAAGCATACAACGCACTTTTTCACCACCTGAGAGTACTCTTGAGGTTTTCAAAGCTTCTTCCCCGCTAAACAACATTTTTCCAAGAAATCCGCGGATAAAAACTTCTTCCCGCTCTTCTTCGGTTTTGGCATATTGCCTTAACCAGTCTACCAGGGTTAAATCATTTTCGAAATAATCGGAGTTATCCAGCGGCAAATAAGATTGTGAAGTGGTTACCCCCCAGTTATATTTTCCGGAAACAGGCTCCTGCTTTCCGTTTATAATTTCATAAAAAGCAGTGGTTGCTCTTGAATCTTTAGAGTAAAGCACCACTTTATCACCTTTGGCCAGATTGATATTTACATCTTTAAAAAGAGTCTCTCCTTCCTGGCTGGCTTCCAGTTTTTCAATATTAAGAATCTGATCTCCTGCCTCGCGCTCCCGTTCAAAAATAATAGCCGGGTATCTTCGGCTTGAAGGTTTGATCTCTTCGATATTTAATCGGTCGATCATCTTTTTTCGGGAAGTGGCCTGTTTCGATTTTGCCACGTTCGCACTAAATCGCTGAATAAATTCCTGAAGTTCTTTCTTCTTATCTTCAGCCTTTTTGTTTTGCTGAGCACGTTGGCGGGCTGCAAGTTGAGAAGACTCATACCAAAAAGTATAGTTCCCGCTAAAGTGATTTATTTTTCCGAAGTCTATGTCAGAAATATGAGTACAAACGGCGTCTAAAAAGTGACGGTCGTGGGAAACTACGATTACCGTATTATCATAATTAGCCAGGAAATTTTCCAGCCAGCTAATGGTTTCGTAATCCAAATCGTTGGTAGGCTCATCCATAATGAGCACATCGGGATTTCCAAAAAGCGCTTGGGCTAAAAGCACTCTTACTTTTTGCTTACCATCCAGATCTTTCATTAGTGTATAATGCAAATCGGGCTTTATCCCAAGGTTAGAAAGCAAAGAGGCGGCATCGCTTTCGGCATTCCAGCCATTCATTTCCTCAAATTCTACCTGTAACACTCCTACCCGCTCTCCATCGGCATCGCTAAAATCTTCTTTGGCATAAATTTCATCCATTTCTTTCTTTATGGCGAAAAGCGGTTTGTTACCCTGCATCACGGTTTCCAAAACAGGAAATTCATCATAAAGGCTATGGTCCTGCTCCAGTACAGACATACGTTTACCAGGCTCCAGGTGTACATGTCCCGAAGTGGGTTCAGATTTACCGGAAAGGATTTTTAGAAAAGTAGATTTTCCGGCCCCGTTGGCCCCTATAATTCCGTAGCAATTCCCCTGAGTAAATGTAGTATCTACCTCATCGAACAAAACACGTTTTCCAAATTGCACCGAAAGATTTGAAACTGAGAGCATATAAAATAAATTTTGAAAATTTTTGCAAAAGTAGCCATTTATAACCAAGTAGCGAAAGATTAACTTTTTAATTGCCCTTTTAACCAGATGTTAACATCGCAACTATAGGCTTGAAACTATCTTTGGCGGCTAAGGATTTTAACACCTGTTCACCGGGAATTCCCAGCCTCAATGAAATTATATTTTACATTAGCGATAATTGTTGCTCTGATTTGTTCTGCGTGTACCTCAAAAACCGCCGAAAAAGATTCGGCTTATATCGGTGGAGAAATAGTTAACCCTACTTCAAACTATATAATTCTCTCCAAAAACGATAAGGTAATAGACACCCTGGTTTTAGATCAAAACAATCAATTTGGTAAGTATGTAGAAGGCATTTGCTCTGGAATCTATGCTTTTAGGCATCCACCCGGAAACCAAATTATGTACCTGGAACCCAGGGATAGTATTTTAATTTGGGTAAATACGATGGACTTTGATCAAAGTCTTAATTTTAGCGGTCGTGGAGCCAGAAAAAGCAAGCTGTTATTGGATATGTACCAGCAGCATCAAAAAAATAATGAGTTGGTTCTCTCCTATTTCAAAATTCAACCCCGAAATTTCCTGAAACTTACCGATTCCATAAAAAATGTACGCCAACAACGCCTGCGTAATCTTAATGCGAAAAATGAATTCACTGAAGAGTTTCTTGACATCGCCCAGGCCAGTATTGATTATGAGAATTATGACCTTAAAGAACGCTACAGTTTTTTAATTAGAAAATATTATCCCGAACTGGTTAGTAGCCTGCCCGCAGACTTTAATGAATACCGAAAAAACCTTGACTTTAATCAACCCCGTTTATACGATCACTATTTATTCGGAAATTTTATAGATAATTATCTGCGCACACGTTCTATTGAAAGATGCGACCAGATTAAGGACAGCAACCCATCCTGTTCAAACCTGTTTGCTTCTGAAAATATTGGATATCGCATTAAAGTAGTTGATAGTCTTATTAAAGACAATCAATTAAAATCAAAATTCATAGACCGGCTCGCGGCCAAAAGCATCATCCATTCCGAGGACCGGGAATCTATAGAAAACACGCTACAGCTGTTAGAAGAAATCGAATACAACAGCGACAAAATCAACGAAATTCAACAAATGGGAGCAATACAAAAAGCCTTGCTTCCCGGCAATAATATTGGCAATCTTCCACTAAGAACTCAACAACTTGATACTATAAGAGTAAAAGATATTGCCGATAAAAAACCAATGGTAACTTATCATTGGTCGGTGTATGCGCCAAATCATCATCGCTGGCAACATAAACGGGTGAAAGAACTAAGGCTTAAATATCCTGAAGTGAATTTTATTGGAATTAATGTAGACCAGGGAATTTACGAAACCTGGAAAAGCACCATTGCCAATAACACCTACGACCCCCAATTTGAGTACCAGTTATTTTTCAAAAATCTCGATAGAGACCTGCTTCGAAATTACGTGAACAAATTGTTTTTCGTAGATGCCTCGGGAACTATTGTGAATGGAGTTGCACAAATAAACAGTCCGCAGTTTGAAAGGGAGTTGTTGGATTTTATAGAGAAGGAAGCTAAATAAAAAAGGCTCTCCGAAGAAAGCCTTTTTTCTATGTATGTTCTTAATTCTTAAGAATTACCCTTCTTATAATCGGCCAAAAATTGTTCTAAACCTATATCGGTAAGAGGATGTTTCAATAAACCTTCAATTGAAGATAAAGGCCCGGTCATTACATCGGCACCGATTTTAGCACATTCTAAAACGTGCATAGTATGACGCACTGAAGCGGCCAGAATCTCGGTTTCAAAACCATAGTTATCGTAGATAAGGCGTATTTCTGCGATAAGATTTAACCCGTCGGTTGAGATGTCATCCAGTCTTCCGATGAACGGAGAAACATAAGTCGCTCCAGCCTTGGCTGCAAGCAATGCCTGCCCGGCTGAAAAAACCAATGTACAATTAGTTCTTATTCCCTGATCACTGAAATATTTTAAGGCTTTCACTCCTTCTTTGATCATTGGCACTTTCACCACGATTTGTTCGTGCAGTTCGGCCAGCTCTTCCCCTTCTCTTATCATTCCTTCGAAATCGGTAGAAATCACCTCGGCGCTAACATCACCCTCAACCAAATCACAAATGGCTTTGTAGTGCTTTAAAATATTATCTTTTCCTGTAATGCCCTCTTTGGCCATTAGAGACGGGTTGGTAGTCACCCCGTCTAAAACCCCTAATTGCTGGGCTTCTTTAATTTGATCGAGATTGGCTGTATCTATAAAAAATTTCATCGATATGAGTTTTAGTGGTTTTGAGCGTAAAATTACAATTTATAATGTTTTAGCAACATTCTTTCATATACTTTATCTGGCAAAGCCCGCTTTAAAGCAATGCTGAATTTTTGCAGAAAATTCCCCACCTTATAATGAATTTGCGGATCTTTCTCCTGAATCACCTGCAGCACTTTTTTTGCCATTAGATTGGGATCCTGGCCTGCATCAACGTGTTCATTCATAAGTCTCAGCGTGTTGCTATAGGCTTTTTTATAAGGAGAACCTTCCTTTACCGGGGCGTGATATCGGCCGGCCGCGATATTGGTCGCAAAATCACCCGGCGCGATATTGGTCATTTTTATATTGAATTGACCCAACTCCATCCTAAAAGCTTCAGTAGTAATTTCTAAAGCTCCTTTTGAAGCCGAATAAATTCCGCGGTAAGGCAAGCCCATATACCCTGCAATTGAAGTGATGTTGATGATAAGACCCCCAGACTGCTTCCGCATTTGCGGCAAAACCGCCTTAATCATATTTATAGGACCAAAATAATTGGTTTCAAAAGCCTTTTTGATTTCCTCCTCGGGGGTTTCTTCTATGGGACCGGTTATTCCCACCCCGGCATTATTGATAAGCACATCGAGTCTACCCTCCTTTTCCAGGATTTCGGCCACGGCCCGGCTAATGCTTTCCTTATTAGTCACATCGAGAGCCACCAGGGGAAAACCCAGGTCCTGGTCTTTGAACTTTGACGGATTTCGGCTACTGCCGTAAACCTTATAAGAATGTTGAGTGAGCCAGGTAGCGATAGATTTCCCGATTCCGGAGGAACCTCCTGTAACTAATACGACTTTGGGTTGGGTAGGTTGCGTGTTCATAGCGCAAAAATAGGAAACTTCCGGATACAAAAAATGGCAAGCTCCCCACATCACACCGCTACGACCGCCTACCCTTGCTGCGTTCCCGCCCTGGGGGATTCAGCAGGAGCTGGTTGTGTGGGACTTGCCGCTGCAAATATACAAGCTTTTAGGCTTTGCGCAAGGAAAATTAAAGCTGAATTGGTTAATTTAGCTCAATATTTTACAAGCCTTCAAAATGAAAAAAAATAACTTCCTGTTACTCTTAATCTTAAGCCTTTTTATAATTTCCTGCGGAAGCAATTCCGGCAAAAAAACTTCAGATTTTTCATTAAAAATTGTGGGAGATTCTAATGAATTTCAGCTGGGAGAATCATTAAGAGCCAATCTGGAAAACAAAAAAAACCGGCAAATCGACTCGGTTACCTATTATTTTCAGCAGGAACATTTAAAAACTTCAGCAGAAACCGAAATAGAAATTCAGTTAAAAGACCAAAAACTCGGCACCCATTCCCTTCAGGCGATTGTGTATTTTGAAGGAAAGGCCGATACTGCAGCCGCCTCGGTTAAAGTCTATCACCATTCAGCACCGGTATCGTATACCTATAAGGTAATTGCCGAATATCCCCACGATGCGCAAGCCTATACGCAGGGGCTCGAATTTTATAATGATACTTTATATGAAAGCACCGGGCAGTATGGCAAATCAAGTCTTAGAAAAGTTGATCTGAAATCGGGTGAAATTTTTAAAAAAATAGACCTGGAAGACTCTTATTTTGCTGAAGGACTTAGTATCCTCAACGATAAAATTCATTTACTTACCTGGCGCGAGGGCGAAGGTTTTATCTATGATTTGGATTTCAATCTATTAGAAAGTTTCAGCTATAATCAGAGCAAAGAAGGCTGGGGCTTGTGCAATGATGGAGAGAAGCTCTATAAAAGCGACGGCAGCGAAAAAATCTGGAGGCTTAATGCTCAAAATTTGGCTGAAGAAGACTTTATTCAAATTACCACACATAGAAGTACGGTTACCAAAATGAATGAGCTGGAATGGATAGACGGGCGAATTTACGCCAACACCTATCAAAAAGACGGGGTAGCAATTATCAACCCAGACAATGGCGCTGTAGAAGGCCTAATTGATTTTAGAGGTTTAAGGGACAGGCTGGGCAACACCGCCGAATTAGATGAGAGAGACCACGTACTTAATGGAATCGCATACCAGGAATCTACAGGTAGAATTTACGTAACCGGGAAACACTGGGACAAAATTTTCGAAGTTGAAATTCTCAAAAAATAATGGAAAAGACTCCCGAAATATTTGAACTTAAGCTGGAGGTCAAGAAACAACATCTCGATGAGCAAAAACACGTGAACAATGTTCAATACGTGCAATGGGTACAGGATGTGGCTAAAGCCCATTGGGAAGCCAGAGCTTCAAAAGAAGTACAGGAGCAATATTTTTGGGTGGTGGTAGAGCATTTTATAAAATACAGGCAACAGGCTTATCTCAAGGATAAATTATTGCTACAAACCTATGTAGGTGAAAGCAGTCACGTAAAATCGGTAAGGCACGTGGTTATAAAAAACGCTGAAACCGAAAAAGTCCTGGTTGAAGCAAAAACCACCTGGGCTTTGATCGATCAAAAAAATCAACGACCCGCAAAGATAAGCGAGGAATTAAAAGACTTGTTTTTACGCTAAAAAAAAGGCCGTCTCTTCACGAGACAGCCTTCTTTATAATTAGTCCTTAAATACCTAAGCCTTAAATAGCGGCCTGTCGCTCATAAGCTTATGAACTTCAGCTTTGATATCGGTCAGGGAAGATTCGTTTTCAGGATCATTGATTACCCTGTCAATTAAATCTACGATAGTATCCATATCTGCTTCTTTGAGTCCACGGGTGGTAACCGCTGCAGTCCCCACTCGAATTCCTGAAGTTACAAAAGGCGATTTATCATCGAAGGGCACCATATTTTTATTTACGGTAATTTCGGCTTTGCCCAGGGCTTCTTCAGCTTCTTTCCCGCTTATATCTTTGTTGCGAAGATCGATAAGCATCATATGATTATCGGTTCCTCCAGAGATCACTTCATAACCTTTGTCTACAAATGCCTGAGCCATTTTAGCAGCATTCTTTTTAACCTGAACCATATAATGTAAGAAGTCATCGGTTAATGCCTCCCCAAAAGCAACGGCTTTGGCAGCGATGATGTGCTCCAGCGGGCCTCCCTGATTTCCGGGGAAAATAGCGCTGTTAAGGTAGGCAGACATTTTTTTAGGCTTGCCATTTTTTAAAGTTTCACCCCAGGGATTATCGAAATCTTTTCCCATCACGATAATTCCCCCGCGAGGCCCTCGAAGAGTTTTATGGGTAGTTGAAGTAACCACGTGACAATGAGGAATAGGATCGCTAATAAGTCCTTTTGCGATTAATCCTGCCGGATGAGCGATATCTGCAAATAAAATCGCACCTACACTATCGGCAATTTCCCTGAATCTTTTATAATCGATTTCTCTGGAATAGGCCGAGGCTCCTGCGATAATCATTTTCGGCTTCTCTTTTTTGGCAATTTCGGCTACCTGGTCGTAGTTAATGCGGCCTGTTTCTTTATCTACACCATAAAACACAGGCTCATATAATCGTCCTGAAAAATTTACCGGAGAGCCGTGGGTGAGATGCCCCCCGTGGGCCAAATCAAAACCTAAAAATTTATCTCCGGGTTTTAAAAAAGTATGATACACCGCTGTATTTGCCTGAGAACCCGAATGCGGCTGCACGTTGGCATATTCAGCATTAAATAATTCTTTTAACCGGTCTATGGCCAGTTGTTCTACTTCATCTACTATTTCACAACCTCCATAATAGCGTTTTCCGGGATATCCTTCCGCATATTTATTGGTAAGCACCGATCCTGCTGCTTCCAGGACCCCGTCACTTACAAAATTTTCGCTGGCTATAAGCTCAAGTCCGTTTAACTGACGCTCTTTCTCGCGGGCTATTAAATCAAATACCTGTGTGTCTCGTTGCATTTCAAATGTTTACGTTAAATATTCCTCAAAAATACTAAATACATTCGGTTAATAAAGGGAAAATAATATATTTGAGTGAGTAGATTTTAACAAAAAACCAACAAAAAAATATGTCTATTACTGCGAACGACCCTAACAGAAAAACCTGGCTGGATCTCCCCGAAAATACCGATTTCCCTATACAAAACATTCCTTTTGGTGTATTTCTCACCAGAGACGATGTGATTACTATCGGGACCCGAATTGGAGATTACGCCATAGATCTGGGAGCGCTGCATCAATTAGGATATTTTGATGGCATACCGCTTACCGACGATATTTTTCTTCAGGACAGTTTGAACGATTTTATTTCCGACGGAAAAAAAACCTGGCGACTGGTGCGAAACCGAATCGCTGAAATCTTCGATGCCAATAACAGTTCACTTAGAGACAATCAAAAAGATCGCAATACAGTGCTTTTCACTCTAGATGAGATCGAAATGCAAATGCCGGTACAGGTAGGCGATTATACCGATTTTTATTCCAGTAAAGAACACGCCACCAATGTGGGCACCATGTTTCGGGATCCCGATAATGCGCTGCTCCCAAACTGGTTGCATATTCCGGTGGGATACCACGGAAGAAGTTCTTCCATAATTCCAAGCGGCATCCCGGTTCATCGCCCACAGGGCCAAACTATGCCAGAAGGTTCTGATAAACCGGTTTTTGGACCATCCAAACTGGTAGATTTCGAATTGGAAATGGCCTTCATCACTACCGATGCCAATGTGCTGGGGGAACCTATTCCTATTGAAGAAACCGAGGATTACATCTTCGGAATGGTGATTTTTAACGACTGGAGTGCTCGCGATATTCAGAAGTGGGAATACGTGCCATTAGGCCCGTTTTTAGCTAAAAACTTTGCCTCTTCTATTTCACCCTGGATAGTAACTTTGGATGCTCTGGAGCCATTTAGAGTTGAAAGCCCCAAACCAGAAAAAGAATTGCTGCCCTACCTGCAAATAGATGGCAAAAGAAGTTTTGATATTAACCTGGAAGTAAGCCTCCAGCCCGAAGGCGGAGAAGAAACCAAACTGGCCACTTCCAACTATAAATATATGTACTGGAATATGAGCCAGCAATTGGCGCACCACACCATTAATGGTTGCCCGGTATATTCGGGAGATATGATGGCTTCTGGAACGATTTCCGGGCCAACCGAAGATTCTTACGGTTCAATGCTTGAACTTAGCTGGAAGGGTACAAAGCCTATAAAATTAAAGGATGGTAGTGAACGCAAATTTGTAGAAGACAACGATACCATAATAATGCGGGGGCACTGTGATGGCCAGGGCTACAGAATAGGTTTTGGCGAGGTTCGCACCAAGCTGCTTCCGGTTTTTAAACCTAAAAAGAAATAGATGTGATTTCAGAAAATAAAAAATCCCGCGAGTGCGGGATTTTTTATTTTTTATCTTTCTGTTTTTGATCCATAAATTCTTCCTTTTCCCGTTTGCCGGGATTGGGATGCATCTTCTTATTACTCTTGTCTTTATTTTTTGTTTCAGAAGATTTGGACCCTTCTTTCTGACTGGAATCCATAAATTCCTCCTGCTCTCTTTGCTCCTGTTTTTCCTGAGAATTTAATTCTTCCCAGTTTTTCTCCAGCTTCTTAATATCTTCTTTCTTACTCATACCTAGGTTTTTCTGAAATATACAAAGCAAGCTTCAGGAAAGCTTCAGGCTTAAAATATATTTAACAGGAGCTATACGAAATCTGCTAACTTTCTTGCAGAAATTCCCTGATGCGAATTATGGTAAACCGCTTCCCCATCTTTTATTACCAAAACCTGGGGGCTTTCGTGACGCACCTTAAAATCTTCGGCAATTTTGTTGGAGATTTCCCGATGCTGAATTAAATCAAGGAAATATAAATCCATAGCTTCTTTTTCCAGATCGTATTCATTTTCGAAATTGCGCAACACCATACGGCTTATCCCGCAGCGGGTAGAATGTTTTAAAATCACGACAGCTTTGTTGACAGAATCGGTCTTTATTTTCTCTAATTGTTCGAGAGAAGTGAGTTCTATCCAATCTACTTTTTTTATTTCCTCCTTCGCAATATCTCTTTCACTCTTAAAAATCTTATCGAATATTCCCATGCTGAATTTCCTTTTTTATAAAACTAAAAAGTAATAAATTTAATACTCCCAAAGATTCCAAAATTTTTCCTGATTTTTTATTAAAACTGACTTTTTGTCTTTTGTTTTTTAAAATAACCAGTCATAATGACCGATTTTTCTAATGGTACATCTATTGCTTTTTAGCTGAAAAAATTACGACTATGAATTTTAACAACTTTACCATAAAATCCCAGGAGGCCATTCAACAGGCCCAGGCTTTGGCTCAGGAATTGGGCCATCAGCAAATCGAAAACGAGCATATTTTCAAAGCCATTAATATGGTCGATGAGAATGTAACTCCGTTTTTACTGAAAAAATTAAACATCAACACTGCTTTATTCAATCAGATTTTGGATAAAACTCTGGAAAGTTTTCCAAAAGTTAGCGGTGGTGAACTTATGTTTTCCCGTGAGGCGGGGAAAGCCGTAAACGAAGCCAGCAGCATCGCTAAGAAAATGAACGATGAATTTGTTTCTATCGAGCATCTTATCCTGGCGATCTTTAAATCTTCCAGTAAGGTAGCCCAAATCCTTAAAGACCAGGGAGCCACTGAAAAATCGCTGCGGGCTGCCATCGATGAATTGCGCAAAGGTGAAAGGGTAACTTCTCAAAGCGCCGAGGAAACTTACAATTCGCTAAATAAATACGCCAAAAACCTCAACAAACTTGCCGAAGAAGGTAAGCTCGACCCGGTTATTGGAAGAGATGAAGAGATAAGAAGAATTCTGCAAATTCTTTCCCGAAGAACAAAAAACAATCCTATGTTGGTAGGGGAACCGGGAACCGGGAAAACCGCCATCGCCGAGGGCCTTGCCCATCGTATCATTGCCGGCGACGTTCCTGAAAACTTAAAGGACAAAATTATTTACAACCTGGATATGGGCGCCCTTATTGCCGGAGCTAAATATAAAGGTGAGTTTGAGGAAAGATTAAAGGCGGTAATCAAGGAAGTTACCAGCAGCGAAGGAAATATTGTACTTTTTATTGATGAAATTCACACCCTTGTTGGAGCCGGGGGCGGCCAGGGAGCGATGGATGCCGCCAATATCCTGAAACCTGCACTGGCACGTGGTGAACTACGTGCTATTGGAGCCACCACCCTCGATGAGTATCAAAAATACTTTGAAAAAGACAAAGCCCTGGAGCGACGTTTCCAGAAGGTAAATGTGGAAGAACCCGATGTAGAAAGTGCGATCTCTATTTTGCGGGGAATTAAGGAAAAATACGAAACCCATCATAAAGTTCGAATTAAAGATGAAGCCATCATCGCAGCGGTAGAGCTTTCACAACGCTATATCACCAACAGGTTTTTACCCGATAAAGCGATTGACCTTATGGATGAGGCTGCATCGAAACTTCGAATGGAAATAAATTCCAAGCCGGAAGAACTCGATGTACTCGACCGTAGAATTATGCAGCTCGAAATCGAGATCGAGGCGATTAAGCGGGAAAAGGACGAAAATAAATTAAAGCTCTTAAGAGCCGATCTTGCCCAGCTTAAAGACGAGCGCAACGAGCTAAACGCCCGCTGGCAAAATGAAAAAGGCCTGGTAGACAATATTCAGAATTTAAAATCTGAAATTGAAGATTATAAACTCGAGGCCGAGCGCGCTGAGCGTGAAGGCGATTACGGAAAAGTTGCCGAAATTCGCTACGGAAAGATTAAAGAAGCCCAGGAAAAGCTTGAAAAGCTTCAGCAGGAAGTAGCCGAAAAACAGGAAGGAAAATCCCTGATTCAGGAGGAGGTTACCAATGAAGATATCGCAGAAGTGGTGGCCAAATGGACCGGAATTCCGGTTACCAAAATGCTTCAAAGCGACCGGGAGAAACTATTAAAACTGGAAGCAGAACTGCATAAGCGTGTAGTTGGCCAGCAGGAAGCAATCATCGCCGTAAGTGATGCAGTACGCCGTAGTCGCGCAGGTTTACAGGACCAGAAAAAACCTATTGGTACCTTCCTGTTTTTAGGGACTACCGGGGTTGGTAAAACCGAACTAGCCAAAGCCCTGGCAGAATACCTTTTCGACGATGAGGCAGCGATGACCAGAATCGATATGAGCGAATACCAGGAGCGGCACGCGGTAAGCCGTTTAGTAGGAGCACCTCCCGGGTACGTGGGCTATGACGAGGGCGGGCAGCTTACCGAGGCGGTTCGTAGAAAACCCTATTCGGTGATTTTGCTCGATGAAATTGAAAAAGCGCATCCCGATACTTTTAATATTCTGCTTCAGGTTTTAGATGAAGGTCGATTAACCGATAATAAAGGTAGGCTGGCCGACTTCAAAAACACTATAATAATTATGACCTCCAATATGGGCAGTCATATTATTCAGGAGAAATTTGAAAATATTAAGGATATGGATACGGCGATGGAAGCCGCAAAAACTGAAGTGCTGGGCTTACTAAAACAAAGCGTACGCCCTGAATTCATAAACCGTATCGATGATATTGTGATGTTTAGCCCGCTTACCCAGGCAGATATCAATCAAATTGTTGAGCTGCAGCTAAAAGACGTGAAAAAGATGCTGTCGAAACAAAATATTACCCTTGATGCCACACCAGAAGCTATCTCATTTTTGGCAAAAAGAGGCTTTGATCCTCAATTTGGAGCCCGCCCGGTGAAACGAGTGGTTCAACGAGAAGTACTCAATAAACTTTCTAAAGAGATTCTGGCAGGTAGCGTTCATACCGATAGCATTATACTTTTGGATGAGTTTGATGATGAACTGGTTTTTAGAAACCAGGCAGAATTATCTGAAAACTAAGCTTTGAATAAATTCTGAAACAAAAAAAGAGGGTCAAAAAATTTTGGCCCTCTTTTAGTTTTCAGCAAAATTGAAGTTACAACTTATCGATTTCACGTTTTAATTCTTCTTTGGTCTTTCCGGTTTTTTCCTGAAGACGTCCAAGCATCTCATCAAATTTACCTTCAGAATAGGTAGTATCATCATCGGTTACATCACCGTACTTTTGTTTGAACTTACCTCTAACCTGTTTCCATTTTCCTTCTAATTGATCATTATTCATCACAATTGGTTTTATTAGTTAATAAGTATAAATATACCTATTCAGGTTCCCGATTTCTCTCAAGAAACTGCTATTCTTATCTTAAGGATTTGTTATTTTTACCGCTGAAAATAAGGCAATGAGATTATTCAGCATACTAATCGCGGCTTTAGTCCTATCAAGCTGCGCCACTACCCGAAAATTAGATCAAAGCAATATAGAACTCACCTATCTGGACGATTTTGTGCTGCCGCAAAATTTAGAAATAGACGGCAGCCTTGTGGGCGGGATTTCGGGTATTGATTACCACGACGGCAAGTATTATTTGGTGTGCGATCAACCCTCTAATCCCAGGATTTATAAGGCTGAAATTTCATTATCGGGGAATCGCATTGATACGGTAATTATTTCTGAAGTGATAAAACTTCAGGGGAATGAAGAATTTTTCAGGAAAAGCACGCCCGATCTTGAAGCGATTCGCTTCGACTCCGCCACGGGAAATTTGGTGGTTTCTTCTGAAGGCTCTATAAATAGTGGCAAAAATCCGGCGATTTTTTATGTTGACCTGGATGGGAAAATTCAGCAAGAGTTTGAAATTCCGCAGTATTTTGAGGCCAAAGGTGAACAAAAACCCAGGCATAATGGAGTTTTTGAAGGATTAGCCGAGAGTTTTGACCGGCAGGCTTACTGGGTAGGAATGGAATTACCCCTGGAAAATGACGGCCCTCAACCTAAAATTTATAAAACTCATTCCCCGGTACGAATTACCCGCTTTGATAAGAACTTAAAAAAGCCCGAAAAGCAATTTGCCTATTCCCTTGACGGGATCGCAAAACTGCCAATTAACTGGTTTGCAGTAAATGGATTAACCGAACTGCTGGAATATGATGAACAAAGATTCCTTGTTTTGGAAAGGGCATACTCTGCAGGTTATGGTTCCCACGGCAATACGGTTAAAATTTTTGACGTAGATGCATCAAATGCCAGTGACGTGCTGGAGATAAAAGAACTTAAAAAAGGAAAATACCAGCCTGCCGAAAAACGCCTGGTTTTCAATTTTAAATCGGTAAAAAAACAACTCACCCAGGAAATTATCGATAATCTCGAAGGGATGAGTTTTGGCCCGGTTTTACCCAATGGTAACCGAAGCCTGATCCTGGTTTCTGATGATAATTTTAGCAGTTTTGGACATCAAATCACCCAGTTTATACTACTGGAAATCAATATTAAAAACTAAAAAATACAGCTATGCGAATTTTATTGATTCTAAGCCTCATTTTTTTAACTGCCTGCAATAATCATAAGGGGGATAAAAATTTTAAGGCAGAAACAAATGAGTTAACCACCTACTATTTTATTCGCCACGCCGAAAAGGACACTCTGGATAAAGAAAATAAAGATCCCGAACTCACCGATAAAGGCATTGCCCGGGCTGAAAACTGGGCTGAAATCTTTAAAGAAGTAGATTTCGATTTGATATACAGTTCAGATTACAAAAGAACCCGAAATACTGCTAAACCAATCGCCAGTGAAAATGGAAAAGAGATTTCTTTCTTCAATACTAAAAAATTAAATGACGAGGAGTTTCAGGAGAAAACCAGGGGCAAAAAAGTACTGGTAGTGGGCCACAGCAATTTAAACCCTGAGTTTGTAAATTACATTCTTCAGCAGGAAAAATATGAGGAATTAGACGAATCGGTTTATGGGAGCCTTTTCATCGTTCACATACTACCCGATGGCAGCAGAACTTCTGAAGTTTTATATATCGATTAATCCAGTATTTTCACTCGAAACCTCTTATTTTCGATATTGGATAGCAATTCCAGTTCTTTTTGCTCAAAGAGATCATCGAGATCTTCAAGAGGAGTTGAGAGATCATCGGTTTTATAATTCTCGTAGTCCACAAATCGAATCCCCTCAATGAAACGCGGATTAATAGCTCTTCGGAAGCGAATACCCCCATCGTTCACCTCGAAACTATAGGCGAGATAGTCTATAAAAAAATCTCGGGTATTGATCCAGTACATATAAACATCTTCGTGATCTTCTCCCCCGCCTTCGGCATTAAAGGTCACTTTAATCTCATAGTATTCCCGACCTTCTATACTGTCCTTGCCAATAAGCTCCTTATTTACGGCCTCATCATTAAGACCAAAGGGTAATTGCACAAAATAATGTACTGAGTTTACAGAATTGCCATAAACTGTTTTAAGCGAATCGCTTAAAACCACCATTGAATCTTTGTGGTAGCGGGTAAAACCTTCGTTATTGAGAATATCATGATAGGCAGTTCCGGTAGAATCGGTTAACTGGCGTTCCAGGCTAAATTTCCCGCCCTGGCGACTGCTTTTATAGCTAATATCCCGAAAGTCGAAAGTTATTTCAGCCTGTTGATAGCGATCTCCGCCTGAAGCCTTAATGCTCTTATCAATTATTTCGTTTGCGGTTAATTCCTTTTCCTGATTGCAGGCGGCAAACAACAGCCCAATAAATAAACTGAATACTATTCTTTTCATCTTAAAAAACTTACCGGCAAAGTTAAGAAAGCTGGTGAATTTTAAGTCTCATCAAGCTTATGTATTTCTCTTTACTGTTGAATGTCGAGCAAGTCTTTGGGTCGACCAGATTTTATTTTACTTTGTATAAGATCTTCTAAAGAAATTACATTGAATTTCGAAACAGAATTTGCATTTATACTCACCCTATGGCTTTCTTTCATTGCTTCGTCAAAGGTTTTATTCAGAGAAAATCGGGTGATAAGTTCTATATTGAAGTCTGAAGGAGAGAATTTCAAACTAATATTCTGTTCTTGATTTTTAACAGCGTCGGGGAAGTCTGTCACTTCATAGCCTAATTCATTGATCACCTTCAGGAGTTTATTGAAATTTTCTTCGCTGGGATTAAACCAGAAGTCAACATCTGCAGAATGTCTTTGATATCCGTGAAAATTCACTGCCCCTCCCCCTATCAATAGCATTTCCACTTTATATTGTGATGCTAATTCAATAAACAAATTAACCTCCTTTTTCCATTTACCAATCAATCCCTTATCTTTTTCTGAATTACAAAATTATCCTTCATATTATACATTTTATTGGAATCATTTTCTTTAACTCCAAACAAACTAATAGTTTCCACCAGAGCTAGAAAACTCTGGAACCGCCCGGCAGGATCTAATTTTAAAAATTTTTCCTGCTGTTCTTCTTTACTTTTTTTCTTTGTAGTATAGGATATTTCCATATTGTAAATATAAGAATTATCGAAATTTCAAATTAAGATTTTAATAAGTCGTTTTCTTAATAAAGCTTCCTATTTTTGTGTCGATGAAGAAGACTAGCAACACCATTAATATAAAAAACCGGAAGGCAAAATTCGAATACGAATTTCTGGATAAGTATGTTGCCGGGATAAAACTTGCCGGGACTGAAATTAAGGCCATTCGCCAGGGAAAGGCTTCAATTGCCGAGAGTTTTTGTGAATTTCAGAATCATGAATTATTTGTGATCAATATGCACGTTGAAGAATATTCTCACGCGACGCACTTTAATCACAATCCTAAAAGCGAGAGAAAACTTTTGCTGCAAAAAAGGGAGCTGAGAAAACTTGAAAAAGAGGTAAAGAATTCAGGCCTTACCATCATTCCCTTACGCCTCTTCATCAACGACCGCGGACTCGCGAAACTGGAAATCTCCCTCGCAAAAGGGAAAAAGCTGTATGATAAGCGTGAGGTGATTAAGGAAAGAGAAAGCAAGCGAAGACTGGATAGGATTAAGAAAGAATACAAATAAAAAAAATCCCTCCTGAGTATCTCAAAGAGGGATTTTTTATTTTTCGGAAGAAGATTTTTATTCTTCGCCGCTTTTTTCGGTAGTTTCTACCTCTTCCTTTTCTTCGGAAGCTACAAACTCGGTAAATCCGTTTTTGATCAAGAGATTATACCACTGAAATATTTTCTTCATATCGCTGGCATAAACTCTGTCTACATCATAATCGGGTAGGACTTCAGCGAAATAAGCTTCAAGTTCTTTTTTAGAAGATTTCGGGCTTATGGCCTCTCCTCCGTTTTCTTTTTCCTTTATTTTCTCAAAGATTTCGGCCAGGGGCACTTCTTCGGTATAGGTGTAGATTGCGATTTCACTAAGCAGGCTTACGTTATGTCTAACATTTACCGCCATTTTTTTTCCGTCGGGGATAGATTTAACGATAAATCCGCCGCGGGTTTGAGCTGAAAGCTCATATAGACCAGGTTTTCCTGAGATTGCTAAAATTTTATCCAGACTCATAGTTTTTTTTTATTTTGGAGGACAAATATCACATCCCCACTTCAATTTTCAAAAGCTTATCTCCCTTTTTTCATCGCCGGAAAACGCATCTTATACTCTACATTAATTTTGCCTTTCGAGATATTGGCAAGTTTTCCTTTTATCAGTCTCTTTTTAAGACTGGAGAGCTTATCGGTAAACAAAATTCCTTCAATATGATCATATTCGTGCTGGATTACTCTCGCGGCCAGACCCGAATAGGTTTCCCGGTGATTTTCGAAGTTTTCATCCTGATATTCGATCACAATCTCAGGTTTTCTAAAAACATCTTCCCGCACCTCAGGGATACTTAAGCAGCCCTCATTAAATGCCCATTCGTCACCGTTTTCTTCAACGATTTGAGGGTTGATAAAAACTTTTCTAAGGTTTTCCAGTTGTTTTTTGTCCTCTTCAGAAATTTCTTCATCTTCAGCAAAAGGGCTGGGATCTATAACGAACATTCTAATGGGGAGCCCAACCTGAGGAGCGGCAAGACCCACTCCATAAGCATTGTACATGGTATCCCACATACTCTCAATTAATTCCTGTAATTTTGGGTAATCTTCAGAGATATCTTTTCCCTTCTTTCTTAAAACCGGATCTCCGTAAGCTACAATTGGTAATATCATTTTTAAACTAATATTTTATAATGTAAAATGAATAATGAATAATCTTCTATGCTAAACCATCTCTAAATGTATAGTGTAAGGTATTAATTTCCTCTATTCAGATTCTTCACTGCGGTAATTCTAGACGCAATAAATATTGCTGTTAATTCTTTGACTTCTTTTATTAAATTTTCCGAATTCACGGTATCCATCAATTTTTCCTCAATAGCAAACTCGATTCAGAAAACACATTCATCTGCTTCTTCGATGACAATTGCCAGTTTTGAGATAAAAGCTTTTTTGGATTGACCCAAACAGGCAGCTCTATAGTTGGCGGCTACTGAGGTACTACACCGAATCAGCTGACCTTCAATATGACTTCCTAATTTATTTTTTGGAAGACATACAGCCCATTTCACACATCTATGGGCAAAATTATTGGAGCGTTCTATTAAATTGGTCTTCAAGTTTTATTCGGAATTATACATTATTCTTTTTTAATACAAATACGATTGTAATATGATGGTCGCACTAATTTCGTCTACCAGGGCTTTATTGCGGCGTTGTTTTTTTTTGAGTCCGCTGTCTATCATGGTTTGAAAAGCCATTTTGGAGGTATAACGCTCATCAACTCTTTTTACCGGCATTTCAGGAAATTTTTCAACAAATTTCTTCAGAAATTCCTGGATATAGGTTTCGCTTTCAGAAAAGCTATCGTCATCCCGCCGGGGTTCTCCCACCAACACCAATTCAACATTTTCTTCAGAAAAATATTTTTCAAGAAAAAGCAGCAGCTCGCTGGTTGCCACTGTGGTAAGGCCCGAAGCAATAAGCTTGAGCTCATCGGTCACCGCTATCCCGGTGCGTTTGGTTCCGTAATCCAATGCTAAAATTCGTGCCATATCTGGTCGCAAAGATAGGCTTAATTCACCTAGCGAAAAAACCCGCCTTTAATTGCGAAGTTGCGCCTTATCATTAATTTATTTTAAATTCGCGGCTTCAATCTTCCTTTCGAAACAATTCCATGAGAGAAAATTTTCCGACGAAAATATTTACGGGCATTATGCTCATCATTTTCATTCTCCTGCTCCTAAATATTGCGAGCTACCTTGATTTTTATTTTAACGAACGGGATGTAAGGTCCTATTTTTTCAGAAAAACCAATTTCAATCTTGAGCGAAATGCACCCAGTGTTTTTTCGGCCATTCTGCATTTCATTGCAGCAGCTTTATTGGCTTTTATTGGGGCAAGTAAGCTAAAAGTGAAAAAATCAAAATTCTTTTGGTGGGGTATGAGTGCGGTAATTTTATTTATTGGCTTGGATGAATTATTGGTATTTCACGAAAAAATTGGAGCATCACTTTCACAAAATATAAATAATACAGGCTTGTTTTATTTCGCCTGGGTAATACCTTATGGAATCGCCCTGATACTTCTGGCAATTCTAATCCTGAAACCGCTTTTTGAACTTCCCGTAAGAGACCGTTTAAATTTTTTGGCGGCGGGCGGCATTTTCGTTTCGGGTGCTTTAGGGCTCGAAATGTTTACAGGTTGGTATATCGATACTATGGGATATCAAAACCAAAACCTATTGAGGCTGCCAGAAAGCTTTGTTTTATCTACCTTTGAAGAACTTTTTGAAATGATTGGAACAGGTTTTTTTGTGTATGCTTTGCTGGATTTTATTCGAAAATACAGAATCAAAGAAGTACAAATTGCCTGATTACCTTAATTAAAAACCGCGATGAAAGAATTACAAAACACTATTGAAAAGGCCTGGGATAACCGGGAACTTTTAAAAGATATGCAAACCACCGATGCTATTAGAGAGGTGATCTCCTTATTAGACGAAGGTAAACTTCGCACCGCCGAGCCAACAGAGAATGGCTGGCAGGTGAATGAATGGGTTAAAAAAGCAGTGGTGCTTTATTTCCCCATTCAAAAAATGGAAACCCTGGAAGCCGGCATTTTTGAATATCACGATAAAATTCCATTAAAACAGGGTTATAAAGATAAAGGCATTCGGGTGGTTCCCAATGCCGTGGCCCGCCACGGAGCTTTTATTTCCAAAGGGGTGATTATGATGCCCAGTTACGTGAATATTGGGGCTTATGTAGATGAGGGCACCATGGTAGATACCTGGGCTACGGTGGGAAGCTGCGCGCAAATTGGTAAAAATGTTCACCTAAGCGGTGGTGTTGGAATTGGCGGGGTATTAGAGCCTTTACAGGCTTCTCCCGTTATTATCGAGGACAATGCATTTCTGGGCTCCAGAAGTATTGTGGTTGAAGGAGTTAAAGTAGAGAAAGAGGCGGTTCTTGGCGCTAATGTTGTTCTAACCGCATCAACTAAAATTATCGATGTAACCGGCGATGAACCTAAGGAAATGAAGGGAATAGTTCCGGCCAGTTCGGTAGTGATTCCTGGAAGTTATACCAAAAAATTCCCTGCCGGGGAATATAATGTACCCTGCGCATTAATTATTGGAAAAAGAAAGGAAAGCACTAATAAAAAGACATCGCTAAACGATGCGCTTAGAGAATATGATGTAGCGGTGTAAGCCCCCTAACCCCCTAAGGGGAAATTCTTTTTATTATAAATAAATGTACAACAAGTACTCAATAAAATAATTCAAATTAACTCCTCCCCTTTGGGGAGGTCGAGAGGGGCCTATGAAAATACTCATAATTCAACAAAAAATGATCGGGGATGTGCTCACATCCTCGATCCTGTTTGAGGCCTTACGAATAAAATATCCGGAAGTTGAATTGCATTATCTCATCTATCCGCATACCCGACCGGTGGTTGAGCATAACCCCCATATCGACAGGCTTATTGAATATGATAAGGAAAGCCTGAAAAGCCCCCTTGCATTTCTGAAATTTGCGAAAAGCTTAAAACAGGTAGAATACGACATCGTAATTGATGTTTATTCCAAAATAGGCAGTAGCCTGCTAAGTTTTCTATCAGAAGCAAGAAAAAGGATTTCCTATAGAAAATGGTATACTTCCTTTTTGTACACAGATACTTTTAATTATAGAGAGAAGCTGGAAACCAATTCGGGTTTTGCCATCGAAAACAGAATGCAGCTCTTACAGGCAATAGATAAAAGTTTTCCGCTGGAATTAAAGCCAAAAATTTATCTCATCAAAGAAGAAAAACAGGCAGCCCGGGAGCGAATAAATCGGGAAGGCATCCCAACGGGAAAACCCCTTTTTATGATTGGAGTTTTGGGAAGTTCAGAAGAGAAAACCTATCCGCTACCCTATATGGCCCAGGTATTAGATAAAATAGTCGCGATGACAGGGGCGAGTTTGTTGTTCAATTATATTCCTTCTCAGAAAGCGCAGGTTGAAGAACTACTCTCTTATTGTGAGCAAAATACACGAACTAATATATATATAAATTTATACGGAAAGTCTCTGCGGGAGTTTTTGGCTCTTACCAGCCACTGCGATGCCCTAATTGGAAACGAAGGTGGGGCCATTAATATGGCAAAGGCCCTAAACATCCCCACTTTTGCGATTTTTTCCCCTCAAATCAACAAGGAAGTTTGGGCTTTATATGAAGGTGATTTGAATAGAGCGGTGCATCTGGCAGATTTCAAGCCTCAGGTTATTAAGAATAGTAAACTTTCCAACGCAGAGAAATATTTAAAGTTCAAACCTGAATTTATCTGGAAAGAGCTACAGCTTTTTCTTAACCGGATTTCCTAATTCCGTAAGGGGTTTCAATCAAATTTTCAGCTTTAACTTTTCCTCTTATAGAGTTATTTAATTCTATTGCTTCCTGATTAACATAACCCCGGCTATGTTCCAAATGTACACAAACAGCCGAATAGCGAATTTGTTTGGTTTTAATTCCTAAATTAAACAAGCGCTCCCCGAGTTCCCTGTCTTCCCCTCCATATTGCATACGTTCATCAAAACCATTTACAGCCAGGATATCCTTTTTCCAGCCACTCGAATTATGCCCATTCCAGGTAGCCCCTGTAGGAGTAAGGGAATTTAAAAACTTTGCACGTTTTCGCCCTGCCGTGAGTTTTGAGTTTTTAAGAGACGATTTCAAACCTTTAGCTTTTAACCAGGCTTTATCGAAACAACGCTGAGATATGATATCCTCTGAAGTGATCTCTTCTGAAATATCCATAGGCAGCTTAAAATAACCCCCGGATAGGAAATAGCCCTCCTCGCGAAATTTTATATGCATCTTTATAAAATCCTTCCGCGGAATACAATCTCCATCACTCATTAATATGTAATCTGAATTGCAAACTAAAATTGCCTTATTCAGAATTTTAGTCTTTTGAAAACCATCATCTTCCTGCCACACGTGAATTATAGGAAAGTCAACCTTTTTAGAAAAATATGAGATGAATTTTGAAGTTTCTGAAGTAGAACCGTCATCGGCTATGATCACTTCAAAATTTTTAAAATTCTGAACGCTATACCCCAACAGCGTTTTTCTTAACCATTCCACCGCATTATAGGTGCTCAGAATTACTGAAATTTCCGGATTCATTATTTTATCACTCCTTTTTTAAGGCCGAGTTTTTGTTTTAATCGCTGTTTTCTCCAGAATTTCTCTTGAAATTCATTGGTATACTTCCACATTTTTTCAAACACCTCTGCTTCAGGCCTTCCTGTACATCTTGCATATTCTGAAGCCATTATCGCCACTACCTCCTTATGCGGACTCAACCGGGCAAAATTTTTCATTCGGGCATCGAAATCAAGCTCTTTAAAATTCATTCGATTGAGATCTACCAGGTAAAAATCTGGTTCCCGATCCTTATTTAATTTTATAAGTGTATTCCCTGGCGAATGATCCAGAAATTCCACCTTATTCTTATGCAATTTTAATGTAAAACGCGTAAATGCCCTTAATATTTCCTCGTGACCCGGTTTAGCCAAATCTAATTCTCTAAAAGTAAAATCGTAATCCTGATGAATACTCACATAAAAACTACGCTGCAAACTGGTTGTTTTTTTCTCTTCGGCATACGCGATTGGCTGGGGTGTACCAATACCTAACTGCTTCAATTTACTGGCATAGAGGAAAGATCGTTCGGCTTTGGATTTTCGGAAAAACCGGTATACCAATTTGTTAAAGCTATTCGGAATTTTAAAGCTTTTAATATTTAACTTTTCGCCTTCAAGCTCAAAAATTTTAATTTTATTTCGTTCTCCAGGGCCCAGCATCTGGCCATTTTGCTCAAAATTTAAAAGAAGTTCCCGAATCGAATTTTCAGCTTTTTGATATTTTGGAGTGGTATGGACTTGCATCATTATTTATCTGGGACAAATTTAATATTTATATTCGCAACCAAATTATTTTTACAATGAAGGTTGCTGTTGTAATCCCGGTTTACAAATCTGCCCTATCACATTCTGAAGAACTTTCCCTGAAGCAATGCCTGAAAATATTAGGTGACTTCAGGATAATCTTTGCCTGCCCTAAAGGTTTTGATCGGGAAAACTTTAAAAATCTCAATATTTCGTTTAGCGAATTCAGTCCAGACTATTTTAAAAGTATTAGTGATTACAACAGGCTAATGCTTAGCCTCGAGTTCTACGAAGCCTTTTTAGAATACGAATATATACTTCTCTATCAGTTAGACGCTTTTGTTTTTAGAAATGAACTGCTCGAATGGTGTGAAAAAGGCTACGATTATATAGGAGCGCCCTGGCTGGCTACCAACAACCTGGTTTCCAAAGCACTTAAGCCGTTTCAATCGGCGAAAAAGAAAAAGCGAAAACCTATCTTTTTTGAAGTAGGCAATGGCGGACTTTCTCTTCGGAAAACTCAAACCTTTTACAAAATCACCAGGGGACTTAAAAAACTGATTCATAAAGAGTTAAAAGATCATAGCGAAGGAATTTATGCGATAGAAGATGTGTTTTGGTCATTAAAAGCACCTCAATATTATCCCGATTTTTCAAAACCCGGCTATAAGGAAGCTGCCGCTTTTGCCCTGGACCGTAAACCGGCCCTGGGAATGAAAATTCTCAACAACAGCCTGCCCTTTGGTTGCCACGGATTTGAAAAACCCAAGGTGAAATCTTTTTGGGAGCCTATAATAGAGCGGGAAGCTTCAAAATAAACGCTATGGCAAGGTTCTTTGGTAAAAAATTCTACAGGTTTTTAGCGAAAAACTTTGGCAAAACCCCAGCCGATTTCAAACAAATTCCTGTAATAATTAATAATTACAACCGCTTAAGTACTCTAAAGCAATTAATCTCAGATCTTGAAACCAGAGGTTATACCAATCTCTATATCATAGACAACAAATCTACCTATCCTCCACTACTTGAGTATTACGAAAACGAATGCACCTATAAGGTTTTCAGGCTTCGAAAAAACATTGGCTTCAAAGCCCTCTGGAAAAGTGGAATCTGGTATAAATTCTTCACCGGTTATTACTGCTATACCGACTCTGACTTAAGTTTGATCGAAGATTGTCCCGATGATTTTATGCAGCGATTTTACAAGCTGCTTCAAAAGTATCCTGAAGTCCATAAAACCGGCTTTTCATTAAAAATCGATGAGCTTCCCGATCATTATGCTCAGAAAAAAGAGGTTTTAGACTGGGAATCAAAATTTTATAAACTTGAAAAGGAAAAAGGGGTTTATATCGCACCCATTGATACTACTTTTGCCCTGTACCGCCCCTTCTCCCGCCGCGGGAAAAGAGATGGCAGCGACGAAATGCTTCGGGTAGGCTATCCATATCAATGTCATCATTTACCCTGGTATGTAAATTCGGCACATCCCGATGACGAGGAACTGTATTATGAAAAATCGGTAAGGAAAAGTACCCATTGGACGGGGAAAACTCAATAAGTTAGCATTCTTACAAGCCGGTTTTTTTATTAAAAATCAGTATTTTTGGATTTTTAAATTTTAGCCCCAAACCCTATGAAAATCCTTCATCTTTCTGCCGTAAACAATTGGGGTGGCGGGGAAAAACATATCGAAAATTTATGCCTGGAGTTGGCCGAATCCAATCCCGAAGTTTCCAATCTTATTTTATGCAGAAAAAATAGTGCCTTTGAAGCCAGTTTAAGGAACTCAAATCTCGACTTTAGAACTGCTCCAATTTTCACGAACCTGGACCCACGTTATTTTTTGGAGATTATTAAAATTTGTCGGGATGAAAATATCGATTTGATTCATATTCACGATCCTACAGCTCTGGCCCTGGCCGTCATCGCCGATAAATTTTCAAATTTACCCGATTTTATCTTCAGCAAAAAAACATCGTTTCCCATAAGACAGAAGAAAAGAAGTCTATACAAATACAACTACCCAAAGATTCAAAAGATACTGTGCGTCTCAGATTTCAGTAAAAAAATGCTGGCCAATTCATTTGCTGAAAAGCATAAATTAAAAAAAGTATACCACGGAATTCGGGTCAAAAGACAGGATGCCCTTAAATCTGAATTTTCAATAAGAGAAAAATTCGGCTTAGCTGGAAACATAAAAGTTATAGGCAATATCGCCAACCATACCTGGCCTAAAGATCTGGATTGCTTAATCGAAACGGCTAATGAACTTATAAATATCGGGAAGCGAAAAGATTTTGCTTTTGTACAGATTGGTAGTTTTACCAGGGAAACAGCGAAGCTTCAGGAAAAAATTAAAAAATCGGGGCTCGAAAATTATTTTCATTTTACCGGCTTTCAACAGGCTGCACCGGCTTATCTGAAGCAATTCGATTATTTTTTACTTACATCAAAATCTGAAGGGCTTCCCAATGTAATTGGGGAAGCTTTTTACCACAACACCCCTGTGATTTCAACGAATGTAGGCGGAATTCCCGAAATTGTCAGCCATAAAAGAACGGGGTTGCTAGCCAATAAAGGTGATGCTAAAGGGCTTGCTGCGCAGGTTTTATTTTTAGAAAAAAATCCTGAACTTAAAGAACAGCTTCTTAAAAATGCCCGGCAACTGATTCTTGATAAATTTACAACTCATAAAATGGCTCAGGAAAGCCTGGAAGAATATAAAAACATAGTCTATGGAAGATCATAAAACCGAAATTCAAAATGCCCTTGCCGTTTTAAAACGCGGCGGCGTTATTCTTTACCCTACCGATACGGTTTGGGGGATTGGTTGCGATGCTACCAATGCCGATGCGGTAGATAAGGTCTACGCAATCAAGAAAAGAGCCGAGGAAAAAGCATTGATCTGTTTAGTATCAGATTATAAGATGCTTAATCAGTTTATCGAAGAAGTACCAGAGGTAGCCTATGACATCCTAAAATACGCCCGCAAACCAACCACCATTATTTACGACGACCCGATTCGCGTTGCCGAAAACCTGATCGCCGATGATAATTCGCTGGCCATACGCGTTTCAAAAGATAAATTTTCAAACGAATTAGCGAAACGATTCAGGAAACCTATAGTTTCTACCTCGGCCAATATCAGCGGCGAACCAACCCCCAATAGCTTTAGTGAAATAAGTCCTGAAATTTTAAAAGCTGTGGACTATGTGGTAAATTTGCAGCGCAATAAAAAATCGGCCAAACCTTCGGCTATTATTAAGCTTAGCAATGATGGAAAGGTGAAGGTGATAAGGAAGTAATTTTCGTCTAAAGTTGATTTAAACCTCACAGGTTTTGAAAACCTGTGAGGTTTGTATACTCTTAAATTCGTGTATTCGTGGCAGTAATTTTCAACAAAATTAAGCCACGAATGCACAAATAATTTTCGAGATTAAAGTCTCGTGATTAAAATGAATTATGAAAGTATGGTATGAATCTCGAAAATAATTTATTGTTGAAGAATTGGCAATGAAGAGGGATTCAGAAACAAATTAAGAAGTAACATGGCCAATATTATTTATAAACAAGAAAGCTATCAGATTGTTGGCGCCTTATTCAATGTTTATAATGAGTTAGGAAGTGGTTTTTCTGAAATTGTTTATAAGGATGCCATTGAATATGAATTAGGCTTACTTGATATTCCGTGGGAAAGGGAGAAAGAGTTTATAATTCAATATAAAAACATCACTTTACCACATAAATTTTACGTAGATTTTGTGGTGTTTGGCAAAATTATTTTAGAAATAAAATCGATTGAAAACCTTAATGATAAACATATAGCCCAATGTATCAATTATCTCAAAGTTTCTAATTATAGACTATGTATACTTGCTAATTTTAATAAGAACCTTTTGGATCATAAACGTATTATTCTGTAAAAAAATTTATTCTTGAAAGAAATGAAAGAACTAAAATTCTCAAAGTAATGACCGAAGAAAAAACAGACTAAAGAAAGGTTAAGGGTGAAGACAAAAAACATTAGTGTATTCGTGGCTAAGAAAATGTTAATTCCCGACCGAAAAAAATTTACTGAATTTAAACCGGAAGCTAGGTTTTAAAAGAAGCAAAGAAAACAATTGTGTATTCGTGGCTAAACAAGAATCGAATAAAAATAAAATTCCGAAGTGATAAATTATAAAAGCGCTTTAACCCATCCTATTTTTAAAGTTATAAGTGAGGCCAGTGATGAACTGGGTCTTGAAAGCTATGTGATTGGCGGGTTTGTTCGCGATTATATTCTGGATCGTGGAGATCATAAGGATATCGATATCGTCGCGATAGGCAGCGGGATAGAACTGGCCAGAAAAGTGGCTGAAAAATTACCCCATAAACCCAAAGTTCAGATTTTTAAAACCTATGGAACTGCGATGTTGCGGGCTTTTGATATGGAAATCGAATTTGTTGGCGCCCGCAAAGAAAGTTATAGAGAAAACAGCCGAAACCCAATTGTGGAGGATGGCAGCCTACAGGACGACCAAAACCGCAGGGATTTTACCATCAATGCAATGGCGCTGGCGCTCAATGAAAAAAACTTCGGAAATTTACTCGATCCCTTTAACGGGCTCGAAGACCTCAGTAATAAATTAATAAAAACGCCTTTGGAACCGGGCATCACCTATTCTGATGATCCGCTTCGAATGTTGAGAGCGATTCGTTTTGCTACCCAGTTAAATTTTAAAATCGAAAAAGATTCTCTGGAAGCTATTTCAGCAAATTCAAATCGGTTGAAAATAATCTCCAAAGAAAGAATTACCGATGAATTGCATAAAATTATGCTGGCCGAAAAACCATCAAAAGGTTTTGCACTTTTGCATAAAACGGGGCTATTAAAACTTATTTTACCCGAACTTACCGCTCTTGAAGGCATAGATGAAATTGAGGGTCAGCGGCATAAAGACAACTTTTGGCATACCCTGGAGGTTGTGGATAATATCGCTCAAAACACCGATGATCTTTGGCTGCGTTGGGCTGCCTTATTACACGATATTGGCAAAGCCCCTACCAAGAAATTTCATAAGAAAATAGGCTGGACTTTTCACGGGCACGAATTTGTAGGCGCGAAAATGGTGTTTAAAATTTTTAAACGTCTACGAATGCCGCTTAATGACAAGATGAAATTTGTTCAAAAATTGGTCTTGATGAGCTCCCGCCCTATTGCTATTGTAGATAATGATGTAACCGATTCGGCTGTGCGTCGTCTCATTTTTGATGCCGGAGATCATATAGAAGATTTAATGACCCTTTGCGAGGCCGATATCACTACTAAAAATCCGAAACGTTTTAAAAAATACCATAAGAATTTCCAGGTGGTACGCCAAAAGATGAAGGAAGTTGAAGAACGGGATCACGTACGTAATTTTCAACCCCCGGTGAGCGGTGAGGAAATTATGGAAACCTTCAATTTAAAACCTTCGCGTGAAATCGGGATTATCAAAGAAACTATTAAAGAAGCAATTCTGGAGGGAGAAATCCCTAATGAGCATTCGGCAGCAAGAGAACTTATGCTTAAAAAAGGTAAAGAATTAGGCCTATCGGTTAGCGGTGAGCAGTCGTAGTGGACAGCAAACTTTTTTGAATCTTGACTTTTAAACTTTGAACCTAAAAAATGTTTAGAAAATCGGTTAAAATTTCCATCATCCTGGTGTATCTGGTAATAATTGCCGGAGCCGTGGTAAGAATGACGGGGTCTGGTATGGGTTGCCCCGACTGGCCAAAATGTTTTGGATATTATATCCCACCAACTGAAGAAGCCGAATTGCGCTTTCAACCCGGCCGGGAATATAAAAAAGGCCAGGTGATCATCGTCGATGAAAGCCTTAAAGTTGCGGGTTCTACTTTCACCACTAAAGAGAATTACAACCCTGAGAATTGGGAAGACTACACCAAACACGATTATGCGATTTTTAATCCGACCCACACCTGGGTGGAATACATAAACCGCCTTGCCGGAGCTCTTGCCGGTTTCGCAGTATTGGCAATGGCGGTGCTCTCCATTGGTAAATGGAGGGAAGATAAACGACTCACCTTACTCTCCTGGCTCAGCGTTTTCCTGATGGGCTTCCAGGCCTGGCTGGGTGCAACGGTGGTGTATTCAGTGCTTTCGCCGGTGAAAATTACAGTGCATATGGTGATGGCCCTGGTTATTGTGGCATTGCTAATTTATATTTTGTTTCTGGTTTCAAATGCTTCAGCAGAGCAGAAGTATAACCAAAGCTTCAACCGGCTTATGGTTTTGGCTATTATTTTCACCCTCATCCAGGTGGTGCTCGGCACCCAGGTTCGCCAGTTTGTAGATGAACAGGTGAGAGCGCTGGGATATTCAGCAAAATCTTTGTGGTTACAGGACCCCGATCTTACATTTTACATTCATCGCAGTTTTTCAATCCTGGTATTGGGAATAAATCTTTGGTTATTCTGGCTTAATCGAAAATTAAATGCCGGCTACAGCAAAATGAATTGGGTCCTCTGCCTTCTTATCTTGGAGATCGCCACCGGAATTGCGATGTACAATTTCGATTTCCCCTTTATGTCGCAGGCGTTGCACCTTGTGATCGCCGCAGTATTGTTCGGCTTCCAGTTTTATTTGTTAATGGAAAGTTTCAGAGCCGGGAAAACGCTTAAAACTTCGTAACTTTGAAGCCTAAAATTTAAGATTATGGTATATCGATTTCGAGTAATTCTTGATGCAGAAGAAGATGTTTTTAGGGATATAGAACTACTCCAGGAGAGCAGCCTGGAAGATTTGCACAATACCATCGTGCAATCTTTTGGTTTCGACGGAACTGAAATGGCTTCCTTCTATTTAAGCGATGAAGACTGGAACCAGGGCGAGGAAATTTCCCAGTTCGATATGGGCGGGGAAGTACGGCTTATGAACGAAACCTCGCTGGAAAGCGTCCTGGATGAAGATAATACCAAAATTATTTATGTTTACGATTTCTTCAATATGTGGACTTTCCTGGTAGAATTGGCAGAAATAGCCGAAATCGAAGAAGGTCGCGATTATCCAAATCTTATGTTCGTACACGGCCAGCTTCCAAATGCTGCGCCCGATAAAGATTTTGTTGCTGAAGAAAACCCTATGGAAGATTCCAGTTTTGACGATGATTTCGATATAGACGATTACGACAATCTCTCGTTCGACGAAAACTGGAATTAATTGCGGAGCAATTATCCCGAATTTGTTTCGGGAACTCAAATAACCAAACTACTTATTAAAAAATCCGAGGCAGCTTTGCTTCAGAATTTTTGTGGGAAGCATTAAAATCATAAATTTCAGCATTCACTAAACTGAAACAACCTATTTTTTTCCGCAGAAATAAAAAATTTATACTGAATGATAAACCTGTTTAATGCTCAAATTGAATCGCTTTCGATTCACCGTGTAGGCAATAAAAGCCGTAATGAAAATATATTCCTTTCAGCTGCACCTTTTCAGCTCAATGATGAAATTACTCCGCTCATCAAAGAATATTTTCTTAAGCCTTTCAGAGAAAAAGAAGAGAATTATTTTCACTTTGCCCACGAAACCGATCTTGAGTTTAATGAGCTTTACAATCTTAGTTCTGCAATCTTTGATGATCCTTCTAAAGCTCACGAAATTTCAAAAAAAATAACCACCCTGCTCTTTGAACAGTCGGCTCACCCTCATATTAAAAGCGGGGAAGTGTATGTGGTGTATTTCGAAAATGTGCAGCAGGACAATGAAAAGTGCTCGGCTATTGGCATTTTTAAATCTGAGTTAAAGCACGATTTTCTTCAGTTCGAAGAGAAAGGCAGCATCCTGGAGATGATAGTTCAGCAGGGTATCAATTTGAATAAGCTGGATAAAGGCGCGCTTATTTTCAACAAAAACCGGGAAGAAGGATTTAAAATTCTTTCGGTAGATTCCAATAAATATGACACCAAATACTGGCTGGAAAACTTTTTGGGCGTAGATGTGATGACCGATGATAATTACTACACCAAAACCTACCTGAATTTCTGCAAGAATTTTGCTAAAGATGTCGTGCTTCCTGCTGAAGACAAGAAAGAAGAGGTGATGTTTATGAACAGGAGTATGGATTATTTTGCCAAAAACGATGCCTTTGAAGAAACCAATTTTCTGAATTCTGTAATCGACAACCCTGAATTAATTCCCGAATTCAAACATTATAAAACCGAGAAAGCTCCAAAATTCAAAATCGAGGATCTCACCGAATTTCCCATCGCCAACAAAGCCGTGACCGATGCACGTAAGAAAATCAAAAACGTGATTAACCTGGATACGAATATTCAGATTAAAATGGATTTTGTAAATGCCGAATCAGCCGAAAAATTTGTAGAAAAAGGCTGGGACGAGGAAAAGCAGATGTATTATTATCTGGTTTACTTTAACAAGGAAGAAAAAAATTAATCAAATGGCCGGCAAAACCGGCCATTTTTTATTTAATCCACCAGGCGTTTCATATTCACGTCTTCATAGTTTCGCATTACAAAATCCAGGGCCGTTCGCAGAATCTGGCCCATAGTTCCCGCGCGCTTAAATTTCATATCGTTGGTAAATTTGTACAATTCACCTCTTAGTTGCCGCACGTTTGCCTGGGTAGATACGTGGTCGTTGATCATACAACGAATAAGTTCCCGGTACCTGGCCCTGGTATTGATCATACGCTTGGCCAGTAAGGAGCGTTCTTCTTTGCGGTATTGCTCGATAGAAGATTCCTGGAGACGGTTTTGCACCAATTCTACCATCTTATAATTCTCCTTAAAAAACTGAGGCCGGTAAACCTTAAAATTTCCCTCAAAACACTGCTGGTCAAAATCTATGGCTCTAATCTGGTATTCTACGTGATCAAAATCGTGGGTGGGAATCACCACATAATTATAACTCCTCATATCACCCAAAAGCCGCACCGTACAGCGCTCGTTGAATTTCACAAACTGTTTTGCGATTTGGGTTTGCGCCCGCGTATCGCAGGTGGGCAAATGCTCTTCAATAAAAACATCTCCTGGGATCCCGGCTATATGTTCTTCGATTAAAGTGTCTTTGTACACTAAAAAATTGATTCGGTGGGGCGATAGAAGATGTTCGAACTCCAGGCCGTAAATCCTGGAAGCATCGGCTTTCTTAACGTAGAAATAGGTAAAACTATCGTTGAGGATATTCCGAACCTTTACGCGAAAGGGTTTAGAATTTCCAAAGGTGCAATAGTCAATGGCATCGACATTTAAAAATTCGAGCGAATCATCACTCCCGTCAGAATGCATTATCGTATACACCTGCTTTAAACTATTATCGATTTCTTCGCGCTCCCAATCGGGATAATAGCATCGCACCCAAAAAGTGTCTTCTTCATGCTGATCGTACACCACCACCGATCCCGAAAATCTAAGCAAATCATCATAAAAAACAGGGATTTTGGTGTTTCGGTTGTATTTGGCCAGATATCGGTTTAATCTATCATTCACGGCGAAACTGGGTTTCTTCCGTGACATCAGCTTTTCTTCAATCATCGTATCGCATTTTCTCAAAAATAAGCTTTCTAAGGTGAAAAATGTAACAAAAACCTATCTTCGTCGTCATATTTTAAACTCTTCAGCAATTTTGGATACAATTTTAAGCCTCAATAAGCTCACTAAAAAATACGGAAGCCTTACCGCGGTAAACGAGCTTTCCTTCAGCATTCAAAAAGGACACGTCTACGGAATTCTGGGCCCAAATGGTAGTGGAAAATCGACTACTTTGGGAATGGTATTAAATGTGGTTAATAAAACTTCAGGCGATTTTTCCTGGTTTGATGGGAAAGAATCTACGCACGAGGCCCTTAAAAAAGTAGGAGCTATTATTGAGCATCCTAATTTCTATCCTTATATGACCGCCGTTCAAAACCTGGCTTTGGTTTGTAAGATTAAAGGAGTTTCTACCAAAAATATTGAAGAAAAACTGGAGCTGGTTGGATTGTTAGACCGGAAAGACAGCAAATTCAAAACCTTTTCGCTGGGTATGAAACAACGCCTGGCGATTGCTTCGGCTTTGCTTAATGACCCCGAAATTTTAATTCTTGACGAGCCTACCAACGGATTAGATCCACAGGGGATTCATCAAATCAGAGAAATTATTCGGAAGATCGCTGCCGGAGGAACTACCATTCTTCTGGCTTCTCACCTTCTGGATGAAGTAGAAAAAGTTTGTTCGCATGTAGTGATTATTCGAAAAGGAGTAAAATTATACAGCGGCCCTGTAGATGCTATAAATGCCAGCCACGGATTTTTCGAATTAAAAGCCGAAGACACCAAAAAGCTTATAAGTTTGCTTCACGAACATCCCGCAATGGGAAATATTAACGAGGAACAGGATTTGGTTACGGTTTACCTGGAATCCCCGCTTGCGGCCGATGAATTAAACCGCTATTTACTGGAAAAAGGTTTATCGCTTTGTCACCTGGTAAAAAGAAAAGAAAGCCTGGAAGAGCAATTTTTACAATTAACCAATCAAATTTCTGAAGCCTAATGCTACGCCTACTCAATATAGAATTTCACAAATTAAGATATAGTCGCTCGGCAAGAATCCTGGTGATCGCTTATTTTATTCTCATCACCTTTATTGCGCTTATCGCATCTATAGAGTTCAACATTGGAAATATACAATTTCGGGTAGCCGATCAGGGAATTTTCAACTTTCCCTACATCTGGCATTTCAACACCTATATCGCTGCCCTGTTAAAACTTTTCTTTGCCATCGTAATCGTATCTATGGTTTCGAACGAATACAGCTATCGTACCTTAAAACAAAATTTAATAGACGGCCTGAGCAAAAAAGAGTTCATCCTGTCAAAATTCTTCACCCTGCTTGTTTTTGCGGCAGCTTCGACGTTTTTTGTGGTGCTGCTTTCCTTAATCCTGGGCTATAGTTTTTCAGATTATTCAGAATTCTCTATCGTCTTTAGTGATCTGGAATATGTGCTGGCTTATTTCGTAAAACTCACCGGCTTTTTTGCCTTTTGTATGTTTGTGGGTATGCTCATTAAACGTTCGGCTTTTGCACTGGGCTTTTTGTTTATTTGGTGGATTTTCGAAAGTATTCTTCACGGAGTTCTTAAATGGAAAATCTTTCGCGACAGTGAGGTGGCAGACCAAATTATGTCATTTTTTCCGTTAACCTCTATGGGGAATCTTATTCATGAACCCTTTAGCCGGTTAAATGCGGTTAAAACCGCAGCTACTCAGCTAGGTTCTACCTTAAACATCGATTATGCGATTCACTGGTACCAGATTTTAATCGTTTTGATCTGGACAGGAATTTTGGTGTATCTCTCATTTATATTGCTGAAGAAAAGGGACCTCTAAATCAAATAATTCTTTCTTTGAAAAGGTATAATAATTGCTTAGTTTGAAAAGCTTAAGCATAGACCTTTATGAAATTCAATATAGAATCTGATTACAAACCTACCGGAGACCAACCGGAAGCCATCAGGCAGCTCAAAGAGGGATTAAATAAACAGGATAGATACCAAACCTTATTAGGCGTTACTGGTTCCGGGAAGACCTTTACCGTCGCAAATGTGATCCAGGAGGTTCAAAAACCAACCCTGGTTTTGGCGCATAATAAAACCCTGGCAGCTCAGCTTTATTCAGAATTCAAGCAATTTTTTCCGAATAATGCGGTAGAATATTTTGTGAGTTACTACGATTATTATCAGCCCGAAGCTTTTATTCCATCTTCGGGAACCTATATCGAGAAAGATCTTTCGATCAATGAAGAGATCGAAAAGTTGCGTCTTTCTACCACCTCATCCTTATTAAGCGGAAGGAGGGACGTGCTCGTTGTAGCTTCGGTTTCCTGCCTTTATGGTATTGGAAACCCGGTGGAATTTAAAAAGAACGTGATTTCGATTGAGCGGGATATGCAGATCTCCAGAACCAAATTGCTGCATAAGCTCGTACAAAGCCTTTATTCCAGGACTGAAGCAGAATTCTCTCACGGTAATTTCAGAATAAAAGGAGACACGGTTGATATCTTCCCGAGTTATGCCGATAATGCCTTCAGAATTCATTTTTTTGGGGATGAGATTGAAGAAATTGAGGCTTTCGATCCCGGCAACAACGACCTGATTGAAAAATACGAACGCCTGAATATCTACCCCGCCAATATGTTTGTAACCTCCCCAGATGTTTTACAGGGCGCTATTCATAACATTCAGGAGGATTTGGTGAAACAGGTGAGTTATTTTGAAGAGATCGGGAAGCATCTCGAGGCCAAGCGACTGGACGAGAGAACAAATTTCGATCTGGAAATGATTCGTGAATTGGGTTACTGTTCGGGGATTGAGAACTATTCGCGTTACCTCGACGGACGTCTACCCGGCACCCGCCCCTTCTGTTTGCTGGATTATTTTCCTGAAGATTATTTGATGGTTGTAGACGAAAGTCACGTAACCATTCCGCAGGTACACGCGATGTATGGTGGTGACCGCTCGAGAAAGGAAACCCTGGTAGATTACGGCTTCAGGCTTCCTGCGGCTATGGATAACCGGCCGTTGAAATTTGAGGAATTTGAAGGACTTCAAAATCAGGTGATCTACGTTAGTGCCACCCCGGCCGATTATGAACTTCAGAAATCTGAAGGGGTTTACGTAGAGCAGGTAATTCGGCCTACAGGGCTGCTGGACCCGATCATTGAAGTTCGCCCGAGTTTAAACCAGATCGATGATTTGATCGAAGAAATTCAGCTGCGGGTAGAAAAAGATGAGCGAACCCTGGTAACCACGCTTACCAAGAGAATGGCCGAGGAACTGGCCAAGTATCTAACCCGAATCGATATACGTTGCCGCTATATTCATTCTGATGTCGACACCCTTGAAAGGGTTGAAATTATGCAGGATCTTCGCCGCGGACTTTTTGACGTGCTTATTGGAGTAAACCTGCTTAGAGAAGGACTGGATTTACCTGAAGTTTCACTGGTTGCGGTAATCGATGCAGATAAAGAAGGTTTTCTTAGAAGTAACCGTTCATTGACACAGACCATAGGTAGGGCTGCGCGCCACGTGGAAGGAAAAGCAATACTCTATGCTGATAAAATCACCGATAGTATGCAGAAAACCATAGATGAAACCAACTATCGTCGCGAAAAACAAATCGCCTACAATAAGGAGCATAAGATCACCCCAACGCCTTTGGTGAAAAAGATTGAAAGCAGTTTGGTGAAGCAGAAACTCGATGTGTACGATTCAGAAAAAAGTATAGCTTCAAAAGCTGCTGAAGAAGCAACCGCTTACCTCAGCAAACCCGAAATCGAAAAAAGGGTTCGTGAAAAGCGAAAAGCGATGGAGGCTGCTGCCAAAGAGCTGGATTTTATGCAGGCTGCAAAATTGCGTGATGAAATAAAAATGCTTCAGGAGAAACTAAAGGAAATGGCCTAATGGTTTTCCCTTAAATTTCTCATTTTCAAAAGATAGCTGTAAGGAAAAACTAATTTCAGTTCACAATTTTCCCTACCCTGATTATTTTTTCATCCACTGTTTTTAATCAGACAGCAATGAAGTATTTTTTGTTTGTGAGCCTTTTGTTTATTTCATTTTGGAACTATTCCCAGGTAGGGATTAATACTACCGATCCTAAAGCTCAACTGGATATTCCTGCGACCAATCCGTCGAATCCCGATGTGATCGATGGCATTTTAATTCCCAGAATTGACAGGTTTCCCGCTACAAATCCTTCATCAGCGCAAAACGCCATGTTGGTGTATTTGAATAAGGAATTTAATGGGCATAAACCGGGATATTATTACTGGGAAAATGTAAAAGCCCAATGGTCTTCTATAGTGATTAATGCCGGGGCTTCGAATTTTCATAAGCCGGGAACTACCGAAAGTCCCAATAATATTGAAGATCCTATTTACAGGAAGGGCAATTTGGGCCTGGGAACCGATGAAATTACCGGCAAGCTGCAAATCGCCATAAAACCGGGGGAAGATCTTGAAATCAAAAAAGGAATTGATATCGATAACCAGAATTCGGCGGTAGATAATTTCACCACCTATGGTATAAACCTGATGAACCGAAGTGCCACCAATGCAGTGAAATATGGAATCAAAACCCACGTGAGCGGGGAAGGCAGCGGAATTCACTACGGAATTCACAGCATTACCAACCAAAATTCAGGTACTGCCGATATCTATGGAATTTATAACCGGGTTGGCCGAACATTTGGAGCAAATAGTTATAATTATGGTATTTATACCGAAATAGGTACCGACCAGGGCAATGGCTTTATCTACGGTATTTATTCCAAAGCTGAAGGTACAAACAGTTCCAAGGTCTACGCCGGTTACTTTGCCGGCCGGGTGGGAATTGGCAGTAACCCTGCCAGCGATTACGTACTACCCGTCGCCAGAGGGCAGAAAGACCAGATTTTAAGTACCGATGCTGCAGGCCAGGTGAGCTGGGCACATAATTATACCCGAAATTATTCTTCTACTACCAGTGCTACCGGGGAATTTACAATTCCCGTAGAAACGCATACGCTGCGAATTAATAATCAGGTTAGCTCGATCAGGTTTCCAAAGGCTTCAGATTTTCCGGGGCGGATGCTGATATTGATTAACTGGCCGGGAAATTCGGCCAAAACTTTGAATTTCGAAAGCGGCGATAACCTATTAGAAATTGCCTCAAATTCGCAAATTACTGAGATAGGAACCCGGGAAGTGTTTACCATTCAAAGCGCCGGAAACCGCTGGATCCTGCTACACCGATAAAAAAAATGCCCGCAACGCTGGCGGGCATTTTCCTAACTAATCAAATCAAACATTCTTACGAGATCTCAATCATTCGTTTGGGTTGCACTTTGGCTTCTTCTTTTTTAGGAAGACTAATATTCAATACCCCATCTTTATAAGAAGCAGCAATTTTTTCGCTGTCTACGGTATCGGGAAGGCTGAAAGCTCTTTTGAAATTGGAATAGCTAAACTCCTTGCGGGTATAGCGCCCTTTTTTATCGGTAGTTTCAGTCTCCTTTTTTTCTTCTGAAGAAATGGTTAGCACATCATTATCCAGTTCGATATTGAAGTCTTCACGGGTTTTTCCGGGAGCGGCAACCTCTACGCTGAATTCATCTTCAGTCTCCATAATATTTACAGCCGGAATACTGGTTCCTATGCTGTTCACGTTAGTAGTTCCTCCTAACCAATCGGTTTTAAACATATCGTCAAAAACCGATGGCAACCAATTGGTCTCATTTCTTTTGATTAAACTCATAGCTTTATATTTTTAAGTTATACATCATTATTTTCGGAATAGCTTAGGCAAATTGAGTTCCAATTCAATTTTTATGACTATTTGACATAAATCTTTAAAAAATTAATGACTTTTTGTCTTCTTGGCGTAATCTTCACATTCCCGAATCCTTGCAATGCGTACCTTTCAATAAAAGAAATGAATGGCCAGGACAATTACATCACTACTTTCTGAGTTTAAGGAAATCCATAACAAAATTGCCTTCTATCCTACCCTGTTTGCCATAGCCGGGTTTCTATTGTCATTTTTGATGATCATTCTGGAAAATCGGGGAATTTCTAAATACCTGGTTGAAGAAATGCCTGGTCTGGTCGTAAACAGCGGTGATACAGCTCTCACTATTTTAAGCGCCTGCATTACCGGGCTCATTTCTATGATGGTGTTTAGTTTTTCTATGGTGATGGTTTTGCTCAACCAGGCTTCAAACAACTATTCGCCAAGGCTGTTGCCGGGCTTGATTTCAGATAAAAATCATCAGATTATTCTGGGGATTTACCTGGCCACTATTTTATACTGTATTTTCATCGCTGTATCTATTCAGCCCGAGGGAGAAGAATATCAAATCCCGGGCTTCTCGGTGCTACTGGGAATTTTCTTTACCGTGGTTTGTATCTGGGCCTTTATTTACTTTATCCACAATATCTCACAGAATATTCAAATCAACAATATTCTCGATAAGATTTACCATAAAGCTCAAAAGCGTTTAAATTACCTGTTACAAACCGAAGAAAACCGGGCAGACGATTTTCCAGACACTACAAACTGGCACTCCTGTTATGCAGAGCATAGCGGATATTTTCAACATCTGGGGCTTGAGAACCTGCTTAAAATTTGCAGAAAAAAAGAGGTCCAAATTCATATAATTCCCGTGAAAGGCGTTTTTGTGCTAAAGGGATTACCCTTATTCAAAACCTCAATAAAGCTGGAAGAAGACGATTTGCAATTGATTCGTTCCAATATAATTTTTAGCCGCGGAGAACTGGTAGAACGCAATTACGTTCTTGCATTCAAACAAATAACCGAAATAATCGTAAAAGCTATGTCGCCCGGAATTAACGACCCCGGCACCGCATTAAATGGAATTGATTACCTCAACGAACTCTTCGCCCTGCGTATGCAAAAAAGAGATTATAGCATCATGACCACAGAGGTGCGACCGGCTGTGAAGCTAAATGTGGTGAGCTTCGATGAATTGCTTTACAATGTTATGGGCTCTATTAGAGCCTATTGCAAACACGACGTGAGTATTGTGCAAAATCTGGCGTATATGTTTATCTATCTACGCAAACAAAAGGCTTGTAACGAGGCTTATTATTATAGCCTGGAAAGGGAAGCTAAAAATTTATTCCTCGATGCCCGAACGGCAATGACCAATTCTCAGGATTTAGAACTAATCGATAGGCTGGAAAACAAATTTACCCGGGTTTCAGATGAATAATTACGTACTTTTGCGGCTATGGGATTAACAAATAATGACATTTTCAAAAAGTTAAGGGTAGCTCACAAACTACGTGATGATGATATCGTAAAGATATGTGCCCTGGTGGATTTTAAGGTAACCAAAAGTGAGATCAATGCGATTTTCAGAAGTGAAGATCATCCTAAATATATGGAATGCGGCGATCAATTTCTTCGGAATTTCCTCAACGGACTCATCATTCACCTTCGGGGACCTATACCTCCAAAAAAGGAAAAGAAAGCTGAGCAATAAAATAAGGCCTCACAGGTTTTGAAAACCTGTGAGGTCTGGACCTAAAAATAAAAACCTCTTTCGATCAACGAAAGAGGTTTTTTAACAAATATTGACGGGGGCTTATCGCACCAGTTTTTTATACTTGATTCGTTTAGGCATAACATCGCCTCCAAGTCTTTTTTTCTTGTTTTCCTCATAATCTGAAAAACTTCCTTCAAAGAAATACACCTGTGAATCTCCTTCGAAAGCCAGGATATGGGTACAAATTCTATCCAGGAACCAACGGTCGTGAGAGATCACCACGGCACAGCCTGCGAAGTTCTCCAAACCTTCTTCCAGGGCTCTTAAAGTATTCACATCAAGATCGTTGGTAGGCTCATCGAGTAAAAGCACGTTTCCTTCTTCTTTCAAGGTCATTGCCAAATGCAGGCGGTTTCTTTCTCCTCCTGAAAGCATATTGACTTTTTTATTTTGTTCGCTTCCGCTGAAGTTAAATCGGCTTAGGTAGGCTCTTGAATTCACCTGCCGGCCACCCATCATAATAAGCTCCTGCTCATCACTAAAGTTTTGCCAGATGGTTTTTTCAGGATCGATATTCGAGTGCGCCTGATCTACATAGGCGATCTTCGCGGTTTCTCCCACTTCAAAGCTTCCCTTGTCGGGTTGCTCCTCGCCCATAATCATTCTGAAAATGGTAGTTTTTCCGGCTCCGTTTGGCCCGATTACCCCCACAATCCCTGCCTGCGGTAATTTAAAGTTCAGATCTTCATAAAGCAATTTGTCGCCATAGGCCTTACTCACTCCCTTTGCCTCGATCACATTGGTTCCCAGGCGGGGACCATTTGGAATATAGATTTCCAGTTTTTCGTCTACCTGCTTTTGATCCTGACTCAAAAGTTTGTCGTAATTATTTAAACGGGCTTTTTGTTTTGCCTGTCGGCCCTTAGGATTCATTCTGGCCCATTCCAATTCCCGTTCAAGGGTTTTTTGGCGTTTGCTGGCTTGCTTTTGTTCCTGGGCCAATCGTTTGGATTTTTGATCCAACCAGGAAGAATAATTACCTTTCCACGGTATTCCCTCTCCCCTATCCAGTTCCAGAATCCAGCCCGCTACATTATCAAGGAAGTAACGGTCGTGAGTTACCGCGATTACCGTTCCTTTGTATTGGGCCAGGTGATGCTCCAGCCAGTGTACCGACTCAGCATCGAGGTGGTTAGTAGGCTCATCGAGCAACAAAACATCGGGTTCCTGAAGCAGTAAGCGGCAAAGCGCCACTCTTCTTCGCTCCCCTCCAGATAAAACCCCGATTTTCTTATCGGGCTCGGGAGTTCTTAAAGCATCCATTGCGATTTCGAGTTTGGTATCGAGCTCCCAGGCATTGCTGGCATCGATTTGATCCTGAAGCGCTGCCTGCCGATCCATTAACTTTTGCATCTTATCGGCATCCTCGTAAACCTCAGGCAAACCAAACATATCGTTGATCTTGTTGTATTCATCGAGAATCGCAACGGTTTCTGAAGCACCTTCTTTTACCACTTCCAGCACCGTTTTTTCTTCATCAAGTTTAGGCTCCTGTTCGAGATACCCCACCGAATATCCCGAAGAAAACACCACATCGCCCTGGTAATTTTTATCCTCTCCGGCAATAATTCGCAAAAGAGTAGATTTTCCCGAACCGTTTAAACCGAGAATCCCTATTTTGGCCCCATAGAAAAAACTCAGGTATATATTTTTCAAAACCGGGGTATTCGCATTTTTATAGGTTTTGGTTACCCCCGACATTGAAAAGATCACTTTTTTATCGTCTGACATAATTATAGATTTTAAAATTCAAGCCTGTTTCGGCCCTGCAAATATCCAAAATTAACACGGAAAACATTTTAAGTTTCAGGGATAAACTTTTAGCAGCCGCATAATTAACAGCAATTGCCCTGTGTGATAAGCATTGTGTTCAATTACCAGCATCAATTCCCGCAAAAGACTTTGACCTCCGCCGTGTTTGGCCTTATCCAGCAAGCCATTAGATTCATCTGCAATAAATTCGGCCAGTTGCTCGCGTTCTTCGAAAAATTTAGTTTTTAGATTTTTCCATTCCTTTTCTGAAGCCGGAGCCGCAGATTCGGGCCAATAATCTTTAGGCCAAGAAACTTCAGTATAAACTTCAGCATTACAAAAATCCAGGATATCTTTTTGCGCATAGCGCATATGCCAAAAAACCTGGAAGAAACTATAGGGTAAATTTTCAGGTACTATCCCCAGTTGAAAGTATGGCATTTTCTCAACAAAATCATCCAGGGCTAAAAAGGCCTCTCCGCCTTTCAAATGTTTAAGCAACTGCAGTTTTATGGTTTTTTCAGAATTCATAAGCTAGACTCTGCCTTTTAATGCATTGAACACCCAGGAAATTGCGAAAAATCCAATTCCCACAACCGAAAAGCCTATGGCGTAATCTCTATATTTTAGAACACCCAATAAAACTACCGCCGAGCCAATGAGGAAGAGAGCAAAACTCGCCCATCCAAAAATGCTGTTTTTATTGATTTTCATAATCGGAAATTTGATTACTAATATCGCACTTTTCGCCCATATTTTCCTCTATGAAATTGAGCCTATTTTGTATTTTAGCCAATAACAAGACTATTTAGGCCTAAATTTTAAATAAATTCACAAAATGCCCGGGGCACAAGAGTGCATTTTTTAATCCCGCAGGTATAAATTAAACAACCAATGAACCTTAAATTCAATAAAAACGAAGATTATAACAAATTACTCGTTTCTGATCTAAAACATAAATTAAAGCGCGTATATCTTGGAGGTGGCGAGAAACGCATCGAAAAGCATCATAAGAAAGGAAAAATGACTGCCCGGGAACGCATAGATTTCCTGGTAGACGACCCAAAAGACTGCCTGGAAATTGGCGCTTTTGCAGGAGAAGGTATGTACGAAGAACACGGCGGCTGCCCTTCGGGAGGAGTGGTGGTTAAAATTGGAAATGTCTCGGGAAAACAGTGTATTATCGTAGCAAACGACGCCACGGTAAAAGCCGGAGCCTGGTTCCCCATCACAGGGAAGAAAAACCTGAGGGCCCAGGAAATCGCTATAGAAAACAGGCTTCCTATCATCTATTTGGTAGATAGCGCCGGGGTTTACCTTCCTATGCAGGACGAAATTTTCCCCGATAAAGAACACTTCGGAAGAATTTTTAGAAATAATGCCGTGATGAGCTCTATGGGAATTACTCAAATAGCAGCCGTTATGGGCAGCTGTGTAGCCGGCGGCGCCTACCTTCCCATAATGAGCGACGAAGCCCTGATCGTGGAAAAAACCGGAAGCATTTTTCTTGCCGGAAGCTATTTGGTGAAAGCTGCCATTGGGGAAAGCATTGATAATGAAACTTTGGGCGGGGCAACCACCCACAGCGAAATAAGCGGGGTAACCGATTATAAGGCGAAAGATGATGAGGATGCCCTTACCAAAATCAAGAATATAGTCGATAAAATTGGAGATTATGACAAGGCAGGTTTTAACCGAAAGAAAGCCGCAAAACCTGCAGAAGATCAGAAAGAGATTTATGGCATTCTGCCAAAATCCAGGGGAGATCAATATGATACTATGGAAATCATCAAACGCCTGGTAGACAATTCAGAAATTGAAGAATATAAGGCCGGCTATGGTCAAAGCATCATCACCGGCTACGCTCGAATAGATGGATGGGCCGTGGGCATTGTGGCCAACCAGCGCAAAATTGTAAAGACCAAAAAAGGGGAAATGCAGTTTGGCGGGGTGATTTACAGCGACTCGGCCGATAAAGCCACCAGGTTTATCGCAAACTGTAATCAGAAAAAAATCCCATTGGTTTTTCTGCAGGACGTAACCGGATTTATGGTAGGTAGTAAAAGTGAACACGGCGGTATTATTAAAGACGGAGCCAAAATGGTAAGTGCTGTAAGCAACTCGGTAGTGCCGAAATTTACCGTAATTATGGGGAATTCCTATGGAGCCGGGAATTATGCTATGTGCGGAAAAGCCTATGATCCCAGGTTAATCGTTGCCTGGCCCAGCGCCGAACTTGCTGTGATGGGAGGCACCCAGGCCGCCAAAGTGCTCGCCCAAATCGAAACAGCTGCTTTAGAGAAAAAAGGAGAAAAAGTTGATGCTGAAAAGGAAAAGGAAGTTTTTGAAAAAATCAAATCGCGGTATGATGAGCAAACTTCGCCTTATTATGCTGCAGCAAGATTATGGACCGATGCTATCATCGACCCCCTGGATACCAGAAAATGGATTTCAAAAGGTATTGAGGCGGCTAATCACGCTCCCATCACCAAAGATTTTAACTTAGGAGTGATCCAAACCTAAAATTTGCTGACCAAAATCGGAGTAAAATAACCGGGGGCTTTTCAGGCTTTCCGGTTTTTTTATGCAAAAACATTAAAATAAACCGCTAATTTTCAGTAAATTAATAGGTCTAAATTTTTCGGTTATGTTAAGCATTAGATCATTGAATAAGTGGGCCAATGCGCACACTTATTATCCGTTAGATTTACTTCGAATTGCTTTGGGGGTTTTCCTTTTTATCAAGGGAATTAGTTTTGTGGCGCAAAGCCAGATTTTAATCGATCTGGTAAAACCTTTACAGGGATTTGGAGGAGCGATGCTGGCCATTCATTATGTGACCCCGGCCCATTTGGTTGGCGGATTACTAATCGCATTTGCGTTGCTTACCCGCTGGGCAATTGTAGCTCAACTCCCTATTCTTGTTGGTGCGATTTTAATCAATTTTATGGGAGATTTTAACGGAGCCCGACTTTTTGAAGCCGCTATTGTTTTTTTGATCTGCATTTTTTTCCTGTTCTACGGCTCGGGAAAACACTCTGCCGATTATATGATGAAAATGAGACAGTAGCCTGAATTTCTTCTGAAATTATTTTGCCGGAATCAATATGAGATCGGTTTGGCGGGTATTGACATATCTAAACCCTTCTTCCCCCCAAAACCCGGCTTCTTCCAGCATTATTCGAACATCCTGCTCCCATTCATCCAAATAAACACTGGTGTTGAGTTCAATAGCGTAAACCGTATTCTCATTTAAGGCATATTCCCCCGAACCCGGCACTCCATCCTGAGAGTCCCACATTCCTATGGTAGTCCCGGCCGAATGGCCATATAATCCCAAAGGATGAGTATAGATCATTGGCCTGAGGCCTTCGGCTTTGGCTTGTGTTAAACTTTCGGCTAAAATCTTATTTCCCGTTTTTCCGGTTTCGAAATTCCCGGTTAAAATGTCCTGCAGCCTGTTTCCCTTTTTAAAGGCTTCCTGCAGATATTGAGGTGCCTCGCTCTCTCCCGGTTTTAATACATACGCCATTTGTTGGCAATCGGTATTTAGTCTTAGATAAGTAATTCCAAAATCACAATGCAGCAAATCGCCGGGTTGAATCACTTTTCCTTCCTTTTTGTTCGAAAATGCGGTTATATGATCTTCCAGAGCCTCCTCATCTCGCTGTATAGCTACAGTAGGATGAAACCAGGTTTCCAGGCCAAGATCGGTAACTTTTTGGCGCATCCACCACACTACATCTTCGGTGGTGGTCTCTCCCGGGGTAATAACTTTTTCGCTAAAAGCTTCGCGAATAATATCTTTAGTGATCTGAACCAACTGCGGATAAATATCCATTTCCATTTGGGTTCTGGACTCAATCCAGCCTACCGCAAGAGCTTCAGCTGAAACCAGCCTGTCTTTAAATTGAGCCGGTAATTGCTGCTGAAATTCCTCAAAATCGGTTTTCGCCAGGCCATCTGTAATTCCGTAGTCTGCCGAATAATTGACAGCAATTTTCTGCGGATTCCTATTCTCAATAATTTCCATTAGCGCTGCCCACTGCTCTGGTTGCTCTTCAGGGTTCCAGGCGGGCTCAATGCTCTCTCCCACCTGGTACCTGGCTACGGCCAGTCTTTCCAGGCTATCTGCATTTTTATCACGAAAAAACACCAGAATCGTTCTTCTGCGCGCATTTAACCAGGTAGCCGGCAACATTGTTCGCAGCACAGGGTCTTCGTTATATTCGCGGCCAATAACCAGCCACATATCTATTCCTTCCCTATCCATCAATTCGGGAAGTAAATTTTCAAATTTATCTTTTAGGATCTCATCTATCAAAGCCGCTCTTTCGCGCTCGGGTAGAATTTGTGCAGAGACGGGAAGAAAGCCTAATAGTCCCAGCAAGATTAAAACTTTAGGTAGAATTTTATTCAATTTACTTTGCTTTTAAGGGTATTTTCGCGGTGGATTTTACCATTGGGGGTTTCCTCGAATTTCTCGATGAGATAAATTTTCTTCGGAATTTCATATTTTTCCAAAGTTTTCAGGTTGGAAATATCATTTTGAATCTTTGCTAATTCCTCTTCAGAAAATTCACATTCAACAAAAAGCACCAATTTATCCCCGAGAGAATCGTCGGGAATCGAAGCTATAAAAAGGCGGTAATCAATTATTCTCTCGAGCTTTTTCTCGATCTCTTCGGGATGAAGCTTTACCCCGCCGCTGTTAATCACATTATCGATACGCCCTTTCCATAAAAACTTCTTGTAGGTAAGAATTTCTACCACATCGTTGGTCACCACAGGTTCATCTGCCAGCTTTGGAGCCTTTATCACCAAACAGCCTCTCTCATCCTGGCTAATATTGATGTTGGGCAATACCTTAAAAGGTCTTGGTTTTTTGCGTTTTTTAGAGGGATTGAGTCGCTTGGCCGCAATATGGGTAACGGTTTCGGTCATACCATAGGTTTCATAAACTTTGGTGTCTACCTCCCTAACCATTTTTTGAAGCCTGGGAGATACTGCTCCGCCTCCCACGATTAGCTTTTTGATAAGATGTAACCTTGCGATTGAATTATCCAATTGAAAGGGCGTCATCGCACAAAAGTCATAAACCTTAAAAACCTGGTCTAAAGGATTGGCTGACGGAGGCACCAAATCCAGCTGCCAGCCTAGAATCATCGCTCTAACCAGCATCATCTTTCCGGCGATGTAATTGGCCGGTAAACACATTAAAGCGGTGGTTTTTTCAGGTAAATCGAAGAACTTAGCCGTGGCCCGGGCCGAATTGATCATATGATCTTTCTTTAGCCGAATCTTCTTTGGCTTCCCGGTAGAACCCGAAGTTTTCACTTCCACATAGGAGTTGGGTTTTATCCAGTCTAAAATAAAACTCCCGATAGCCTCCTCCCAGGGTTCGCCTTCTTTTATAAAACTGTACGCAACCTGGTAAAGTTCGGCGTTGGTGAAATAACGCTTGTTGAGTCTGAATTCCGGGTGAGTTTCGGGAACCTGATATTTATCTGTCATATGCTAAAATCAAAGTTGAAGCTTTCCTGATTTCTTAAAGTTAACAAAATGACATTAAACTATTAATTTTCTTCTGAAACTTTTAAGGTTTCGGGTGCTTCAACCCGCCCGAAAAGCTTTTCTTTCCAGTTGGTCCAGCCGTATTTTTTAGACAGGATATAGAGTACAAGAGGATAGAAAACGAAAACCGGAATTAGAATATCAAGGCCTGCAGTGGGATCTGAAACATCCTTGAAAATCGAATGAGTTTGAAAGGCAGTCCAGTCGGCAGTTACCAGAAGTGCGGCTACAAGATTGTTTGCGGCGTGAAAGCCAAGGGCAAGTTCTAAACCTTCATCCATAAGGGTCATAATTCCAAAGAGAAATCCTGTACCTATATAATAGATCATAATGATATTTCCCAGTTTGGCTACTTCAGGATTAAAAAAATGAAGCCCTCCAAAAATCACCGAAGTTACAATAAGGGGTAACCATCGGTTTTTGGCCAGTACACCAAGTCCCTGCATTAAATAGCCTCTAAAAAGATATTCTTCGAAACTGGTTTGCAAGGGGATCATCACCACCGCTATGGCCATTAGGATAAGAAAGGGAACAGGCTTAAAGTTTAATTGGTAGTCTTCAGGACTAATCACATAGTCTAAAAGTGTAACTCCCACGGTAATTACGGCCATTAATCCAAATGCAAAAAGCACACGATTCCAGTCGATTTTTTTACGGCTGGTGGTTAGTGAGGTTAAGCTTTGATTATGAAAATATTTGACTACCAACAGGAGAGCTACTAATCCAACAGCAAAGGTGAGCAGCATAAGGAATAGGCCTAAATTGCTTTCTAAAGTAGCCATCATCTGGGCTTCATCCATACCCATAATTTCCGGACCCTGGGTCAAAACCAGGATGACTCCCAGGGGAATTTGACCAATTATTACCCCTACTACTACTATAAAAAATCCTATTAAATATCGCCAAAATTCGTGGCGTGCTAAAAAAGCCTGAGCTATATACATTAATCTATAAATTGAATTTCCACGCAAGTTCGGGATTATAATGGATATTTCCCTGAATAATTTCCAGCGGAGAATCAAAATTATTGGTGTACAACCCACCGGTACCCAGACCCTGCGGCATTTGAGGCTTGAGTGTATAGGTCCACTGTGCAATGGCATTTAGCCCCACATTGCTTTCCAGGGCACTTGTAAGCCAGTAATCGGTTTTAGAATTCTCCAAAAGATCAATCCATTCCCCGGTGGCGCGATAACCTCCAAGCAAACTGGGCTTAAAAATGAGATACTGCGGATTTATAGCCTCCAAAAGTTTCTTTTTTTCTGAAACTTTAAAAACCCCGATAAGCTCTTCATCCAGGGCGATGGGTAAAGGCGTTTGCTCACAAAGCGCAGCCATTTCAGTCCATTGGCCTTGCTTTATAGGCTGTTCTATACTGTGAAGTTCATAATCGCTTAAACGCTTCAGTTTTTCCAGGGCATCGCCGGGAGAAAAAGCGCCATTGGCATCGACCCTAAGTTCTATTTCTTCTGAAGAAAATTCAGACCGAATAAACTTCAGTAAATCCAATTCATTCTGAAAATCTATCGCCCCAATTTTAAGTTTGATACAACTAAAACCGGCCTTAATTTTTTCTTCAATCTGGGCTTTCATATAAGCCTTATCCCCCATCCAGATGAGACCATTAATAGGAATTGAGGACTTACCCGAGGTAAATTCAGAAGGAAAAAGAAGAAATTTATCTTCAGCCTGAAGCGATTTTAAGGCCATCTCCAGCCCAAATCGAATGCTGGGATATTCCTCCAGGTCCTGCCATAGCTTTTCTTCTCCAAGGTTAATATTATCACAAAGCCATTTCAATTTTTGCTCAAAATCCGGCCTGTCGTCATAGCTCAGGCCGCGCAAAATCCCGCATTCACCAATCCCGGTTTTTCCATTTTCAGAAAGTTTCAAAAACCAGGTTTCCTTGGTAGTAAGAACGCCCCGGGAAGTTCCACTGGGGCGTTTAAATTTAAGATTGTACTTCAGGTAACTTGCCTGCATTTATTTTAATTTATAATTCAATGCTTTCGCTAATATCGAGCAGCATGAGGTCTTTTCCTTTTTCGTAGAATTTGCGCTTTGCCTCTTCGTGATCTATTTCTATGTATCCAAAGGTATCGTAATGGCAACCCAGAACTTTATCACATTCAACAAAATCACTGGCTAGAATTGCATCATCTATTCCCATAGTGAAATTATCGCCAATAGGTAAAATAGCAAGATCGAGTTTTGTTCGCTGCGGAATTAACTTCATATCCATCGTAAGAGCTGTATCTCCCGCTATATAGATGTTTTTGTGTTCACTTTCAATGACGAATCCGCCGGGTTGACCTCCATAGCTGCCGTCGGGAAACGAGCTGGTGTGAATGGCATTCACGTATTTTACCCGGCCAAATTCAAAATCCCAACTCCCACCGTGATTTAGTGGATGAGCCTCCAAACCTTTTTCCTGATAATGATTCGCGATCTCATAATTGCTCACAATAACCGCATCGGTGTTTTTAGCGATGGCTTCAGCATCGAGAATATGATCCTGATGCGCGTGAGTAAGTAGAATAAAATCGGCTTTTAAATCTTTGATATCGATTTTATCTTTGGCAAGTTCATTCCCGGTAATAAAGGGGTCTACCAGAATATTAATATCTCCTATTTTAAGGCCAAAGCAACTATGCCCGTAGAAAGTAATTTTCATCATTTGAAATTTTTGGTTTCCGCATAAATTTAAGCAATACAAGAAAATTACTTAAACCGGTCTCCCTATAATTTTGTTAAACTAAAGGATTTGGCCCAACCCAAAAAGCAATGCCAGCGCAAAGGTTGAAAGGGCTAAAACTTTTAATTCGGGATCCAGCAGGGCAGGTTCTTCATTATCCACCACCCGAATAAGATGTTGAATTAAAGGAATAAATACAGGCACATATAGAAAATCTTCCCAGCCGTCTAAACTCAAGATACTATAGAAAACCAAACTGGCAATCGCCCCTATAATGAGAAAGTAATGATATGCTTTCGAAATTTTGCCGCCCAGAATCACGGCCAGGGTTATCTTCCCGGCCTTTTTATCGGGCAGGCGGTCACGCATATTATTGAGGTTCAGCACCCCCATACTCAAAAAGCCTATGCTTACGGCAGGGAGTAAAACCAGCCATTCCAGACTTTTAGCATATAAAAAGTAAGAGCCGTAAACGGCAACGATTCCGAAGAAAATAAAAACGAACAAATCGCCCAGGCCTTTATATCCATATGCCGAGGTTCCCACCGTATATTTTATCGCTGCTATTATCGCACCAACCCCCAAAGCAAAAAACAACAAGGCATAACCTAAATTTTCACTGCCAAAGGCTGCATAAATCAGCAATATCGCAAGCAGCAAGGTAACCACTGCGGTGATTATCATTCCCTGCTTCATTTCCTGCCGGGTAATTAATCCGCTTTGGAGAGCCCGGGCCGGGCCTATGCGCTCTTCATTATCGGTGCCTTTTACACCATCGCCATAATCGTTGGCAAAATTGGAGAGGATTTGCAGCCCCAAAGTAGTCCCCAGAGCAAGGCTAAAAATAGCCAGATCAAATACTCCCTGATGTGCCGCTACTGTTGTTCCCACGATAATTCCTGAGATCGATAAGGGAAGGGTTCTCACCCGTGCCGCCCCGATCCAGTGACTTAGCTTACTCATTATTGCATGATTTTTACTAATAATTCCTTTAAAAGGTCTCCCTGAGAAACATTTACGGCTCCCACTCCTTTACTCTTAATATCTATGGCTTTAAGTTCAGAGATTATTTGGCTTACCTCCTTCATTTTATAGTTGCGGGCAGCAATCACGTAATCCTGCACAAAATATGGATTGATCTTTAATTGTTTGGCTACACTGGCCTTGGATTTATCGGCCAGCCCGTGATATTGCATAATTTGAGAGAAATAAGCAAATAACAAGGACACGGTAACCACCAGCGGATTATCTTTAGGATTCTGTGCAAAATAATTGATAATGCGATGAGCCTTTTGTACCTCCCGATTTCCTATAGCCTTTCGCAATTCAAAATTGTTGAAATCTTTACTTATTCCTATATTTTCCTCAATGAGTTCTGGGGTAATTAATTGATCTTTTGGAGTGATTAGCTGAAGTTTTCCCAGTTCGTTATCGATTTTACCCAAATCATTCCCCAGAAATTCTACCAGCATCTGGGCGGCCTTCATTGAAATTGAATAGCCACGGGTTTTCATAGTGCTAACAATCCAATCGCCAACCTGATTCTCATAAAGTTTTTTGCTTTCAAAAATCACCCCGGTTTTTGCGATATTTTTGTAAATCTTTTTGCGTTTATCGAGCTTCTTCAGCTTGTAACAAATTACCAGTACGGTGGTGGGTTGCGGATTTTCGGCGTAGGATTCAAGCTTTTCGATAGTTCGGGAAAGCTCCTGGGCTTCTTTTACAATTACCACCTGCCGCTCGGCCATCATCGGGTATCGCCGGGCATTACTAATTATATCTTCTATGCTGGTATCCCTACCATATAAGGACACCTGGTTAAAGCCTTTTTCTTCTTCGGGCAGGAGATTTTCAGCAATAAAGCCTGAAATCTTATCTATATAATAAGGCTCCTCCCCCATTAAAAAATAAAGGGGTTTTATATCCCCTCGTTGTATATCATTTACGATTTGCCTGGCTTCGTCCATAAATTGGGTTATCATTCTTAAAAACTTCTGTAGGAAGATTAAAAAGCAGTCAAATTTTTTGATTTTGAAACAGGCTCCAAAACCTCATTTCTCTTTCCGGTATTAGCCCCGAATCTCGATTAAAAAAATTGCGGAAACAACTTCACGCAATTTTCTTTGTTTATTTTTGACCTATGTTAGATTTGAATTTTCCGCCGTACAGGTTTCGCTTCAAAAATAGTGAAAATAAAATAGCCGTATTTGATGAGATCAGGAAAAAATTTGTACTGCTAAGCCCTGAAGAATGGGTGAGACAGCACTGCCTGCAATATCTGCTAAAGGACAAAAACTACCCCAAAAGCCATCTCAATGTTGAAAAACAGCTAAAGCTGGGGAGGTTGACCAAACGCTACGATATTGTGGTGTATAAACCCGATGGAACTATTCATTTAATCGTAGAATGTAAGGCCCCGCATATAAAAATCACCCAGGAGGTATTTGATCAAATCGCCAGATATAATATGAGTCTTAAAGCCGATTATTTAATGCTCACCAACGGATTGGACCACTATTACTGCCAGCTCGATTATAAAGAAGAGAGATATCATTTTTTAGAAAATTTACCAGACTTTAAATCTGAAAGCCTATGAGAGTAGCTATAGTGGTATTGAACTGGAATGGCAGGGCATTGCTGGAAGAATTTCTACCCTCGGTGGTTCGGTATTCCCCAGAAGCCGAGGTCATCGTTGCCGACAATGCCTCTACCGATGATTCGGTAGCCTGGCTTCAGAAGAATTTCTCGCAGGTGCAGATAATTCAAAATGAAAAAAATGCGGGTTACGCGGGAGGATACAACCTGGCTCTGAAAAATTTAGACCAGGATATTTTCATTCTTTTAAATAGTGATGTAGAGGTAACCGGGGGATGGTTATCACCCATCATAAGGATTTTCGAAAGCGATGAAAAGGTGGCTGCCGTACAACCCAAACTTTTAGACTATAAAAATCGGGGATATTTTGAATACGCCGGGGCCGCCGGCGGATTTATAGACAAATTCGGTTATGCTTTTTGCCGGGGCCGTATCTTTGAAAGCCTTGAAAAAGACAACGGCCAGTATAATGAGGATGCTGAAATTTTTTGGGCCAGCGGGGCCTGCCTGGCCATTCGAAAAACCGCATTTTATGAGGCCGGCGGGCTGGATGAGGATTTTTTTGCCCATCAGGAGGAGATCGATCTTTGTTGGCGACTCAAAAATTTGGGCTATAAAATTAAATACTGCGGAAATTCGCGAGTTTACCACCTGGGCGGAGCCACTTTGAGCAATATGAATCCGCAGAAGACTTATTTCAACTTCAGAAACAACCTGTTTTTACTTTTGAAGAACTTACCGGCCAGAAATTTAATTCCGGTAATTTTTGCAAGGATGATTCTTGACGGTTTGGCTGCTTTCCGATTTTTATTCAAGGGACAATTTCCTCATTTCTTCGCCGTTTTTAGAGCGCATATTAGTTTTTACAGCTCTGCTTTGGCAATGTGGAGAAAACGAAAAGGGCTTTCGAAATCAGGCAATTATTACGCAATTCGCTCTATTGTTTTCGCATATTTTCTTCAGCAAAAGAAAGAATTTCGAAAATTAAGGGAGAACTATTAAAACTAATGTTAAAGCCGCTTTTTAACTTTATATTTTTTATATACTTTTGACAAATCTAACATTAATAATTCTAGACAAGTTATGAGAAAAATCATGCTTTTATCGGCTACAGCAGCCCTTTTGCTTTCTTCTTGTGTTTCGCAAAAGAAATATGCTGAACTGGAGCAAAAACAAAGAGAAACCCAGGATCAGTTAAACACAGCTACCGTTAAGCTTAACGCCTGTTTAGACGAGAAAGAAAGTTTAAATAGACAAATTACCACGCTTAATAATACCAACGCGGCTTTATTAAACAACGTGGGAGATTTGGCTACTCTGTCTAAGAAAGAAGCTGAAAACCTTGAGCGTTCTTTAGAGAGCATCAAAGAAAAAGATATGGCCATCACCAGAATGCGTGATGCAATCAACAAAAAAGATTCTGTAACTCTGGCCCTTGTAACCAGCCTTAAAGGTGCACTTGGTAACATGAGTGATGAGGACATCGAGATCAATGTTGAGAAAGGTGTGGTTTACGTTTCTATTTCAGATAAGTTATTATTTGACAGCGGACGTTACAACATTACCAACCGTGCGAAAGAAGTACTTGGTAAAGTTGCTACCGTAGTTAAAAACCGTCCTGAAATTGAGTTTATGGTTGAAGGTCATACCGACGACAAGCCTATCAAAACCGCAATGTTCGAAGACAACTGGGATCTTTCTGTAAAACGTGCTACCTCTGTGGTTCGTGTACTTCAGGAAGAGTACGGTGTAGAGCCTGCTCGTATGACAGCTGCTGGTAGAAGTTACTACATCCCTGTAGCATCTAACGAAACTGCTGAAGGACGTTCTAAGAACAGAAGAACCCGAATTGTAGTTCTTCCTAAGCTAGACCAATTCTACGGGATGATCGAAGAAGGAATGAAATCTGCTCAATAATAGCAGAAACTTATAAAAATTAAAACCCTTTGCGCTCGCAAAGGGTTTTTTTATGCAGTGAACTTAAAATCTCACATAATTTCTATGCTGCCTTTTCCCTCGCGTATTACTTCAGGCTCGGGAGTGGTAAGATCTATTACGGTTGAAGGAATATTATCTCCATATCCCCCGTCTATCACAATATCTACCAGCTTATCCCACTTTTCACGAATCAGCTCGGGATCGGTGGTGTACTCCAAAACCTCATCTTCATCACGTATAGAGGTAGAAACAATCGGATTTCCAAGCCCGGCTACAAGAGCCCGACAAATATTATTGTCAGGGACCCGTATTCCTACAGTACTTTTCTTTTTAAAGACACTTGGCAGATTGCTATTCCCCGGAAGTATAAATGTATAAGGCCCGGGAAGGGTTCGTTTAAGAATCTTAAAAGTAGCGGTATCTATTTGTTTCACGTAATCTGACAGGTTGCTTAAATCTTCACAGATAAATGAGAAATTTGCCTTTTCAAGCTTTACACCTTTAATCTGGGCGATTCGCTCCAAAGCTGCGGTGTTGGTGATATCACAACCCAAACCGTAAACCGTATCGGTTGGATAGATTACCAGACCGCCTTTTTTTAGGCATTCTACTACTTTGTTGATATGTTTTGGTGCGGGATTTTCATCATAGATTTTAACCAGTTCAGCCATAGTTTAGAGAAATTTAATCGGGCTTTATAAGAGGTCACACAAACCGCAATTTTGCAGCCATAGTGTATGCTTAAGCCCTTTGGTTAGCAATTGAATTCATTAATTTTATTCAGATTTTGTGACTTCATCTTCCAGTTTGAGTACCTGGCTTCCGTCTTCCTGTTCAATGAGCAGCACTTTATTACCTTCTTCTCCGTTCCTGGTAATCTCACTGCCATCGATAGTTCTCGTAATTTTGGAGGCAAAGGTTTCTTTCACCTTTCCGTGAGCTGTGCCCCCGCCCCATTTCCATTTCACATTACTTCCTTCTCGTATCATCTTTTAATTCTGAAGATAAAAAGAAAGCCGCATTGCGCGGCTTTCTATAACAGAAGTTTAACGGGAAAATCAGGAAAGCATTTTAAGCTTTGCAAATCTTAAAAGCAGCTTCTTAATTCCCCCATTTTCAAAGTCTATTTCGGCTTTTCGATCCTGGCCGGTTCCCTCAAGGCCCAGAACCTTACCTTTCCCGAAGCGCATATGTTCCACCCGGTCTCCTGCCTGTAATTTGATACCCGTTTCATTAGAAGATGCCGGTTTAGGCGCCGGTTTTAACTTCCTCAACTTTCTTAGCTGCTGCTCGGTGGGTTTGTGCGCCGGCGGCGGATTCCCTTTTGCCGGTTTGGTAGTACGCAATTTACTCTTGTCTACCTCGCCAAATATATCGGTATCTATTAAGGGTTTATACTTATAATCATCCTCCGGAATCATATAATCCTTATACTGGTCATCGATTTCCTCAATAAACCTGCTGGGCTCGGCATCTACCAGTTTGCCCCAGCGATACCGGGATTGCGTATAGGTAAGGAACGCCTGTTTTTCTGCACGGGTTAACGCGACATAGAATAAACGGCGTTCTTCTTCCAGTTCGCTTCGGGTATTCATACTCATCGCCGAAGGAAATAAATCTTCTTCCAGCCCCACTATATAAACATAAGGAAATTCCAAACCTTTGGCCAGGTGAATGGTCATAAGAGCCACCCTGTCGTCATCGCCGGTATCCTTATCCATATCGGTGGCCAGGGCTACATCTTCAAGAAATTCAGCTAAACTTCCATTAGCATCGGCCAGTTCTTTTTGACCTTCCACAAAATCCCTGATCCCGTTTAAAAGCTCCTCGATATTTTCAATTCTCGCAATACCTTCAGGGGTTCCGTCTTTTTTAAGCTCCTGGATAAGACCCGTCTTTTTGGCAACAGTATCGGCCACGGTGAAAGCATCGGCATTTTCGGCTAAAATTGTGAAACTCTTAATCATATTCACAAAATTCATCAGCTTGGTACGGGTCCCCGAATTGATCCCGAGATTGAGCTGATCCATATTTTCGATCACTTCAAAAATGGATCTCCCATATTGATTCGCAGCCACGGTGAGCTTGTCCATCGTGGTTTGACCAATTCCGCGGGCGGGATAATTGATCACGCGTTTTAAAGCCTCTTCATCTTTTGGGTTTATAAGCAAACGTAAATAAGAAAGCACATCTTTAATTTCCTTTCTCTGGTAAAATGAAAGCCCCCCGTAAATTCGATAGGGGATATCACGTTTTCTTAAGGCATCCTCCATCGCCCGGCTTTGGGCGTTGGTTCTATATAAAATGGCAAAATCGCTGTTTTTAAGCTGCTGCTGCATTTTGGTCTCAAAGATAGAACTGGCCACAAAACGCCCTTCTTCCCCATCGGTGAGCAACCTGTTCACCACGATTCTGGGACCGTCTTCATTATCGGTCCACACCACCTTTTCGAGCTTGGTTTTGTTTTTATTGATAATTGAATTTGCAGCATTTACAATGTTTTTAGTAGAACGGTAATTTTGTTCCAGCCTGTACATTTGCACATTATCGTAATCTTTCTGAAAGTTTAAAATATTGTTGATGTTGGCTCCCCTAAAAGCATAGATACTCTGGGCGTCGTCTCCTACCACACAAATATTCTGGAATTTATCTGAAAGCGCCTTCACAATTAAATACTGTGAATGGTTGGTATCCTGATACTCATCTACCAGGATATATTTAAACCGGCTTTGATATTTATGCAGCACATCGGGGAAACGATTAAGCAGCTCGTTGGTTTTAAGAAGCAGATCATCGAAATCCATCGCTCCGGCCTTAAAACAGCGATCTACATATTCCTTGTAAATCTCGCCTAACCTTGGCTTTTTAGCTATTGCATCGGCCTCTTTTAATTCTTCATTCTGAAAATAGGCCTTAACCGTAATAAGACTGTTCTTATAGGAAGAAATTCGGTTGTAAACCTGCTTGTACTTATATACATCTTTATCCAGGCGCATATCCTTGATAATAGCCCGAATTACGCTGTGGGAATCTTGGGTATCGTAGATCGTAAAATTTGAAGGATAGCCCAGTTTATCGGCCTCGAATCTCAAAATTTTCGCGAAGATGGAGTGGAATGTTCCCATCCAGAGATTTTTCGCTTCAGAGTTACCTACAATTTTTGCAATTCGATTCTTCATCTCGCGGGCTGCCTTGTTGGTAAAGGTTAGCGCAAGAATATTAAAGGCATCTACCCCCTGGTGCATCAGGTAAGCAATTCTATAGGTAAGTACCCTGGTCTTTCCTGAACCCGCCCCGGCAATCACAATCAATGCCCCATCTTTCTGCAGAACCGGAGCACGCTGAGCATCATTGAGTTCGGCTAAATAATTTTCCAAATTTCCGTCGATTTTTTAAAGGGGTGAATTTAACCAAAATACAAAGAAATCTAAACCCTGAAGCTCATTCTTTTTAAACAAAAGTCTGTGGTAAAATCGATAAAATCTATAATTTAAATATCTTTAATGCTCATTGCTTAGCTATTACTATGAAAAAAATCTGTCTGGCTGTATTTACTCTAATGAGCTTAAGCCTCACCGCACAGCAAATCGATCCCGAAATAAATGCTGCAGCTGAAAATCTTGAAGAACAGGTAATTTCCTGGAGAAGAGATTTTCACCAAAACCCCGAACTTTCCAACCGGGAATTTAAAACTGCCGAAAAGATTGCGGCCCATCTCGAAAAATTAGGCATAGAAACCCAAACCGGAATCGCCAAAACCGGCGTGGTAGGAATTCTGAAAGGAGATAATCCCGGAAAAACAGTTGCCCTGCGTGCCGATATGGACGCTCTCCCGGTTACCGAGCGAAATGATCTTCCGTTTAAGTCGGAAGTGGTGACCGAATTTTTAGGTACAAAAACCGGGGTGATGCACGCCTGTGGGCACGATACCCACGTCGCTATTTTAATGGGCGTGGCTGAAGTTTTATCTCAACACAAAGATAAGATAAACGGTACGGTGAAATTCATCTTTCAACCAGCCGAGGAAGGTCCGCCGCCGGGCGAAGAGGGCGGTGCCGGTCTTATGATCAAAGAAGGGGTTTTAAAAAATCCCGATGTAGATGCGATTTTTGGCCTGCATATAAATTCTGAAACCCCGGTGGGCACTATTCGCTACAAACCCGAAGGTACTATGGCCGCGGTAGAACGATTCGTGATCAATGTAAAAGGAAAACAAACCCACGGTTCGGCACCCTGGAGCGGGGTCGACCCCATATTGATTTCAGCAAAAATCATAGATGGCTTGCAAACTATTATTAGCCGTAATGCCAAACTGGTAGATGGCGCAGCAGTGATTACCGTGGGAAAAATCACCAGCGGAGTGCGCTTTAATATTATTCCTGAATCTGCCGAAATGATTGGAACCGTGCGCACGCTCGATCCCGATATGAAAGAAATGATCCTGAACAGAATGCGCGAAATGGTGCCTGCCATTGCTGAAGCTTACGGAGGCGAAGCGACGATAGAAATTCAGAATAATACGGCGATCACTTATAATGATCCCGAACTTACCAGCCAAATGCTGCCAACCCTGCAAAAAGTAGCCGGAAAGGATAAGGTAGAATTGGGAAAGGCCACAACCGGAGGTGAAGACTTTTCATTTTTCCAGGAAGAAGTGCCGGGCTTTTATTTTTTCCTTGGCGGACAGCCGTTAGATGCCACAGAACCTGCCCCTCACCACACCCCCGACTTTTACATTGATGAAAGCGGACTCCTGCTGGGCGTAAAAACTATGTCGCAAATCGCATTAGATTATTTAAATCAATAAAGACATCAGAATAAAAATTTTGAGGTGACTTTTATGGCTTGGCAGGAATAAGTAACTTTCGCCAGATTTTGATTTAGTAAGCCAAAGGCTACAAAATCTAGCCTGATTATAAAATTTACAGATGAACCAAATAGATCTTACCGCCCTGCTAACAGCAATTTTACCGGCTTTGGTAATTGGGGCCCTTGCTTATTATTTCTTTAAATCCTTTCTTCAAAACGAACAATATCGCCGCAGTTTTCTGCTGAAAAAAGACAACCAGCGCACCGCTTTACCAATAAGGCTGCAGGCCTACGAGCGAATGGGCTTGTTTCTTGAACGCATTTCTCCAGGGAGTTTGTTATTCCGTGTAAAACCCACCGATGACGACCCACAACTTTTTGCAAGTTTACTTATTCAAACCATAGAACAGGAGTTTGAGCACAACATCGCTCAACAAATTTATTTAAGTCAGGATTGCTGGGATTATATAAAAACAGCAAAAAACGCCACGATCGCGATGATTAGAAAACTCTCCCAAATGGATGAAGTAACCAGCGCCGATAACCTTAGAGAGCAAATTCTGAAGCATTTAATGGATAAGCCCTCTCCTACCGATGCTGCCCTGGCCTTTATGAAAACTGAAGTGCGAAAAAATTTCTAGAAAAGCCCGAAGAACTTACGCTTTTGAGCCTCTAATTGAATGTGTTTTTCACGGGCGTGCTCGAAGCCCTGCTGCCACCACTCGGCCATTAATTTTTTATTAAAAACCAGGCTGTTTTCTGTAAGTTTTGTGGGCGTATAATAGGTATGAAGTTTTACCTTTTTATTGAGTGCGGCTAATTTACCTTCAACAATATCGTGGTATTCAACCTGGTCCAGTAAAAACCCAAAGAGATTGATCATTAGCGAAAATGGGTTTTTCCCCAGCACCTTGTTATGCTCCAGGTTTTCGGCCTCGAGAATTATGGCATCAACTTCTTTCGCTCCTCGTTTTATAGCTTCCCTAATCGGCACTACGCATCCCAAACCACCATCGGCATATTCATAACCATCTTTGGTGGCAAGACTCATAAACGGAATATAATTGCAACTAATCCAAATCCAGTCGCAAAAATCTTCATATTCAAAATCTTTGATCGACTTATACTCCACCCTGTTTTTTGATAAATTCGATACGGTCACCACCACATCTTTTACCTGGGATTTTATCGCTTTAAAATCTTCAGGAGAAAGATTTCGGGCGATGTGTTTTCTAAGGTTTTTGCTTTCCCCAAAGGTGCGTCGCTTCCGCAAAAATTGTTTTACCGTATTTAAATAATTGATGGTCACATATTCGCGGCCATCTTTACGTTTTACCACAAAGGGGTTTACGCTAAAAATTTTACGCTGATTAACATTGGTGTAGATATCATACACCTTATCTATATTTCCGCCGGCAAGATGCGGGATCAAAAGGCTTCCGGTAGATGTGCCCAGGAACAAATCGTATTTTTTGCCCTGCTCCTGAATAAGATACTGGGCTACCCCGCCCGCAAAAGCTCCTTTGCTTCCTCCTCCAGAAATTACCAATGCTCGCATTAAATTATTTTTATTAGTATTAGACGCTATTATTTAGCTTCTCCCGAAAAATAAACAGAATTTTTTAACAGGGTTTTTATTCTCCCAGTTTTTTATCAAGAATTTCTTTCTGCTTTCCTGAAACCTCTTCTTCCAATTGAAAAAAGCGCTGCCTGTATTCTTCCTCTTTTAACAAAGTATCGAGCAATTTCCTGCAAAAATCGCGAAACCTGTAATTATGATGGGTTGCGCCCTGCAATAAATCTTTGAGGTTGTTTGAGGTGAAAGAATTGATTTGATAGAGATAACCAAAGGCATTTTCCCGAATTTCGAAAGGCCAGTGTGCCGCGGTATAACCCGATAGCCGGTTATAAACCTCCTGCTTATTTTCGGGCTCAAATTCAGGGGTGACCAGGTTTAAGGTGAGCCATAACATTTCGATATTCTTATTATAAAATCCTGAAAGACCCCGGGTTTCTTGAAGATATTTCGCCCGGTCTCCGGGGAACTGAAGCCATAAATTGAGCAGCGCAGCTTCACGGGTAAGCCAGGATTCATCGCCAAGCAAAGTCTCATAGGAAGTTTTTAATTCCTGCGGAATTTCATCCATACTGCTGGCAATGGCTTGCCGTACGAATATATTATTGGTTTCGAAGGCCTGTTTATAAAGTTCGATGGCTTCATAGCCGCTTTCTCCCGCCAGTTGAAAAACCACTTCCTGGCCCTTATAATCATTCACGGGAAAGCTTAATTTCTGGCCGAGATAGTCTGATTTTAAGGAAAGTGCAGTTTCCCGCATCGCTGCCAGTTCAAGGTAGGAAGTTATAAACTCAGACTTCTTTAGTGAATTTAAAGCTTCAGTGGCCTGGAATGCGGTTTGCTCCAGCCAATCTTCCCTGAATTCACTTAAATCCTCTCCCGAAGCGGCTTCGGCTTCAGCAATAAAATCTTTGGTGGTGACATTGCTAAAAGAATACTTCAGCAAAAAATTTTTCACCGCTGCCCTAAAGGCATCCCTTCCAATCTTTTCATTGAGAATATGCAGGGCCCAGGCACCTTTTTGATAGTAGGTAAGCGAACTGGCGCTTGTAGCAAGCAGCGGCTGGCCTTTGCCCCTGTCGCTCAATTCTTTTAACTGCTCGGCGGTTTCGTAAAGTTTCCAGTAATAATAATCTGTTCCAAAAATCTCCCGCTCGGCCAAAAGCGCGTAATAAGTTGCAAATCCTTCGTGCAGCCAATGATGTTTGCTTTCGGTTTGAGTGATCAGGTTTCCAAACCATTGATGAGCGAGTTCGTGAGCTTCTACATTCACGTAATTTCGGTCTTTAAACCCGATTTCATCGGTCATTAAAGCCCGGCTGTAGATGGTTGTGGCGGTATTTTCCATCCCGGCATAAAGAAAATCCTGCACCGGGATTTGCCGGTAAACCTGCCAGGGATAGGCAAAACCGATTTCCTTTTCCAGGAAATCAAAAATCTGTTGGCTATGCCGGTAGGTGGCTTCTACTTTGAGCGAATCTTGCGGAATAAAATAATTGTAAATTGGAATTCCCGAAGCCGATCTCAATTTCTGAATTTTATAATCACCGGCGGCCACTGCCAGCAGGTAACTGCTCATAGGCTCCTGCATCTCAAAATTCCAACGCTTTATACTGTCGTTTAGCTGCTCTTCTTTTGCCAACTTCCCGTTAGCCGCCACCTCAAAATTGCTTTTAAAATCTATTTTGAGCTTAAAAATGCTCTTTTGGTTCATATCATCGGAGGTGGGTAGCCAATGCGAGGTATATTTGCCCTGGCCTTGAGTCCACACCTGTTTGGGTTCGGCATCGGGGTGATCCCAGTTAATAAAATACATCGCCTCTTTTGGCCGTGCCGAAAATTGTAAAATCAGTCGATTGTTTTCAGATGGAGTAAACTTATTTTTTATCCATATTCTGCGACCGTCATTTCTAAAATCGGCTGCTTCAGAATTTAAAATCACTTCTGGAAATTCCATTTCCCGGGCGTCCAGGTAAATTGAATCGGTTTCGGATAATATATGGAAATCGTAAACTATTTCGCCTGAAACTATCTTTGCTTCAGGAGAGATATTCACCGAAGCTTCAGCCTTAAAGAAATCGACTAAATGGGTTTGTTTCAGAGAATCTACAACCTGCGCGGTGAGTGTGAATTTCAGCAAAAACAGGCAAAGGAAAGTTAGAAATTTGTTCATTGAGCATACTTACAATTACGAAATTACTAAAATAATTCCTGGCATTGACCGCAGGCCAGGCTTCAAATAAAATCAGTTTTAATATCTTCGTTTCGATGAATCCCAATTTACTTCAAACTCCCATAGATTATCTCAAAGGCGTGGGGCCTAATCGAGCCGATTTACTGCGGAAGGAAATGGGAATTCACACCTACCAGGACCTGCTGAATTTATTTCCAAATCGCTATCTCGACAAAACCAGGTTTTATAAAATCAACGAATTGCAGCAAAATTCGGCTGAAGTGCAGGTAGTGGGAAAAATCGTCGCATTGAGAAGTGTGGCTCAAAAAAAAGGCAGTCGCCTGGTAGCCGATTTCGTAGACGAAACCGGAAAGATGGAGCTGGTATGGTTTAAAGGTCAAAAATGGATTCGGGAAAACTTAAAAATCAACACCCCCTATGTGATTTTCGGAAAAACCAATTGGTTTAACGGCAGTTTTAGTATGCCGCATCCCGAAATGGAACTGGTGGAAGACTACAAAAAACAGCTGCGCACAGCGATGCAGCCCATTTATCCTTCTTCCGAAAAACTGGGGAAATCGGGTATCACAAACAGGGTGGTGAGCAAAATGATTCAGCAAATTTTTATTGAATCTAACGGGAAATTCCTGGAAACCCTGCCCGATGCTTTACGCGAAGATTTAAAACTAATCCCTAAAGCCGAGGCGCTTTTTAATATACATTTTCCGAAGAGCCAGGAGCTATTGGCCAAAGCTCAATACCGGTTAAAATTTGAAGAACTTTTTTACATTCAACTGCAGTTGCTTCAAAAAAATATGCTTCAGAAGCAAAAAATCAAGGGCTTGATTTTTGAAGAAATTGGCGAGAATTTTAACGAATTTTATTCCCGGCATCTACCCTTCGAACTCACCGGTGCACAGAAACGGGTGATCAAAGAAATTCGCAGCGATTTGGGAAGCGGCGCACAAATGAACCGCTTATTGCAGGGAGATGTGGGTTCGGGGAAGACCATAGTAGCGCTAATGTCAATGTTTATCGCACTTGACAACGGATTCCAGGCCTGCTTAATGGCTCCTACTGAAATTTTGTCAGTCCAGCACTATTCCGGACTTTTAGAGTTATGCAAAGACCTCAACACCAGCATAGAACTACTAACGGGCTCAACAAAAACTTCAAAGCGAAGAGAAATCCACGAAAAACTGGAAAATGGCGAGATCGACATCCTAATTGGCACTCACGCCCTGCTGGAAGACAAGGTGAAATTTAAAAATTTAGGCCTTGCGATTATCGATGAACAACACAGATTTGGAGTGGCACAACGGGCAAAATTATGGCGTAAAAATAAAATTCCGCCGCATATTTTGGTGATGACGGCTACCCCTATTCCGCGAACTTTAGCGATGAGTCTTTATGGAGATTTGGACATCTCGGTAATCGACGAATTGCCGCCGGGCAGAAAACCTATTAAAACCGTACATCGCTATGACGCAAACCGCTTAAAGGTTTTTGCTTTTTTGCGGGAAGAAATTGCCAAAGGCAGGCAGGTGTATGTGGTGTATCCTTTAATCCAGGAGTCTGAAAAAATGGACTACAAAGATTTGATGGATGGCTATGAGAGTATCGCCAGGGAATTTCCGCAGTTCCAAATTTCGATCGTGCACGGGCAGATGAAGCCTGAAGACAAAGACTATGAGATGGAGCGTTTTATAAAGGGCGAAACCCAGATTATGGTTGCCACCACGGTCATAGAAGTTGGCGTAAACGTACCCAATGCCAGCGTGATGATAATAGAAAGTGCTGAACGCTTTGGGCTCTCTCAGCTGCATCAACTTAGGGGAAGAGTGGGCCGTGGCGCCGAGCAGAGCTTTTGCATTTTAATGACCGGCCATAAACTCTCTGCCGATAGCAAAACCAGGCTGCAAACTATGACTTCTACAAACGACGGTTTTGAAATCGCCGAAGTAGATTTAAAATTGCGTGGCCCTGGAGATTTAATGGGCACCCAGCAAAGCGGGGTGTTGAATTTAAAAATCGCCGATATTGTTAAGGATAATCAATTGCTGAAAATCGCCCGCCACGAAGCTTCAAAAATTCTAAAAGAAGATCCCGGCCTGGAACTCGAGAAAAACCGGGTTTTAAGATTCACCTATTCTCAACTGGTGAAGCATAAAAATATCTGGAATTATATTAGTTAAGGCTAAAGTCGCCTTATATTCTAGACTTTCTTTCACTACCGGATTTCCCCCGTTTTTGAACTTTTTATTTGTCCGGCCCCCGGCTTTAAAATTGACCGGTTTTTTATGCCGTGCCCAATAAAATCAGAATAATTGAGACGATAATTCAGGTTTTAACAGGAAATTTTCAAGACTTCATACTTATCTCTAAGTGTTGATATACAGCTTTTTATAACGTAAATTTAAGCTTCAACCAAAAACAACAGAATTATGAAAAGAGGTACAATTTTTCACCAGATGTTGAGCTTGTTCCTGTTGCTAAGTTTCAGTGTAGTACTCGCTCAGGATAACAAGGCTCTAAACGATGAGCTTTACAAGACCTATAAAGAAAAAGGCCTTGAACAAACGATGAAAGTTTATAAAGAAAAAGCCAATAAGGAATACGAGGGTTTGCAGGAACCTTTAAATCAACTGGCCTATAAACTAATGATGGAGGATAAAGACCTTGAAGCCGCAGAAAAATTATTTAAAGCGCAAATTGAAGAGTATCCCGATGAGGCCAACCCCTACGATTCCTATGCCGATTTATTATTAGAAAATGGCAACAAGGAAGAAGCTAAAAAACATTTTAAAAAATCGGCAGCCTTAGCTGAGAATATTTCAGATAAAGACGAAAAATTGCAAATGAAGCGAGCCTCGCTTTCCAAGCTGGCAAAACTGGAAAACAGGCATAAAGCTATGGATATTCTTTCCGGGGAATGGGAGGTCACCCAAACCGGCCACAGAGATGGCGTAGCCACCACCCTACCACTTAGCTATAACAGCATTAGTTACCTGCCTGGAGAATCGGTAATGAGAGTGGTTCATAGCCGGGAAAACAACCAGGCCTGCTGTGAGCGAATTGTAGCCTATAATGCTTTGACTCAAAAATATCAAATGGCCTATATCGATGCTGTAAATCCTAACGGAATTGATATTTCTGAAGTAGAATGGAAAGATCTTGGAAACGGAAAGTACGAAATGATTGAACATTATCCTGAAGATGACCAGATAAAACAGGCTAAACATCAAATCTCAAAGACCGATGAAAATAATATCCAATGGAATATTTACCTGCCTAAGGAAGGCAGTAATGACTGGGAACTGGTGAATGAAATGAGATTTAAGCGAAAAGCTTAAAATCTATAAACCAAAGAGGCCGTCTTAAAAGCTATTTTTAGACGGTCTTTTTTTATTCGTGCTTTAGGCAGTTTTACAATGTTATTGTT
>NZ_JBSYGH010000008.1:0-2439 GCF_054121495.1 Salegentibacter haimaensis
GGGGGAGGATAAAAGGGGGCGACTTGAATGCTTGCCTTGTAGTATACCTCTATTTTTTGTTTCTTATATATGTCAACTTATTTGGAGTTGGATAGACGTTTGAAGACGTGTTATGCCAAACTCAACGATTTAAGGTGGTTATGGCAACGGGGCTCACCTCTTCCCATTCCGAACAGAGAAGTTAAGCCCGTTAGCGCAGATGGTACTGCTATTTGTGGGAGAGTATGTCACCGCCTTGTTTTTGAAAAGCACTTATCGAAAGATAGGTGCTTTTTTTATTTGTTATTATATGGACTATGGCCATTTGGTATCTACCAAAAAGAGCCTGTCCCGAGCGGTAGTCGAGGGATCACCGCCTTGTTTTTTAAAAGACCTTTACAGCAATGTAAGGGTCTTTTTTTTGGAGGAAAGTGAACAAAAATGGAGCTAATCTTTAAGCTACAATCCAAACCTAACATCAGAAAAGTTAAACCGGTTAGCGTCCCGAGGCTTCGGGAGTACTGCTATGTGTGGGAGCCCTCCCGATAGCTATCGGGACAAATCGGGGGTCACCGCCTTGTTTTTGAAAGACCTTCATTTCTTGATGAAGGCTTTATGTATAAAAATCAAGCAATAAACATAAATAAATCCATTTCAAAACAATAAAAATCAGATAGTTATAAAAAATAACTCTACCCCCGGAAAACCCGTAAAATTTGTCAAAAAGGCGCTATTGAAGTTAAAACCTGAGCGCTCATAATAAGTTTTATTTACTTTTGTTTTTAGATTTTATTTAGAAATTTTCACCTCCCCCCGATGAGATGATACCTGCTGGTATCCAAACTTTCTTCCCCCGGAGAATGATGTAAGCCCTCCCTAAGGCAGTCGTTTTTTAATCTTTTACTTCGCTTATCGACCCAAATTTACGCTTGCCCTTGTGTCCTGGTAATATTGCTAACCTTTAAAATAATATTATTATGGAACTTATTACATCAACGAGATGGAAAAAATTAAAGATGACCAAATGGTTATTTAACATCTTTAATTTTAATGCTAAATTTTTAATCAGGCTTTCATATTTTGGCTTATTATTATTTTTGATTTTCCCATCAGAATTACATTCCCAAAATATTAGGGGCCTTGCACCGGTTCAAACTCCGAAAGGTGGTTTTGCTGTGGATGGTAATGCCTATGTAAATCTACCTGTACCAGGTGATATTGCAGGAGGTGATTTGTTTTTTGAACGATTAGCTCCTAGTCCCCCTGCAAGTATTAATGCTGATCCAGGCGGGTTGTTTGGTCCTACATTTTTTCAGAATCCGGTAACTTTAGGCACCGGAGAATTTACTCATGAATCACATCCTAATATATTAATTTATCCCAACTCATTTTTATTCAGAGATGATATCACTAACAATGATCCTACAATTTTCACCAGTTCCAATAAGATAAATGATGATCCCAGAACTTATACCTGGGGAGCAGGATCTTCTCCCAATAAGAACGAGATTCAAAATGCTTTTGCACATTTTACATTTGGGGATCCGGTGAAATTTGAAGGTGCCAAAGATTCAGATCTATGGATGATTTTTGCAGCCGATCGAGAGGTAACAAATGGTAGTAGTTATATTGATTTTGAGATCTTACAAAACCGACTTGTGAGAGAAGGGACAACATCTGGGACTTTTAGTTCTGAGGGAATAGATGGAGGTCGAACACTAAATGACATCCTAGTTACTATTGAATTTACTCAGGGAGGAGGCGAAGCTACGGCGGTTATTAGAAGGTGGGAGGAATTACCAGGAGGGGATATGCCTATAATGTTTATACTTCTTTTCCTGCAGGTTCCATATTTATTTCTAATAATACTGTTGAAACAATCGTTCCTTATTCAATCTATAATCAGCAGCCATTAAGTTCTGGTACGTTTGCAGGTTATTACCAGTATTCAACGAATCAATGGGCAGAAGGTGCCGTGAATATTTCTGCATTATTTGGCCCTGGGAATCCCTGCTTCGAAATTAGCACTTTATTTATTAGAACCAGAACTTCTGGTAGCTCTGGACAATCTGAACTAAAAGATTTTCCAGGAAGACCTATTCAATTGGATCTTGACCTTACTCCCGATCCACCTACTGTGTCTGATGTAGATGCCTGTGGTTCATGGGATGATGAATTGATAGCAAATGATTGTGATGGTGAAGTTAAATGGTATGATGCAGCTACCAACGGAGAATTGTTACATACTGGTGATACATATAGTCCTGGAGAAATAACTGAAGACACCTCATTTTGGGTAAGTTGCACGATAAATGGATGCGAGGGACCAAGGACTGAGGTGAAGATTACAATTATTGATAATCCCGAACTAGACCCTATTAATGATGTTACCGCCTGTGATAGTTATGATCTACCTGTAGTGGGTGATATCAGTGGAACCAATTTGGTGTCTCCTAAGTA
>NZ_JBSYGH010000008.1:2539-158471 GCF_054121495.1 Salegentibacter haimaensis
GTAACGATTAATGACACACCGGAGCTTGATCCTATCCAGGATGTTACCGCCTGTGATAGTTATGATCTACCTGTAGTGGGTGATATCAGTGGAACCAATTTGGTGTCTCCTAAGTATTATGATGACAGCCAGGCCAATGAAGGTCAGGAGATCACGGATCTTACCATTACCAGCACTCAGACTATCTGGGTTTATGACGAGACCGGAACAGATCCAAACTGTTTTGATGAGACTAGCTTTACAGTAACGATTAATGACACACCGGAGCTTGATCCTATCCAGGATGTTACCGCCTGTGATAGTTATGATCTACCTGTAGTAGGTGATATCAGTGGAACCAATTTAGTGTCTCCTAAGTATTATGATAATAGTCAGGCAAACGGTGGGGAGGAGATTACAGATTTGACCCTTACCAGTAGCCAAACAGTATGGGTTTATGACGAGACTGGAACAGATCCTAATTGTTTCGATGAGATTAGTTTTGAAGTTACTATTAATGAAACTCCAAAAATTTTTACCTCTAATCCAGAGCCAATTTGCGAGGGTGATTCTGTAGACTTAGCTAATTACGTATCGAATCCCGATGGAGGAAATCTCTCCTATTATCTGGATATGACTGATGCAGAAAATGGAGAAAATTTCTTGTTGAGTTCAATTGTTAGTCCAGGATTGGGAGATACTACTTATTATGTAAGAGCTGAAAATACTCTGGATGACACCTGTTATAGTTTGGATAGCATAGTAGTTTCAGTTATAATCTGCGTATTTGATGAAGGTTGTACTCTGGGTTACTGGAAAAATCACACCGATAGATGGTGCGAGAATACTTATACTATAGATGAAGAAGAGGTTACAATTTTAACCTGTACCTTATATGGAGATGTATTTACATCAGCTCCAACAAATGGAAAATTAGGAATAGCTGGTTTAACCTTATTAGAGGCTATAAACCTTGAGGGGAATAGTAATGGTGAAAATCTTGCCAGACAATCTGTAGCAGCTTTATTGAATACCTGTTCATCTGAAGTTGGCTTTGCTTATTCCAGCGTTTACAAATTGATACAGGCAGTTAATCTTGCCTGGGAAGCTAATCCTAAAACTCAAAATAGTTTTGCAATGGAATTAGATAGGCTAAATAATGCATATTGTCCACTTGGTGGAAGCCCGGCTACTACCGCACCTAGTCCAGATTGTGTAAACGGCGAGCAGGCCTTTAATGTAAATCAAATTGAGGTGATTGAAAAGTCTTCTGAGCGACAAGCTCAAGACGGATTCAATGTTTACCCAGTACCATTCCAGGAAACCTTAAATGTTCAATATAGCTTTGAGTATCAATCATCTGCTAAGATTCAAATTTTCGATCTTAATGGACAATTACTTGAACAATTTATTGAAGCCAACGCAGGACCGGGAGTTGTAAGTACTTTTAATGTAAGCTTTAGAGTAAAAAATAATGCAGTTTACATTGTTAGAGTAGAAACCGATCGCGCGTCATACGTGAAAAAGATCATTTCTTCAAGATAATTTTTAACCAACCTAAAATTCAGGGCCGGTTTCCAAATGGAGCCGGCCCTGATTATTTAACAGGTTCTTAAATATTGTTAAACTCAAACTAAAATAGCTTCTATATAAAATATGCCCAAACTTAGGCCGTTTTCCCTTACACAAATCAGATAAATTCAATTTTTAGGAGAACAATTACCTGCGCCCTGGGGCGCCAAACCCAAATCAATTAATAACCGCTGCAAATGCAGCAAAACCTAAACATTATGAATTTGAAGAATTTGTTTAAACCAACATTACTGGTTGTATGTCTCAGCCTTTTTATCGCCTGTTCAGACGATGAAGACGATCTTGGACCGGGAGAACCTAATCAGGAAACGTATAATACTGAAGTGTATGTAACCGATGCGCCTATAGATAATGCTGAAGTAGATGCTGCTTTTGTTACCATTACCGGAGTTAAAATTAATGGTGAGACGATAGATGCATTTGAAAAAACCACCATAAACCTTAGCGCCCTTCAAAATGGAGAAACTCAATTGCTGGGAGATCTGGACCTGGAAGCCGGTACAACTTCAGAAATTGTACTGATGATTGATAATGAAACCGATGCTTCGGGAGAGGCCCCCGGAAATTATATTCTCACCACAAGCGGGGAGAAAAAGGCTCTGGTTAGCACTTCAGGAGAAATTAATGTTTCAGATAATGTAAATATCCACGAAAGTTCCGACAATCAAATCGTTCTTGATTTCGACCTGAGAAAACTTATTGCCGCCGATGCTTCAGGCGAATATCGTTTTGTAAGCGATTCAAAATTAGCCAACAGCATTCGTGCGGTAAATACTTTGGAAACCGGAACAATTACCGGGACCGTAACCGATTTTGGATCGGTAAACTCTGATGCGTTGGTAGTATTTGCTTACGAGGCAGGTGCTTATTCTGAAAGTGAGGCTGAAGCAGATGATGAGGGTATCACTTTTTCAAATGCCGTGACCAGTTCTCTGGTAAATGAAACCAATGGAGATTTTGAATTGCACTTTGTTGAAAACGGAGATTACGAACTTCATTTTGTAGCTTTCGAAGATACCGATGCCGATGGAAGCCTGGAGGTTAAAGGAGAGGTTGAAGCTACTTCGGCTACTGAAATTGATCTTGGTGGATTCTCTGTTGACGCCAATTCTGAAGTAGACCTGCAAATAGTTTTGCTGGGTTGGTTAAATCTTTAATCAAATAATTTTTATGCTATAAAGAGGGCGTCAGTTGGTGCCCTTTTTTCTATAATAGTCTGGCCTATTCTTCAAGCATATCCCGATATTCCTGAAAAAACTCTTCCAGTTTAGCCATATTTTCAGCTAAAAATGACATAGCAGCTGGCCAGTCATTTCGGTTATGAATACTCAAACCTGATTTTTGAACATAGGCCCTTGAAATTATTTTTCCTTCAGGGAGTTCAAAATTCTCATCAAAAATTACCTCTGGCAAATATTCCCTTTGTAATATTTTTCTAAGAGAAAGCAGTTTTTCGAAGAAATACGCACGAATTAATTCATCATCTGCCACCACATCTATAGACACTATGGCCTGTTTTCTGTCAAAACTAAATTTAAGCTGTATCTCTTTTATTTTCGTGTCATATAAGATCCACTTTCTGCGATAAACCAGTCCGAAGCTGGTCCAGAATTGCTGTCGTAATTTTTTGCTTTCTTCTCTGCTAAACATTTCTATAAAAAATAAGCCAGTAAAATACCAACGATAATCACAGCCAATTTTGAAGCATTAAACTTGTGATTTTTTGAGGCCTCAAACAAAATGGTGGTTGAAACGTGGAGAAAAATTCCAATTACCAGGGCGTGAAAATATACCGAATAGGCATTCATTGCAGGGAAAGATTCTTTTACAAAACTACCCAGCGGAGTCATAAGCGCAAAAAGGCCAAGAAATAAAAAGGTTTTAAAATTACCCAATTTGGAGTTTATCAGGAAAACAGAGAGTATCGCAGCTACAGGTATTTTATGAATTACCACCCCGTGTAATAAATGTCCACTCTCATCTAAAGGGAAACCTTCAAAAAAAGCGTGAATGCTTAAACTAATTAATAGCATTAACGGAAATTTCCCACTTGAATCTGAATAATGCAAATGCCCGTGCTCAACCCCTTTAGAGATAAATTCTAAAACGATTTGCAGCAATAGGCCGGCCATTATAAAGATCCCAATTCCATTTCCATTGCTTGCATAGACTTCTGGAAGCAGTTCGAAAACGGTAACCGAGAGTAAATAAGCCCCGCTAAAAGACAGTAGAAGTTTAAAAGCCTGGGAATTGGCGGGATTTAGAAACTTTGAAATAACATATCCAGCAAAAACAGCTAAAAATGGTAATAAATAAATCATAGGTTGGATTGGAAATGCGCCCCGCCCGTTTTAACCCGAAACATAATTATGGCTTAGCTAAAGGGATTGCATTATTATATCGGCCAAAATTAACGTATTTTTGCCGTTCTCTAAAAAGGTGTTATGGGAAATAATTTTAAGATGATAGCCAAAACCATGTATGGCTTTGAACCTGTGCTGGCAAAAGAATTATTGGCTTTAGGTGCGATGGATATTAAGGAAGGTACCCGAAATGTAAGTTTTTATGGGGATAATGGGTTTATGTATAAAGCTAACCTGTGTCTTCGTACCGCTATTAAAATTCTAAAACCCTATAAAAGTTTTAAAATTTATTCTGAAGATGATCTTTACAAAAGCATTTACCAATTACCCTGGGAAGATTTTCTCAATGTAGATGACACTCTTGCGGTAGATGCTACGGTGCATTCAGAAACCTTTACCCATTCAAAATATATTTCCTTAAAAACTAAAGATGCGATTGTAGATAGATTTCGTGATAAATTCGGGGAACGGCCCAGTGTAGATTTAGATCACCCTACATTGCGAATTAACATTCATATCGAAAAGAATTTCTGTAATGTGTCTTTTGATAGTTCAGGGCAGAGCTTGCATAAACGCGGCTATAAGACTGCTACTAATATAGCCCCTATCAATGAAGTGCTCGCGGCCGGGATGTTATTGCTGTCGGGTTGGGACGGACAAAGTGATTTTCTTGACCCTATGTGTGGTAGTGGAACTATTCTCATCGAAGCTGCCATGATCGCCTGTAACATTCCTCCAAACCTAAACCGAAAAGAGTTTGCCTTCGAAAAATGGAAAGACTGGGATGAAGATTTGTTTGCAAAAATAGAAGAATCGGTTATTAAAAAAATCAGAGACTTCCATTTCACAATTAAAGGTTATGATAAGGCACCTTCAGCAGTAGAAAAAGCGAAGGATAACGTAGAAAACGCAAATCTTTCAGAATTTATAAGCGTGGAACGCCAGGATTTCTTTGAATCTCAAAAGGAGGGAGAGCGGCATTTACATATGGTTTTCAATCCGCCTTACGGGGAGCGGCTGGAGATAGATATGCCTTCTTTTTATAAAAGAATTGGGGATACCCTAAAACAAAATTACCCGGGAACCGATGCCTGGTTTATAACCTCCAACCTCGAGTCGATTAAACATATCGGCTTAAGGCCTTCCAAGAAAATTAAGCTGTACAACGGAGCACTGGAATCTAAATTTTTGAAATTCCAGATCTATGCCGGAAGCCGCAAGGCTAAGTATATGGATTAATCTCCAGATTTAACTTTTTTATAAAACGGAATCATATAAGAGATTGAATAACCGTAACCTACTCCAAAACTGCTAAAGTCGTTTGTTCGATTAAAGCCGGGAATGGTTAAATTATCCAGGCCTTCGGGAGAGGTTTGAAATAGCATTCTTTTAAGCTGAACATTGGCAGAAAGGAAGAGGTTGTTTAACAATTCAACCTTTATACCTACCATAAGTTCTACCCAGTTAGCGTTAAGACCCGAACTCTCAAAACCTTCTCTAACTTCTCTTCCAAAGAATTGTGAGGTGGTATAAACCTGATAATCGGTCACCTCCTGTGAAAACGTAGAAAAACCATAACGCAGGCCGGCAAATATCATATTTTGCATTCCATCCCAGTTATCATATGCGTTATAATCTACTCCCAGTTTGGCGTAGCTACCTCTGGAAATCACGCTTATATTATCTCCCTTAAACGGAAGCTGCTCATTCCCCAGTTCAATGGCGGCGTAATAGTCTTTATAAACGCGGTAGTCTCCAAGTATTTCCAGGCCCCGATAATCTTCTTCGAGTAGGGTTCTAAGTGGTTTGCTGATATCTACGCCAACCCGAATCCCGAATTTCTCCCGGTACGCAGTAGTATCCTGCGAATTAGCCGAATTTTGAGCAAAAACGGCCAGATTTCCCGAAAGGAAAAAGCTAATAAAAAATAGAAATATGGCGGTTTGTCTCATCGGTTACATCGGTTTGATCTATGGCGAAATTTTGAATCCATCTGCCATCTTCACCCGGATTTATACTTAATCGTAATCCGGTATATTCCATTTTAAAAGCACAGCCGCGGTTAAGATATACTTCATTTCTTCCGTAGGAAAAAGTGATGATATCGGTATTGGTATTGGGGTTACCGGTGCTATCCTGTGCTGCGGAAGCATTCAAAATAAATTCATATTGCGTATTATCGGCCGAGGTGCGCAGCGGAATTGCGATACTATCCCTGTTTTGTCTTTCAGAAAAATAAAAGGTGGTATCATACTTTACCTGTAAATTCGCAGGAGACCGGGGAGAAACCCTATCGGTAGCATCAAAAAATTTAATGATCAAAAGGGGAGTGGCCTGGGTGCTTTCGGGACATATATCATCCTTTTGGCAGGCCGTAAAGAGTAGAAACAGGCCAAGACAGCCTAATATAATTTTACCGCTTTTTTTCATTTATCGTTTTTCTAAACAAACCACATTTTCTACGTGATGGGTTTGTGGAAACATATCTACAGGTTGAACCTTTGAAATTTTGTAATGTTCATCTAAAAGTGCCAAATCCCTGGCCTGCGTAGCCGAATTACAGCTTACGTAAACAATTCGTTTGGGCAAGATAGCAATAATTTGTGCTACCACATCCTTATGCATCCCATCCCGCGGCGGATCGGTGATTAATACGTCGGGAATACCGTGGGTCTTGATAAAGTTAGCATTAAAGACCTTGCGCATATCGCCCACATAAAATTCAGTATTGGTTATGCCATTTCTTTTAGCATTTTCCCTGGCGTCTTCGATGGCTTCAGGAACGGCTTCAACTCCAATAACCTTTCCGGCATTTTTAGAGACAAACTGGGCAATAGTGCCAGTTCCGGTATATAAATCGAAAACCAGTTCATCACCGGTAAGCTGAGCGAAATCGCGGGTTACCTTATATAATTCATAGGCCTGTGCCGAATTGGTCTGGTAAAAAGATTTGGCATTGATCTTGAATTTCAGGCCCTCCATTTCTTCAAAAATGTGATCTCTGCCCTTAAAGCATATCACTTCCTGATCGTAAATGGTATCATTGGCTTTTGAATTGATCACATACTGTAAAGAAGTAATTTCAGGAAACTCTTCTGCAATCGCATTTAAAAGTAATTCGCGGTTTTGAGTTTCTTCCCTGAAAAATTGCACCAAAACCATTATTTCTCCGGTAGAAGAGGTACGAATCATTAGCGTACGAAGAAGACCCTTTTGAGAGCGGGCATTGAAAAAATCCAGTTCATTCTTAACCGCAAACTCCTTTACAAAATTTCTAATTGCATTGCTGGGATCCTCCTGAAGATGACATTTCTTAATGTCGAGAATTTTATCCCACATCCCGGGAATGTGAAAACCAAGAGCATTTTTATTTTCTATATCCTGCCCGCTTTGAATTTCATCTATCGTAAGCCAGCGGCTATCGCTAAAAGAAAATTCCATTTTATTGCGATAAAAATAGATCTCTTCACTGCCTAAAATTGAATTCACCTCCGGAAGCTCTAAATCTCCCAATCTTCGAAGATTATTTTCTACTTCTCTTTGTTTATATTCCAGTTGATACCGATAATCCATAAACTGCCATTTGCAACCCCCGCAGGTGCCAAAATGCTGGCAAACCGGCTCTACCCGTTTGTTCGATAATTTATGGAAATTAACTGCTGTACCCTGATACCACGCCTTGCGTTTTTTGGTGGTTTGTACATCTACGATATCCCCGGGAACTGCATTGTTTATAAAAATTACTTTTCCTTCAGGAGATTTTGCGATACTCTTGCCTTTTGCTCCGGCGTCTATTACTTCAACAGCTTCAAAAAGCTTGTTTTTATTCCTTCTTGCCATAGCGCAAAAATAGAATAAAAGCTAGGATTTAAAGGCCGTGAGCTTGAAAAATTCAGGAAACATTTAGTAATTTGCAGGAATTGAATTTCAGGATGATTTCTCTCCGGTGCGGCCGGCTGCCGTAAAGAAGGAATAGACGATTTAAAGACTTAAAAAATTTAAAAAATGTCATTACCACAAATTAAATCATCAAAAGAAGCCATTGAACTCGAAGATAAACACGGCGCACATAATTACCACCCGCTACCTGTAGTAATAAGCAAAGGAGAGGGCGTGCACGTTTGGGACGTAGAAGGCAAAAAATATTACGATTTTCTTTCAGCATATTCAGCGGTGAACCAGGGACATTGCCACCCTAAGATCGTAGACGCTTTATGCCAGCAAGCTGCAAAGCTCACCCTAACTTCCAGGGCATTTCATAATGATGTGTTGGGTGCATACGAACAATTCGCTACTAAATATTTTAATTTCGATAAGCTTCTTCCTATGAATACAGGCGCAGAAGCTGTTGAAACCGCCATTAAAATTGCAAGAAAGTGGGCTTATGAGAAAAAAGGCGTTAGAGAGACTGAAGCTCAAATAGTGGTTTGTGAAAATAACTTTCACGGAAGAACAACCACCATTATCTCATTCTCTAACGATGAGGAGGCCCGTCGCAACTTTGGGCCCTATACTCCCGGATTTTTAAAGATCCCTTATGACAATCTTGAAGCCCTGGAAGAAACCTTAAAAAACAATGACAATATCGCTGGATTCCTGGTAGAACCAATCCAGGGAGAAGCCGGGGTATATGTTCCTTCTGAAGGATTTTTGAAAAGAGCTAAAGAAATTTGCCAAAAATATAATGTGCTTTTCATTGCCGATGAAGTCCAAACCGGAATCGCACGAACAGGAAAACTTTTAGCAGTAGACCACGAAGAGGTAAAGCCCGATATGTTAATTCTAGGGAAAGCCATTTCTGGAGGGGTGTACCCTGTTTCAGCAGTTTTGGCTAATGATGACGTTATGGGTGTAATTAAGCCGGGTCAACACGGCTCTACCTTTGGAGGAAATCCTCTGGCAGGAGTGGTAGCCACTGCGGCTCTTGAGGTAATTCAGGAAGAAAACCTGGCCGAAAATGCCGAGAAACTGGGGAATCTTTTCAGAAGATTGTTGAATGATTATATACGCAGCTCCAACATTGTTGAGTTGGTTCGCGGAAAAGGTCTTCTTAACGCCATCGTGATTAATGATTCCCCCGAAGGAGATACCGCCTGGAATATTTGTATGGCTTTAAAGGAAAACGGACTTTTGGCCAAACCTACTCACGGTAACATTATAAGATTTGCGCCACCATTGGTGATGAACCAGGAGCAGTTAGAAGATTGTGTAAATATTATTACCAGTACTCTTAAGGAGTTTGAAAAATAAGTGGATCTTGCTTTTACAAAAAAACCTCACCGATTAACTTCAGTGAGGTTTTTGTTTTTCAACTGAATATAATTAGCCCCCGTAAGTTCTCCAAACTTCTTCCTGGGCTCTTTGTATGCCTTCAATGCCGCCGTAGATGATAAACATTATTATCACTACTATAAAATAAAGGGCACTTAGCACTAAACCGATAATTGCAAGAATTCTTCCGGTTTTTACGTTATCGAAACCATAATAATGTTCTGGAGCTGCCTGGTAAATTTCAGTAGCTTTTTTTGCCATCACAAGGGTGATTATACCGAAAATTAAACCTAAAACACCGTAACAGCAGCAGCCAATGATACTTAAAATTCCGAATACGAGAATTAGCGTGGAGTTGGGTAGTTGTTGTCTTTCCATAATTATTTTTGGTTGGTTAGTTTATAAGCAAGCTCATCATTTTTATGCTGTAACTAATGGCAAGAACCATCGCAGTTCCCAATATTAGTCCCAATTTGTATTTATGGTCATTTTTAAATTTATAAAAAAGGTTGAAAATGAGAAAAAGCAGTAAGGCCAGAATAGGATAAATCGCCGGGAACATCAAAAAAGCAGCTTTAAAATTTCCGCTAAAAAAAAGAAGTACAGAACGCTGTAAGCCACAACCGTGACACTCAATTCCAAAGAGACTTTTATTTAGACAGGGAAGCAGTAAATCTTCCATAGCGCTATCTTTTAATTCTTAGTTTTTGATTAATAATTTCTCCGCTTTCGGTTTGTATTTTTATGATATAGACCGCATTGCTCAAACCCCCGCTGGGAACCCTGTAATTAGACCCGGAAATATGATCCAGCCCGTCGTAAATCAAACTTCCGTTAAGGCTATATAATCTTATATGCTTCGGAATACTTCTTTCAGTAAAATTTAATTCCAGAAATTCCTCACGGGGAATGATCATAACCTCCGAGGAGGTATCGTCTATAAAACTTACTTCATCACCACTCTGGTCGTCAGTCGGTTCTATAAAGCTAAGAAAAAATCGGTTACCATAGCTACCCGGTTCCAGGTGTACCCGATATGGAATTTGAAGTTGATGAAAACTTTTATTAATATCATCCCAAATCGCAGGAATAAGATCCATCCCGGCTCTAATAAATTCTGCGCTGAAATGAATTTGCATAGGTTCTGCAATTTCGATTTGAAGGGGGATTTTGGTGTTTTTTGAATAAGGTCTTACATGTATAACGTATAACTTATCCTCAATTTTCCAGCCTGCATCATTCTTTAACTGCCCCATTAACTCAGCATCTTTGGCCCAGTCTTCTCCTGTGGAGGCATAGGGGTCTAAAGCCAAAAGCAATTGTCTTACATAAAGATCTTTAAATTCAATATCTACCTTGAGTAAAGGAATCTTCTTTTCTTCCGATTTAAACCAGGAGTTTTCCAGATTTTCTGTTTTATAAATGCGATGGGAATTTTTAAAATTTAGACTCCCGCTTTCCCGGGCCTGAATCATAAAACCCTGGGCGATGGGGCTAAATTCCCTTCCGTAGAATTCACCGGTATTTCCGGTTTCTTCCAGGGCTTCTCCACTGCCACTATATTTTCGAAAAACTGGAGGTGCATAAGCATTAGCGCCGGGGGAATAAACTCCATAGCCACCTTCATACTCCCGCAAATAATGGGATTGGCCGTTTTCTTTTGAATCCCAGAAATAGGCCAGCCCGGTAGTTGCCGGATTTTCCAATAAAAATTTTCGAAGATTCAGGGCCGAGGGATAGGGATTGCCGGTAAGCAAAAGTTTATCTTTTTGAAGGGGTAGATTGATATTACCATCATTGGGAAGCCCTCTAAAATCATAGCGCTGCGAATTCCCCGGATTGGTGAAAACGCCTTCAATTTGGGTTAAATCCGTTCCGTTTACGCCTTTCATACTAAAGCCTTCCCCGGGTTTAAGGTCAAAATTGTTTCCAATATAATCCCAGTCATCGTAGGAGGTTCCGTTGTATTTGTAAAGCCATCTCCGGGATATTTTTAGCGGATTGCTGCTCCCGTTTAAATCGGGAGTGAATTGAGCCGGATGACTAAAAACGGCGGTTTTTGGGCCGTATATGATTTCCTGAAATTTTTGCGTCGAATTCCTAACGGGTAAACTCCAGAAATTATAATCAAAAGCATTTGAGGTGCCCTCCTGATATACCGAAATTTGTCCGGAGCCATAATTTGCATTCTGAGACTTATCTCCCTGTATTAGCTGAGCTTCTTTTCGAAGGTAAATACTGGCTTCAGCAATTGAATGTTCATTTTTTATTAGCCCAATCTCTTTTTCAACGTATAGCAGCCTATCCTTAACATACAGGAAAGTGTCTTCCCGGCCTGATGGCTGAACATATAATTGCGCCCAAAGGTTGGGAGAGAAAAAAATTACGAAAAGAATGAAAAGCTTCATAATTACATACCTTTGCAAGACCAAACAATAACGACTTTTCAGCTTAAAAACTCTCTGGGGGATAACTTGTAAATATGAACACGAAAAATTCACAACTCATCAATACCATTTTAATTGTAACAGGAGGAGCTCTATTGCTATATGCTATCGCCGCCGAAAATGCTCCCGCCTGGATTAAAATTTCAGGATTGGTAATTATTATGCTGGGCCTGTTCAAGGCTACTAATTTTTGGGTAGCTACCAAAGATGACCACGAGCAGGAAAATGAAGAGAATGGAAAATCTTAAGCCCGGAGATAAAGTTGCCGCCCTCGATGATGACCTGGATGGAGTAGTAACTCAAATTTCGGGCGAAATGGTTTCATTTGAAACTTCGGAAGGTTTTATAATGGAACTTCCCAAATCTGAGCTGGTTAAAATTGAAACTCCTATTGAAAACCTAAGCCTTGAGGAGAATTTTGAGCTTTTAAAGCAAAAGTTGGATAAACCAAAATCGCAGAAATCTCATAGAATAAAATCTAAAAAGGGGGTAGCCCCTCCCATGGAGGTCGATCTGCATATCGAAAAGCTGGTGCGCTCCTACAAAAGCATGAGCAATCACGATATTCTAACGCTTCAAATGGAAACCGCCCGCCGACAATTGGAATTTGCAATGAGCAAAAGAATCCAGAAAGTTGTTTTTATTCACGGGGTAGGTGAGGGCGTGCTTAAAGCCGAATTAGACTTTCTTCTTGGTCGCTATGAAAATTTAAAATTCTACGATGCCGATTATCAGAAATATGGGCTGGGCGCTACTGAAGTTTATATTTTTCAAAACTCCTGATTAATTTCCTCTTTCAGATTCATCTTCATCTTCTTCGTCGGGATTAGAATTTCCCGGGGAGTTTTCAAAGGGAGTTTGTCGCTGTATAATTCCCGTGGTATTGGTGAAATTACCTAATACGAATTCATCAAATTTAAGTTCTTCTGAGCCATCGGTTCGCACGAAACTAAAATTTCGAATTACTATACTGGTTACCAATTGCCTGGTGATATTATGATCTGCATACACCTCGGGACTTGGTTCGTACCTCTCCCAAAGTTCGGGGGTTAAATAATTAGGAGTTCCATCTTCGAGAACTATGTAGGTTGCAGGGTTTAACCAGGTTTCGGGTTCATTGGGATCTACCTCGTACCGGGTAGGAGTTCCATCGTTATCATCGTCTGGGTCCAGGTAACGTGGTATCCCGTTGGCCGAAAGAATGTATTCTCCTGTTTCGGGATCATTAACAGCTTCCTGCCGGGTGGGCACATTATCGTTATCATCATCTGGGTCAAGATAATCAGGGATGCCATCACCATCGGTATCGAGATGATTATTTCCCTCCAGATCCATACCTTCATCGGCATTTGACACTCCGTCTCCATCGGCGTCGCCGTTGGGACCTTCATCATTATACCGGGTGATTACAAAAACACGTCCCCCGCGTGAAATATATTCGTCTATAACCTGCGGCTGCCTGGGGGGTACGGGTTGGCAAAAGTAGTTTTGAGAAATTTCGCCGTCATAAACCCGGTAGACTAAACGGTTATTATCGTTTAATTCGAGCTCGATTTCTCCCGGTTCACGCCGTAGAACTCCCGAAAGGCTATCCATAAACCGGTTATCGCTAAGCTCTAAAGACATAGATTCAAAGACCTGATTGCTATTGAAAGCATATAAAACTCTTTTACCTCCAATACTGCACATCCTTAAATTGCTTTCCTGCAATCCCTCAAAATTGGTTACGGTTATATCGCCATTATCGCATGAAAACAGGATATAACAGAGACTGAGAATTGAAAGAATCTTCTTCATTGCCGGACTTTTCAACAAAAATAGCCGAAATATAGATTTTTAAGGAAGCTTCTTTAAAATATTTTAAATTCCGCTTACTTTTGCAGGTAATGGAAAAAGTATATTTCGATTCAGCAGCGACCACGCAAATGCGTGACGAAGTAATAGATAGAATTACCGGGGTGATGAAAGAGGTTTACGGGAATCCCTCGTCTACCCATAGCTTTGGAAGAACGGCCAAAACCTTAATCGAGCAGGCACGAAAAACTGTTGCAAAAACCCTACATGTAAATGCCTCTGAGATTGTTTTCACTTCAGGAGGTACAGAAGCCGATAATCTTGCATTGAATTCTGCAGTTCGTGACCTTGGTGCGAAACGCATTATCACTTCCAAAACCGAACATCACGCTGTACTTTATACCGTAGAGCAGTTAAGACAATGTCACGATATAGAATTGGTATATGTGAATCTCGATGAAAAGGGAAGTCCAGATCTAGAGCACCTGGAAACTTTGCTGGCCGAGAGCGATGTAAAAACGCTGGTAAGTTTAATGCACGTGAATAACGAGATTGGAAATATGATCGATATTCAAAAGACCGGGGAGCTATGTAAGAAATACAATGCCCTATTTCATTCAGATATGGTGCAGTCGGTTGGACATTTTGAGTTGAATTTAAGTGAAATCCCTGTCGATTTTACGGCGGTAAGCGCCCATAAATTTCACGGGCCAAAAGGAGTGGGTTTTGCCTATGTTAGAAAAAACAGTGGCTTAAAACCTCTAATTTTTGGCGGGGAGCAGGAGCGTGGCCACCGGGCAGGTACCGAAGGTGTTCATAATATCGTAGGTCTTGAGGAAGCCTTAAAACTGGCCTATGAAAAATTAGAAGAAGAAAAGGCGTATATCCAGGACTTGAAAAATTATTTCATCGAGGAACTTAAAAATGCCATTCCCGGGGTAAAATTTAATGGCTATTGTGAAGACGCTGAAAAAAGCACCTATACGCTAATCAATGTATGTTTGCCGGTTTCAGCTGAAAAAGCTCTTATGTTGCTGTTTCAACTCGACCTCAAAGGCATTGCCTGCTCCAAAGGCAGCGCCTGTCAAAGCGGAAGCGATAAAGGTTCGCACGTATTAAGTGCATTTTTGCCCGAAGAAGATCTTAAAAAACCATCTTTACGGTTCTCCTTCTCCAGATTCAATACCAAAGAAGAAATCGATTATGTAGTAAAATCTCTTAAAGATTTTATTCAATCTTAGAAGGATAGATATTCAATCAAAAATGCCTCAAAAAATTAATTTCTTGAGGCATTTTTAATTTATGGAAGTTAAATTTTAGTTTTTTCGGAAAAATTTTGCTTCGTAAGTGCTGCTGTTTCCAACATTATCGGTGACGATTAATTTGAAGTCGTTTTCAGTTTCGGTCACTACCCCGTCACTAAAATCGTGGGTAAGAGTATTGTTTTTGTATTCATACTCCATCAAAATAAATTTCCCATTTACCGTAGCCCGGTAATTTTTAATGCCCGAAAGGTCATCGCTAATTTTTATTCGCAGATCCCGGTTACTTGAAATCCATTGGCCATCGGCGAAATTGACAGGATTAATTTTAGGAGGAGTGATATCGGCCACCAGGGTGTACTCGCCAAAAGTTCGTGTGCCGGTAGTAATTCTATTCCCCTTACGATAGGTGCTGGAGTAGTTAGGCCTGCCACCATAACCCAATCGGGCCACAAATAATTTCTCCCGCTCTTCAGGTTTATATTTGGAAGCGTCAAAACCTATAGTAATATTGCTATGAATAGGAATTTCATCTTTATGCAGGCTCACCGTGTCTCCATTAAAATTTATGTCGAGGTAGGCATCCTGGTACAGGCTGTTTTTTGGAATATATACATCAATTCCATTTTCTTCCACCTGAAACGCCTGATTTGCCTGCACGAAATAATCGGTTTGCAGGTCTTGCTTTGGTTTGATTTCCGAAGAATTTTTCCCCTGTATCGGTATCCTGATAATACGCTCATTTCCTGAAAAATCGCTTACGCTAATCACATAATTGTAATCCAGGCTGTCTTTTATGTTTAATTTCCCTTCGGCTACCACATTTTCGTAGAGGCTTAATGGGTTTGAGGGTTCTACAAATAGCTTTTGAACCCTGCTTCGGCTTTTGCTGTAATATTGATAATCAATAAGCTGGTTGAGATGTCTGGTTTCAGCAAATGAAAATCTATTGAAAGGCAAACTAAAGATCTTTTCACCGTTCAATTTGGTTTCAATGCGGTAAACTCCGTTTTTGTTAGGCGCCATATCCTGCTGGTCTACGGTAGAAATTCCGAAGCCGATATTTCCGCAGGCATCGATTTTATTGGTAGTATAACTGCCATCCTGTAGAGGGATGAGTTTGATCTGCTGTCTTTCCGCTGAATTATTCACGTGTGATTCCTCGTCCAGAGGATAAGCAAAAAGGCTGTTGATGATGGGTGGCCGTTTATCGCTCACATTTATCCCGAAGAGTTTTGGGTTCATCGGTCGCTGATTGCCATCCCTTATTTCGAAATGCAGATGCGGGCCGCCGCTGCCGCCGGTGTTTCCACTCAATGCAACCAAATCTCCCTGATTTACCGATAAAACTCCGGCTTCGGGGAAAAGTTCAATTTCGTAAGATTCTTTTTGATACTGATGTTTTTTTACATAGGCTTCAATTTCCGGGGAAAATTTCTGAAGGTGCCCATACACAGTGGTATATCCATTTGGATGCTGAATATAGAGAGCTTTTCCGTAACCATAATGTTGTACATTAATGCGGCTTACATAACCCTGAGCCGAGGCCAGAATGTTCAAGCCTTCCCGCTGCTGCGTTTTAATGTCCAGGCCACTGTGAAAATGATTGGAACGCAGCTCACCAAAAGTACCGGAGAGGACCAGGGGCACCTCCAGCGGACTTTCAAAATATTCCTGTGGCACCTGTGGCTGTGCAAAAAGCTGAAAACTGCATAAAATTAGCAGGAGTGTTGAATGAAACTTCATGAAAGTAGGTTTAGCAAATTTTTTGCGATAAATTTAATCAAAGTTCTTTAAACCGCTAAAAGGCTGTAGGCGAATAAGCTAAGCAATAGTTAAGGTTATTTTAAAAATAGCATTAAAAAGTATTGGGATATTTCAACCCGTATGTTAACTTTGTAGGGATAAGCATCTCAATGGGCTTTTATGAGTGACCTCACAGAAATAGTTGATACTCTTGAAAATAGGGTGAGTAAGCTGCTTCATAAGTATGAAGCATTAAAGCAGGCTCACACTTCTACGAAAGAGGAATTGACTTCTGTGCAATTGGAAAATAAGCGTTTGCTGGAATCGGTAGAAACCTCAAATGATGAGATCCAGACTCTCAAAGCGGCCAATGCGATGTTGGGCAGTAAAGATTACAAAAAAGAAACTAAGCTTAAAATAAACAGCTTGATAAGGGAGATTGATCAATGTATCATTCAACTATCAGAATAATAAAGTAAATGAGCGATCAGCTTAAAATAAAGATTTCGATAGCAGACAGGGTTTACCCGCTTACCATTCAGCCTAAACAGGAAGAGGGATTGCGAAAGGCTGCCAAGAAAATTGAAGCCATGATCAAGCAGTTTGAGCAAAGTTATGCGGTTCGGGATAAGCAGGATGTATTGGCGATGTGTGCCTTACAGTTTGCCGCTCAAACCGAACAACAAAATATAGATAAAGCCGGTGAAGTTCTGGAAGCAGAAGATAAGTTAAGGTCGCTTAATGAGCTCTTGCAGAAGCACCTGGCGTCATAAGTTCTTTACATAAAACTAAGTTTACTGCCTGTATTAGTGATTTTTTGAGAAACTCAACAGAAATTTCTTAAGGAGGGTGAGTTTAAGCTGTAAGAGCGTGCCGCATCCCATTGGGAGAGCGGATTTTCGAGCAGTTTGTTAGCCCTAAACCTGTTTTTAAGGAGTTTTACCAAAACCAATCTAATACAGGCTTTTTTTATATAAATACTAAATATGGATTTGACTACTATTACTATAATTGCTGCGATTCCTGGGATCGCGATAGGGTTTGGAATCGCAAAATTCCTGGAACGAAAACGCGCTTCCCAAACTATTAAAAACGCTAAAAAGACGGCATCGAATATTATTAAAGATGCCCGGAATGAAGGAGAAAGCATCAAAAAAGATAAAATCCTTCAGGCTAAAGAGAAATTTATCGAGCTTAAATCTGAGCACGAGAAAGTGATTTTGAGCAGAGATAAAAAGATTAATGACGCCGAAAAGCGTATACGCGATAAAGAATCTCAGGTATCAAACGAATTGAGTAAAAACAAAAAGCTCAATAAAGAATTAGAAGAGAAGCTTAAAGATTATAACTATCGCACCGAATACCTGGAGAAGAAACAGGAAGAAATCGATAAGCTGCATAACAGCCAAATTCAGCAGTTAGAGGTAATCTCAGGTTTATCTGCCGATGAAGCCAAATCCCAGCTAACCGAAGCACTTAAGGATAACGCAAGAGCCGATGCTATGGCTCTTATTCAGGATACCGTAGAAGAGGCTAAGCTTACCGCGCAACAGGAAGCCAAAAAGATTATTATAAATACCATTCAGCGTATAGGAACCGAGGAGGCAGTAGAAAACTGTGTTTCGGTATTTAACCTGGAAAGCGATGATGTAAAAGGTAGAATTATTGGTAGAGAAGGGCGAAATATCAGGGCTTTGGAGGCTGCAACCGGGGTAGAAATTATCGTAGATGATACGCCGGAAGCGATTATCCTGTCCTGCTTCGATTCTGTTCGCCGCGAGGTTGCAAGGCTTTCTTTGCATAAACTGGTAACCGATGGTCGTATACATCCTGCCCGAATTGAAGAAGTGGTTAAGAAAACCACCAAACAAATCGAAGAAGAAATCATCGATATAGGAAAGAGAACGGTAATAGATCTTGGAATTCACGGTCTGCATCCCGAATTGATCAAAACGGTGGGTAGAATGAAGTATCGTTCATCTTATGGGCAGAACCTGCTGCAACACTCAAGAGAAGTGGCCAAGCTTTGTGGAGTAATGGCTGCCGAACTGGGTATCAACCCCAAACTGGCCAAACGCGCCGGGCTGCTTCACGATATCGGGAAAGTTCCAGATACCGAAACCGAAGTGCCTCACGCTATTTTAGGAATGCAATGGGCCGAGAAATATGGTGAAAAGCCGGAGGTTTGCAATGCCATTGGAGCTCACCACGATGAGGTAGAAATGACTTCGCTTTTATCACCTATAGTACAGGTTTGCGATGCTATTAGCGGCGCCAGACCGGGTGCTAGAAGACAGGTGCTGGATTCTTATATTCAGCGTCTAAAAGATCTTGAAGAAATCGCCTTTGGATTTGGCGGGGTGAAGAAAGCCTACGCCATTCAGGCAGGTAGAGAATTACGGGTAATTGTTGAAAGTGAAAAAGTAAACGATGAGAAAGCAGCTAACCTGAGTTTTGAAATATCTCAGAAAATTCAAACCGATATGACCTATCCGGGTCAGGTGAAGGTTACTGTTATTCGGGAAACCAGGGCGGTAAATATCGCCAAGTAAATTTCGAAAATTTATCATTAAAAAAGCCCTTCCGAAACCTATCGGAAGGGCTATTCTATTAGAGTTTATCGCTTACTTTTCATCATAGATGTCTTCATATGAATTCCCTTCAGTCACAAAAAACTCGCCGGTTACATACCTGAAATGTTTATCGAGTTTTTCGATTTTTTTCATATCATCTTCAGAAAGGTTAAAGTCGGCGCTATTTAGATTTTCCTTAATCCGGTTCTCATTGGTTGACTTTGGAATAACCGCGGTGCCGCGCTCCACGCTCCAGTTGATCAAAACCTGCCCCGCACTAACATTGTGATTTTCTGCAATTTCCTTGATGGTTTCATTTTCCAGTAAAGAAGGTTCATTCTTCGCCTTCATCTCTTCGGCACGGTCACCACTTCCAAGTGGAGAATAGGCAGTTAGGTGAATTCCTTCTTTTTTACAAAAATCCAGTAAGTCTTTTTGCTGAAGATAGGGATGCAATTCTACCTGATTCATTTCAGGTTTTTCTGCTACTTCACTCATCAGCTGCTTCAGTTTTTTGCTGCTGAAGTTTGAAACCCCTATATGTTTTACCAAACCTAATTTTTTAGCTTCAAGCATAGCCTCCCAGGTTTCAGATAAAGGAACTTCCTCTAAGGAAAGATAATCTTCATCTTTTTCGGGAAAACCAACGCCTTTCTTAAAGGCAACAGGCCAGTGCATTAGATACAGGTCCAGGTAATCCAGCTGTAAATCTTTTAAGCTTTGTTTTAAAGCCGGAATCACATCCTCTTTCTTATGAGAATCATTCCACAGTTTTGAGGTGATCCAAACCTCTTCTCTTTTAATTTTTCCTTCTGAAAATACTTCAGAGAAGGCCTTACCAATTTCAGCTTCATTATTATAAACCGCCGCGCAATCTATGTGCCTGTAACCGGAGTTTAGCGCAATTTTTACCGCATTTCCCACTTCGCCTTTACCCGATTTCCAGGTGCCCAGGCCAATGGCCGGCATTTCATCTCCATTATTAAATTTCAAAGTTTTCATATCATTTAATTTTTTGTAGCAGGAATTTACGCAGAATACCGCGGCGGTGAAAACTATAGCCTCGCTTTAGCAGGAATTTAATACTCGTTTCTCGGGTGATAATTATCCATCACCTCGCGCAGGTGGCTGCGGTCTAAATGCATGTAAATTTCGGTAGTCGTGATGCTTTCATGTCCCAGCATTTGTTGAATAGCCCGTAAATCGGCGCCGTTCTCCAGCAAATGCGTGGCAAAGGAATGCCTGAAACTATGCGGACTTATCTTTTTGGTAATTCCGGCGGCCTGGGAAAGATTCTTAACTATGGTAAAAATCATCGCCCGGGTGAGTTTATTTCCCCGTCTGTTTAGAAATACGTGGTCTGAGGCCGATTTTTGAATAGCTTGCAATGGCCTTACCTCATTCAGGTAAATCTCAATATATTTTTGAGTATACTGTGAGATTGGCACCAAACGCTGTTTATCGCCTTTCCCGGTAACTTTGATAAAACCCTCGTCAAAATAAAGGTCTGAGATTTTTAACTCTAACAATTCAGAAACCCGAAGGCCGCAACCATAAAGAGTTTCGATGATTGCCCGGTTGCGTTCCCCTTCTGCTTTGGTCAAATCTATAGCCGCGATAAGTTTATCGATTTCCTTCAGGCTTAAACTATCAGGTAATTTTCTGCCGGTTTTTGGTGATTCTATGTGTTGAGTAGGATCGTCTTTTCGGTAATCTTCAAAAATCAGATAGGTAAAAAAGCTTCGAAGGCCTGAAATAAGCCGCGCCTGCGACCTTGGATTTAGACTTCGGGCCGAGTCATAAATGAATTTTTGTAGGGTTTCTGCCGGAATTTGAGTAGGATTTTCCTGAATTTTATTAAGACTCAAAAAGTTGATAAGTTTTGAAACATCCAGAGCATAATTTTCGACCGAATTCTCTGAGAGCCCGCGCTCTAAGCGTAAGTAGTGCTTGTAATCTCTAAGTGCGGCCTCCCATTTCATCTGTTAAAGATATAAACAATTGCGGGAATGTTTTGGTAATACTTTAGCCTTGGGTAACATTTTCTTAACAAGGCAGCCTATAAATTTGCCCACCTAACACTTAAACACGAAAACTATGAAAAAGTCGATTTTAATTGCAGTATTAGCCGTATTCGGATTTACCACTGCAGCAAGCGCTCAGGAATTTGTTTATTTTGGAGTAAAAGGTGGAGTTAACTTCACCGGGATGTCCAGCGATGCTTTTACAGATAATCAATCCCGTACCGGGTTTCACCTGGGATTGCTTTCTGAAATTCCTGTAGGTAGCCGTTTTTCTGTTCAGCCTGAGGTATTGTATTCTACCCAGGGAACCGAGGCCAGAAGAAATTTTGCCGGAAGCACCGTAACCGGAGAGTATGAATTAGATTATATCCAGGTGCCGGTTTTAGCCAAAATTTACCTTATCGAAGGACTGTCTCTGGAAGTAGGACCATCATTTAACTTCCTTGTTAATGAGGAGTATGATTTTGAAAGTACAGCTCTAAACGCCGAATGGGATACCGATATGGGAAGTACTTTCGAATTTGGTGGAGCTCTTGGTGCCTCATACAAATTTAACAATGGGTTCTTTGCATCTGCCCGTTATACTCAGGGATTCACCGATGTATTTGATAGTAACGAATGGGGTGACGACGCCATTAAAAACAATGGATTCCAACTTGGAGTTGGACTAATGTTCTAAATTGATTAATAACACCAATGAGAAAGGCGGAAATCGAGAGATTTCCGCTTTTTTTATGCTGGTTTTCCAGTGTAATTCAATGCATATAGGCAGAACGATTTGTCGATCGTAAATTTATATGTTCAACCTATAAAATTCATTATGATGAAAAAATTACTTTTAGTTGCCATTTTCCTATTCGCAGGGCAGTTGGCGATGGCACAGGGAACTTTTAGACTTGGAGTAAATGCAGGTTTACCGGTGGGTGATATAGATGATGTATCTAATTTTCAACTGGGAGCCGATGCTTCCTATATGTTTGGTGTAGCTAATGTATTGGAAATTGGCCCATTGCTGGGTTATTCCCGTTTTTTCGTGGAAGATGTAGATACGCCTTTTGGCGAATTTGATACTGAAGATATCAGTTACCTGCCAATTGCTGCTTCTGGCAGGCTGGGCCTTGGCCTTGTGTTTGTTGGAGCCGATCTTGGGTATGCCGTTAGCCTTAACGATGGAGGAGAAGGAGGATTCTTTTGGCGTCCTAAAGTGGGAATAGGCTTTGCCGCTTTTTCTCTAATAGGTTCCTATCAGGGAATTAGTGTAGACGGGGGAACTTTTTCTTCGGTAAACCTGGGGTTTGAAATTGGTTTAGGCAATTAATTATGAAATTTGGTCTAATATGCATTCTTTTTCTCTGGATAAGTGGAGGAATGCTGGCTCAGGAAATTTCCTTTGGAGCCAAGGGAGGGGTGAATTTTGCAAATTTTGGCGGTGATGATGCCGATGAGATCAATACAGAAAGTCTTACAGGTTTCCATTTGGGGCTTCTTGCATTATGGAAATTTAGTGAAAAATTCGCCTTCCAACCTGAAGTGCTGTATTCCAGCCAGGGTGCTAAAGTAAGCGAATCTTTCTTTGATGAGGATTTTGGCAACATGAACGTCGATGTAAAACTGAAGCTGGATTATATAAGTGTACCTTTAATGCTGAAATTTTTTCCTATTGAAGGTCTAAGTTTAGAGCTTGGTCCACAACTTTCATTTTTGGTAGATAGTGAAGCTGAAGCCGATGTTCAAGGAGAAAACTTTAGTGTGGATATAAAAGACGAAACCAATTCTTTCGATTTTTCAGGAGCTGTAGGGCTTAGTTACAACCTGCCAATGGGATTATTTTTTCAGGGTAGGTATATTATGGGGTTTACAGATGTATATGAGGATTCAGATATTCGAAATCGTGTACTTCAACTTTCAATTGGATACAAATTTTGATGTAATACTGCGGTCATCATTTCTCTATTGATGACTGCAGTATTTATTGGAGATTGTTCCTACAGTTTGGTATATTTGAATGCAATCCTGAAAAAATGTAATCTATCCATGATTAAAAAATCTGTTTTACTAATCCTGCTAATTCTTGCAGGATTTTCTGCTTCTGCGCAATCCAAAAAATTTACTCCCAAGAAATTTTCAGTAAATGCAGGTTATGCAGCTACTAATCCGGCTTATACTACTTTTTACGCTAATTTGGGAAGCAGTAATATTGAAGCTTCAGGCGGAGCGTTTATCGGGTTTAATTATAATCACGAGCTAAACTCAAACTGGTCTGTAATTCCTGAGATCAGTTTTCTCTCCACAAAACAATCCAGCCACTATCGCGCAGCATCACTGGTAGAATATAGAGTGCCTTCAACCAGCCTTAATCTTTTGGCAGGGCCACAGGTTAATATTTTGAATGGAAGGGAATCTGAATTATATAAACGTGCGGGATTTGAACTAACCGGGGGTATTGGGGTAGACCTGAGCTCCAGGTTTTATTTAGAAGGAAGATTTTCGAGAGGATTTCTTAATCGATATAAATCTGATGCACCCGTAGATGAAGGTGACAGCTATTTTTTCCAGACTTTTACTATTGGCGTCGGCTTTAGGTTTTAAACCAAAAGTACGAATGCTTCAAAAATTTGATACCTTTAATTTATGAAAATACTTATCCTCAATGGTCCTAATCTAAATTTGCTGGGAACCCGGGAGCCCGAAACCTACGGCAATAAAAGTTTTGAAGATTATTTTTCTGAGCTACAGTTCCGTTTTAGAGATGTGGAACTATCTTATTTTCAATCCAATATTGAAGGGGAAATTATAGATGAACTTCATAGGGCCTCTGCAGCATTCGATGGCGTAGTGTTAAATGCCGCGGCTTATACCCATACCTCTGTGGGCATTGGAGATGCCGTTAAAGGTATAGAGGTTCCGGTGGTTGAGGTTCATATTTCCAATACTCATTCACGCGAGGATTTCCGTCATACATCTTATATTGCCCCTGCGGCCAAAGGGGTGATTACAGGTTTTGGTTTACAAAGTTATGACCTGGCCATTCAAAGTTTTCTGATCGATAAATAGAATTCTATCGGTTAAGCAAGGCCAATGCTGTATTTTATCTAATAAAACTAACCCAGGTTTTGAACTAAAATCGATTGAAATGTCTAAAGCTTTTCTCAATTGGAGTAGTGGTAAAGACGCTGCGTTTAGTCTTTATAAAATTCAGCAGATAAAAGAATTTGAGGTCCACAGGCTGGTTACCACAGTTAATTCTCAAACCAACAGGGTATCTATGCACGGGCTTAGAATTGAACTTTTAAAACAACAGGCTGAAAAAATCGGCATTCCACTTCAATTAATTGCCCTCGATGGAAATATTGGGATGGAGGAGTATAGCAGGATAATGGCTGAAAATCTGCAAAAATTAAAGCAGGAAGGATTTACTCAAAGCATTTTTGGAGATATTTTCCTGGAAGATCTAAAAGAGTACAGGGAAAACCAGCTTAATCAATTAGGAGTAAAGGCACGTTTTCCTCTATGGGGACGCCACACCTCAGAACTTATGCAGGAGTTTCTTGCGGCAGGTTTTAAAGCGATTACAGTCTCGGTGAATGCTTCCCTGCTCGATAAATCTTTCTGCGGGAGAATTCTCGACCAATCCTTCCTAAGCGACTTGCCACCTAATGTCGATCCCTGCGGGGAGAATGGGGAGTTTCATACATTCGTTTTTGATGGGCCGATTTTTAAAAATCCGGTTAAGTTCTCAAAAGCCGAAATTGTTGAAAAAAGCTATGTTCCTGCAAAAGGAGAAGATGATAATTGCTTCAGCGATGAACAAAAATCCTGGGATACCCGATTTTTTTATTGCGATCTTTTGCCTTCCAAATAATTTTTTTCTAAAAAAAATGGTTATCCAAAAGATCTCCATCTTCCGAATAACCATTTTAAAAATTAAAAAATAAGTACGTAAGGCTCTTCTAATCTCTAACCTCGTACTTCTAACTTTAAATATGAATTACTTCGTCATAAGCAGCTGCCACAGCTTCCATCACGGCTTCGCTCATTGTTGGGTGAGGGTGTACCGCTTTAAGCACTTCGTGACCTGTAGTTTCGAGTTTGCGACCTAAAACCGCTTCGGCGATCATATCGGTAACCCCGGCGCCAATCATATGGCAACCTAACCATTCTCCATATTTAGCATCGAAGATAACTTTTACGAATCCGTCAGATTTTCCGGCGGCTTTAGCTTTTCCAGATGCTGAAAACGGGAATTTTCCAACCTTTAGTTCATAGCCAGCTTCTTTGGCCTGTTTTTCTGTTAAACCTACTGAAGCAATTTCTGGAGTGGCATAGGTACAGGCAGGGATATTGCCATAATCCAGGGCTTCTACTTTCATCCCTTTTATTTTTTCAACACAAAGAATACCTTCAGCTGAAGCCACGTGGGCCAGGGCTGGACCGTGAACTACATCACCAATGGCATACACGCCATCAACATTGGTTTTATAAAAATCGTCTACGACAATTTTATCCTTATCGGTTTTGATACCCAGATCTTCAAGGCCTATGTTTTCAATATTGGTTTTAATCCCCACAGCTGAAAGTACGATATCGGCCTCTAGAGTTTCTTCTCCTTTTTTGGTCTTAACCTTTGCTTTTACTTTATTACCTGAAGTATCCACGCTTTCAACCGAAGAATTGGTCATAACCTTAATTCCCGATTTTTTCACGCTGCGCTCAAATTGTTTGGAAACATCTTCATCTTCAAGCGGCACCAGGTTTGGTAAAAACTCTACTACGGTCACCTCGGTTCCCATAGCATTATAAAAATGAGCGAATTCAACTCCAATAGCACCCGATCCCACAACGATCATAGATTCCGGCTGTTTTTCCAGGCTCATCGCTTCGCGGTAACCAATAACTTTTTTCCCGTCCTGTTTTAGATTAGGAAGTTCACGGGAGCGGGCCCCGGTAGCAACGATTATATGATCTGCAGAATATTCTTTCTTGTTCTTTTTGGCGTCGGTAACTTCAACCTTTTTGCCTTTTTTTAATTTTCCGAATCCTTCGATTACGTCAATCTTGTTCTTTTTCATCAGGAATTGAACTCCTTTGCTCATTCCCTCTGCTACATTACGGCTTCTTTTTATCACCGCTGAAAAATCCTTATCTGCATTCTCCAGTTTTAGTCCGTAATCTTCGGCGTGTTTCAGGTAGTCGAAAACCTCGGCGCTTTTTAGAAGGGCTTTGGTTGGAATACAACCCCAGTTAAGACAAACACCACCAAGATTTTCTTTTTCAATCACCGCGGTTTTAAAACCAAGTTGAGAAGCTCTAATGGCGGTTACATAACCTCCCGGGCCACTTCCTAAAACAATAATATCGTATTTACTCATATTCGGAATTTTTTTAAAGGCTTATAAATGTTGCGAATTTAAGGAATAATACCATAAACTGAAAGTTTTGTAGCCAGGCATTAGCCCATAAAAAAAGACCCTTTTTCAGGGTCTTTCTTATTTCATTTTATTTAAAATCTATTGAATCCTGGCTGCGGGCTCCACATCTTTAGAGCTCATTTCAAGAGCATTCATTACCGCATTGAGATTGCCGATGTCTATACCTGTGTTTTCAGCAAAATCGGCAGGAAGAACAGCAATTCTAAAAATTTGATTATTGGTGAATTCTGTTCCCAGGTTATCCAGGTTAACATTTCCCTGCAAATAAATGTTTACATCAAAATCGGTGTGATTAAAATTATATTGCAACTGGCCGTCTTCAAGGAAAAAGGTTTGAGGCAGCGGGCTCCAAACGTCGGCTCCTGAATCTTCATCTACGGTTTCCAGCAAATACACCATAATTACATCAGACTCAAAAACTTCGATGCTGGAGGGAATTTCCACAAACACCGAATAATCTGGCGAGGTGAAATTTACTTCGGCTTCAAATACACTACCTATTATAGATTCTCCGTCACCGGGAGGGCCTTGAGGTCCGGGAGGTCCTGCAGGGCCGGTATCTCCTGTACAGGCCGAGAGTACTACTACAAAACTTAAGAGTGATAAAATTTTCTTCATTGTTTTAGGTTTTAGGTGAAACAAGACCCCCTGCCTGGGGGTATATTTTATGATTTAAAATCGAGACTGGCAGAGTTTACACAATAACGTTGGCCGGTCTCTGTAGGTCCATCATCAAAAACGTGGCCAAGATGACTTCCGCAGGTAGCGCAGAGTATTTCGGTGCGTAACATTCCAAAGCTACGATCCTGCACATATTCTATTTTTCCTTCTATGGCGCGGTCAAAACTGGGCCATCCGCAGCCACTTTCAAATTTGGATTCACTTTCAAATAATTTCGTATTGCAGGCAGCACAAAAATATTCTCCCTTTTCAAAGTGGAGATTATACTTCCCGCTGTGGGGTGCTTCTGTACCTTTTTCTCTCAAAATCCTGTAAGCTTCAGGAGAGAGCTCTTTTTTCCAGTCTTCTTCAGGTTTATCTATGCTGTATTTTTTCATCTTAAGTTTTTTGTCATTTCCGCAAAGGCGGGTATCTAAATTTTTTCTTTTCCTTGCCACCAGGAAAACCTGTAGCCTAAGTCTTATTCTCTTTCCGGAACAAATTCCATAGCAACTCCATTTATACAATGCCGCTTTCCGGTAGTGTTTCTCGGGCCGTCCTCAAACACGTGGCCCAGGTGACCCCCACATTTTGCACAATGCACTTCATTTCTTTCATAACCCAGTTTATTGTCCCTTCCATAGGCAACGGCGCCCTCTATGGACCGGTCAAAGCTTGGCCAGCCGGTGCCACTGTCAAATTTATGTTTGGTTTTGTAGAGAGGGTTTCCGCAGCCGGCGCAAATAAAAGTTCCCGGTTCTTTAATATCATTCAGAGGACTTGTAAAAGCCCGTTCGGTAGCTCCCTGGCGCAGTACCCTAAAGGCTTCAGGGCTTAATTCCTGTTTCCATTCAGCTTCAGATTTTGAAACCTCATAGCTTTGTTCAGATTTATTTTTTTGGGCATTGCCGTTACAGCTTAAAAGAAGCAGGGAAAGCAATAGAAATACTATCCTTTTCATTTTTTCTTTTAAAGGTACAAAGTTTAGGCTCTAAGGAAAGTTGTGATTTTGTTAATTACGTCTTTATCACCCAGAATGCGCCTGTGTCCAAGGCCCTCGGTAATCATTAATTCTCCATTTTCAAGTACATCTCTAATCTCATAGGCCGAGCTTATGTGTACATCTACATCCTGTTCGTCGTGAATAACCAGGGTAGGGATTTTTACTGCGCTTGCAGAAACTGCCCCCGAATAGGTATCCATGTCTTCTCCGAATTTTTCATCGAAATAGGCTTTCATTTTTTTTGCTACAGCCTCATTCATCTCGAGGTTGGCCGTAAATTCACGGGTAATATGGGTAATACTATTCGCGGTACCTATAATGACCAGTTTTTGTAATTGCAGGCCTTCTTTTACTGCCCGTAGCGAAGACATACCTCCCAGGGAATGGCCAATAGCAGCAGTGAATGGTCCGTACTCTTTTTCTAAATAATGTATACATTCAATAAAATGCGGCATCATACTCATGTTGCCGGGTGCCTTCCCATGTGCGGGAGCATCGAAACTAATCGTGGAATAGCCATTTTTGAGCAGAGCTTTGGCGATTTTTGCCAATTGTGTACCGCGACCACTCCAGCCGTGAACCAATAGAATTTTCTCAGGAGCCTGTCCATATTCATATACTACAATCTCTCTTTCTATTGCAGGTACGTTAAGCCTGGTTTGTATCGCCTGTTCATCCATTTCCTTTTCCCGCTCAGGAAGTTTATAACGGAATGGTTTCAAAAACAGCCAGGCTGCAAACCGGCTTGCGAGTGTTGTGGAGAGACTTGATAAAATTCTTGCGGTCACCAGAATATAGGTGGGAATTAATAATCTTTGAACCGGTATTTTTTCTTTTTTTTCTGCTGTCATATAGCCCGCAATTTACACATAATTGATTAGCCAACCTCAGTGAAAATAGGTCGTAAAAGAAATTGGTATCGTTTTTGAAATTTAGTTGTTATGTTAAATCTTGTTTAAACTGCAAAGGTGAATATTGGTGCTTTTGTAATTTTAATCAAACTAAAACCAATAACTATGAAACTTAAAACACCTTTTATATGGCTTAGTGTGATCTTACTGGCAGTAGCCTGTAAGACGAACCCTTTTACCGGTGAAAGAAACCTGAATTTTGTATCTAACGATCAGTTATTTCCAGCATCCTTTCAACAATATAATCAGTTTCTTCAGGAAAATGATGTGATTACAGGGACTGCCGAAGCCAATATGATTAAGAATGTAGGTAGAAAGATAGAAACCGCAGCCGAGCGTTATCTTAACGCCAATGGATATCAGGGGTTTCTGGAAGACTTTCGATGGGAATATAACCTGGTTCGCGATGATGCAGTAAACGCCTTTGCAATGCCGGGGGGTAAAATTGTTTTCTTTACCGGAATATTACCAGTAGCCGAAAATGAAGACGGAATCGCCACGGTTATGGCTCACGAGATTGCTCACGCTTTAGCCGATCACGGTGCGCAACGATTAAGTGCCGCCCAGTTACAACAATTAGGTGCAGTTGCCGGAAGTGTCGCCGTGAGTGGAAGAAGTCAGCAAACCCAGCAAATTTTTGCCCAGGCCTATGGTCTAGGCACCACAGTAGGGGTAATGCTTCCCTTTAGCCGTAAGCACGAAAGCGAAGCCGATAGAATAGGATTAACCCTAATGGCTATTGCAGGTTACAATCCCGATGAAGCTGCCAGATTATGGCAAAGAATGGCTGCACAAAGCAGCGGGCAGGCACCACCTGAGTTTTTAAGTACCCACCCTGCAAACCAAACCCGTATTAATAACCTTCAAAAATGGGCTCCAGAAGCCAAAGCTGAAGCCCGAAAATATGGAGTAACTAACTTCAATTAATTCTCATTTAAAAAATAATTTTCAGGAAAAGCTGCCTTTACGGGCGGCTTTTTCTATTTTAGGTGCTGTAAATAGCGAAGCACTTATATGCCTAAACTTCCAAAAGGTCACAAAAAACTACTCCACGCCTGGGCATTTTACGATTGGGCAAATTCGGTTTATAGCCTGGTAATCGCTTCGGCGGTTTTTCCTATATTTTATGGAGCCTTGACCATAGTAAAAGATGCAGATGGGACCATAATCGATGATACTGTAGATTTTTTGGGTTTTAGCATTAATAATGACTCGCTTATTAGTTACGTAACAGCCCTGGCATTCTTGGTGGTAAGTTTAATTAGTCCGCTGCTTTCGGGAGTTGCCGATTACGTGGGAAATAAAAAGTTTTTTCTTCAATTCTTCTGCTATTTGGGAGCCCTTTCCTGCATAGGTCTGTTTTGGTTTTCACTGGAGTTTCTGTGGTTTGGTTTGCTGTGTTATTTTCTCGCGCTTATAGGTTTTTGGGGAAGCCTGGTTTTTTATAACTCTTACCTGCCAGATATTGCCTATCCCGATCAACAGGACCAAGTAAGTGCTAAGGGCTTTTCTCTGGGTTACATTGGGAGTGTTATTCTTTTGGTGATTTGTCTAATAATGATACTCAATTATGAGCGGTTTGGGTTTGAAGATGCAGGTTTTCCCACCCGATTCTCTTTTATACTTACAGGACTGTGGTGGATAGGCTTCAGCCAGTATACCTATAAATATCTCCCCCTGGGGAATCGCCGTGCCGGGAAGGCCAGGGATATCCTTTTTAATGGTTTTAGGGAACTAAAATCTATATGGACAGCCCTGAAAAATGACATACAGCTAAAACGCTACCTGGGTGCTTTTTTTATTTACAGTATGGCAGTGCAAACCATCATGCTTATCGCAACCTATTTTGGGATAGAAGAGGTGGTTTGGGGAGAGACCGATGCCACCACCGGCTTGATCGTAAGCATTTTATTAATTCAGCTGGTAGCTATTGCGGGGGCTACGATAACCTCTAAACTGGCAATAAAGTTCGGAAACCTCAAAATTCTTATTTTCATAAATCTTATCTGGATAGTAATCTGCGGATATGCATATTTTATCGTGAGTCCGATTCAATTCTATTTTGCTGCCGGGGCAGTAGGTTTAGTGATGGGAGGAATTCAAAGTCTTTCCCGAAGTACTTATTCAAAAATGCTGCCTTTGAATACTAAAGACACGGCAAGTTATTTTAGTTTTTATGATGTTTCTGAAAAAATAGGAATCGTTATAGGAATGTTATTATACGGAATAATAGCTCAACTCACCGGAAGTGTTCGTTATTCGATATTATTTTTAGTGGTATTTTTTATCGCAGGGGTGGTTTTACTGATGCGGGTACCAAAAAATAAACCCGGGAATCTAGATCCCCGGGTTTGATTTTCATTGCATTTTTTTCCCCTATCGTGAACTTATAGACCCACTTCCCATAGCCCGCAAATCTTCTTTTTTAGGTTTGCCGTCATAAGTGATATCACCCGATCCCATTACCTTTGCTTCCAGTGAATTTAAGGCTGTGAGTTCTATATCACCCGATCCCATGATTTTGGCTTTTACATCTTTTGCCTCTAAGTTGAAAGCTTTAAAATCTCCGGAACCAGTCACCGAAATTTCAAAATTTTCAGCCTTACCTTTTACCGAGGTATCTCCCGAACCGGTGATGAGTCCCTTCAGGTTTTTAACTTCCAGATGCAGGTTTATATCTCCTGAACCGGTTAGGCTGGTTTCAAAATCCTGAGCCCTGATCACCGAGGTATTCCAAATATCCCCAGAACCTGTTAGGGATACTGCATTGAGATCTTTAAAAGGAACGGTGATTTTTATGCCTTTGCCTTTAGAAGGTTTTAAGCTATAGCCTTTTTCGGTATAAATCTTTAAACTACCATTTTCAACTTCAGTAATAACATGTTCCAGCAAATTGCTTTCTCCTTCAATTATTAAACGACCTTCGGTACCGGCAGTTAATTCAACATCCATAAAGCCTGTGAGTTTTACCTCATCGTAATCGCCGGTATTGCGATTTTCGGTAGTGACTTTTCCATTACCTTTTACGCTTTCGTCTTTCCAGAATTGGGCGTTAGACGAATTGAAACCAAACAGTACTGCTGCCAGGATTAAAATTGATTTTTTCATGATTTTTGATTTATGATTGATGTAATTATTTTGCATTTATTTGCTTATGAATTCTATACCCGCATAACTCGAAGTAATCTCTACATTAGAGCCAGAGGTTTCATTTAAATTATATCCTGAAAATGATTTTCTGGTATTCTCTTCTTTTCTTTTCTCAATATTGAAATCCTCGAGACCTTTTACACTTCCATAGCTGGCATTGATATTGAACCTGAAGGCGTGGGCAGGATCGTACCCAATTTTCACGCCGGCATAATCGGTGTTGATTCGAATATTTCCTGCGCCTTTTACTATTTTCTCTATCTCGGCCCGGCCGTAATCCAGTTCAAGATCTGCGCTGCCAAAAATGCGGCCTATCTTAGTGCTCAGGTAATCCCCGTTTCCTTTAAGCCTTCTTACCTTATCTACAGCAATACTACCGTAGTCACAATTAAATTCCAGGTTTTCTACCTTTAGAATTTTCCCGGAAGTATAATCGGCATTCACTTTAAGGTTGCCTGCATCTTCTATAGTGTAATCGCTGTAATCGGCATCTATTCGGGCGTTTTTTACATACCCAATATGAGAGTTCCTGGTATAGTCGAATTCCAGAATATTGGAATCACCTCGTAATTCACCAATATCAAACCTTCCGTAGTCACAGGAAATCCTTGAATTTCCCAAAAGTTTATCGATGAAAATTCCGCCGTAATCGTTGCTGAGGTCGAGATTGTTGGTGGCCGGTGCTCTTACGGTATAGTTGATCTCCATATTGATATTACTTCCGCCACCAAAAAGCATATCCCACCAGCTGCGATTCTCTCTGGATAAATGTGTTTTGGCGCTCACCCCTGAAGCAGATTGATTAAATTCTATGTGTATCTCCTCAAGTTTTCGCTCTACCTTTTCGGCATCGCTTCCATTGGTTTTAATATTTACCTCAATTACCACCCGGTTTTGATCCCAGGTAGAAATATCTACATTTCCATAGCTGTTTTCAATCTTAAGGTTTGAATTGGCCGAAACCTCAAACTCCTTTTTAATCTTTTTCTCCCGGGTATGCTTTCCAAAGAAATCATCGTTGGGATTACCCGAACAAAAACTTACTCCGGGAACGATTAGAGCAAGAAGTAAAATTTTATATAATATTGGCTTCATGATTTTGATTTTTTAGGGTTTTTATCTCTTCTATTTGTTCAAGAACCTGGGTTAATAAATCTATTCTTTGTTGAAAGTTATTGATCATCGCATAAATAACCCGGTTATCATTTCCGCTGCTTACCAAATCCTTCTTTAATTGTTCATAGCGGGTTTCAAGTTTTTCCATCTGTACCATAGCATCGGTAACAATGGCCTGAGTCTCCGGGCTTTTTTCTTCCTCAAGATTTTTTAATTCCCTTTCTATAAGAGAGGTATAAAAAAGCTGAGTTTCTTTCATCTCTGGAGATACGCTTGCCAGTTCTCCATAATTGCTTTGAGGCTTCAAATAAATACCTGTGAGCAAAATGGCCAGTGCAAATCCGGCAGGAATTCCCAGCAAGGGCCCCCAAAGATTTCGTACCCTGGTGTTGCTTGTTTTTTTAGGGGGAGCCTGTTTTTCCAGTTTTTCGAAAAACCGCTCTCTGTGCCCGGCAGAAGGTTCCTGAATATCGAAATTCAGATCTTCAAAAACCTTTTCGAAATCTTTATCCTTCATCTTTTTCTAATTTTTTTCTGAGGCTTTCTTTTGCCCTGGAGATCATAGTCCTACAGTTTGCATAAGAAATATTCAGAATTTCACTTATTTCTTCATAATCATAACCTTCAATCAAATGCAGGTTAAGCGCTATTTTATAGTTTTCTTTAAGGCTGTTCAGGGCCCAAAGCACCTGCTTTACCTTTTCATTTTCCCCGCTTTCGGTAAGGGCTATTCCAGGATCCTCTTCGGTTTCATTTTTAAGCTCATCATTATAGCTCACTTCAGTATACCTCGAATTTTTATTGAAGGCATTAATACTAAGGTTCACCACGATTCGCTTTAGCCAGGCCCCAAAAGTTGAGGTGCCTTGAAAACTCTCAATTTTGGTAAAGGCCTTTAAAAAGGCTTCCTGCATTATGTCTTCAGCTTCCGCAGTGTCATTTACAATGCGAAAGGCGGTGTTGTACATTGCCTTATAGTAGCGATCATAAATTTGCATTTGAGCTCTCTGATCTCCTTTTCGGCAACGGGCAACAAGATCGTTGATATGTGTGATGGTTGGTGTCAAAAAAACTATCTTGTATGTACCTTAAAGATAGGTCGCATTTTAATTTGTTACAGTTTTGCAGAAAAAAAATCAACCAGCTGGCATAAGAATTGACTATAGCCATGTAAAATTGCAGCTAATTGCCTGTTAGAAGAGCTTGCAGGCCTTGCATATTAAAAGAAAAATAAATAGTAGAACAACTGTTTGTGACAGTTTGACTCAATAAGACTTATGGCTAAAACAAAAATCACCAATTTTGACAGTTTGTCATTGCAGGATATAGATCAGGATGCCGATTTAATTCCCTTAATGACTCCTGAAGATGAAGAGGAAATAAACCGGGAAGAACTACCCGAAACACTACCTATTTTACCCCTTAGAAATACTGTGCTTTTTCCGGGCGTGGTAATTCCAATTACCGCCGGGAGGGATGCGTCTATTAAACTCATCAACCAGGCGAATAATGGTTCAAAAATTATAGGAGTAGTTTCCCAAAAGGATGAAGAAGTAGAAAATCCGAAGGCAAAAGACATCAACCGCATAGGTGTGGTTGCGCGAATTTTAAGGGTTTTAAAAATGCCCGATGGGAATACCACCGTGATTATTCAGGGTAAAAAGAGATTTGAGATAGATGAAATCATTTCTGAAGAACCTTATCTTACCGCAAGTGTAAAAGATTTATCTGAAGTACGTCCCGAGGCCGGTAATGCCGAATTTGCGACCATCATCGAATCTATAAAAGACCTTGCCCTGCAAATCATAAAAGGCAGTCCCAACATTCCCAGTGAAGCTTCCTTTGCTATTAAAAACATAGAAAGTTCTTCTTTCCTAATCAATTTTGTATCCTCAAATATGAGCTTGCCTGTAGAGGATAAACAAAGCTTACTGGAAACTAATGATCTTAAAGAAAGAGCCCTGGCGACATTAAGACATCTTAATGTTGAATTCCAAAAACTGGAACTGAAGAACGACATTCAATCGCGGGTTCAAAGCGATATGAGCCAGCAACAACGGGAGTATTTTCTGCATCAGCAAATGAAGACCATTCAGGAAGAATTGGGCGGAGTTTCGCATGAGGATGAAATCGAGGAAATGCGGCAAAGGGCTAAAAAGAAAAGCTGGGATGAGCCGGTTAAAAAACATTTTGACAAGGAGCTTTCCAAAATGCAGCGAATGAATCCGCAGGTGGCCGAGTATTCCATTCAACGCAATTACCTGGATTTGTTTCTGGATTTACCGTGGAATGAATTCAGCAAGGATAAATTCGATTTGAAACGGGCTAAAAAGATCCTTGACAGGGATCATTATGGCCTGGAGGATGTAAAACGCCGTATTATTGAATACCTGGCCGTTTTAAAACTTAGAAATGATATGAAGTCGCCAATCCTCTGCCTTTACGGGCCTCCGGGAGTTGGTAAAACTTCTTTGGGACGTTCAATCGCAGAGGCCCTTGGAAGAGAATATGTGAGAATTTCTCTGGGCGGTTTGCGCGACGAGGCCGAGATAAGGGGACATAGAAAAACTTATATAGGTGCAATGCCCGGGCGTATTATCCAGAGTCTTAAAAAGGCCGGGACCAGTAACCCGGTATTTGTGCTCGATGAAATCGATAAATTGAGTATAGGAAATGCGGGAGACCCTTCTTCTGCATTGCTTGAAGTACTGGATCCTGAGCAAAACAGTGAGTTTCATGATAACTTCCTGGAGCTGGGCTTCGATCTTTCTAAAGTGATGTTTATCGCAACGGCCAATAGTTTAAGTACGATTCAGCCGGCCTTACGCGATCGTATGGAGATCATCAATGTGACTGGATATACTATAGAAGAAAAAGTTGAAATAGCCAGGCAACATTTGCTTCCGAAGCAATTAAAGGAGCACGGGATGTCTAAAGACCAACTTAAAATTGCAAAGCCTCAATTGGAAAAAATTGTGGAAGGCTATACCCGCGAGTCGGGGGTTAGAGGTCTTGAAAAGCAAATCGCAAAGATGGTGCGCCACGCAGCCAAAAATATCGCGATGGAAGAGGACTATAATATCAAGGTTACAAACGATGATATTCTGGATGTGCTAGGCAGCCCTAAGCTGGAGCGCGATAAATACGAGAATAATGAAGTAGCCGGAGTTGTAACAGGTCTTGCCTGGACTCAGGTAGGAGGTGATATTCTCTTTATAGAATCTATACTCTCTAAAGGTAAGGGCAATCTCAATATCACCGGAAACCTTGGGAAGGTGATGAAAGAATCGGCTACTATTGCGATGGAATACATCAAAGCCAATGCCGATGCCCTGGGACTGGATCCCGGCGTTTTCGAAAAGTATAACGTACACATACATGTACCCGAAGGGGCTACGCCAAAAGACGGGCCCAGTGCAGGGATTACCATGTTAACTTCTTTGGTTTCCTTATTTACTCAGCGAAAAGTTAAGAAAAGTATCGCTATGACAGGGGAAATCACCCTAAGGGGAAAAGTACTTCCGGTAGGAGGAATTAAAGAGAAAATTCTGGCGGCCAAGCGTGCGAGAATCAAGGAAATCATTCTCTGTAAAGAAAATGAAAGAGATATAAAAGAGATAAAAGAAGATTATCTAAAAGGTCTTACTTTTCACTATGTTAATGAGATGAGCGAGGTAATAGACATTGCCATCACCAAACAAAAAGTGAAGAATCCGAAGCAACTCTAAATAGGAAGCCTCCGAAAGGAGGCTTTTTTAATGCTGCTTTTCAAAATTCCCCGGGCAATTCTGTACTTTTGCCCTGCATTTTATTTAAAGAATTATGAGCAAAAAAATCACCATTGCTATAGATGGGCATTCGTCTACAGGTAAAAGTACTGTAGCAAAACAACTGGCTAAAGAACTTGGATATATTTATGTAGATAGTGGCGCAATGTACAGGGCGGTAACACTTTTTGCTATGCGCAAACTCTTTGTGAGCGATTCAAATTTTGATAAAGAAGCCTTGCTAAGACATCTGCCCTTTATTAATATAAAATTTGTTTTTGACGAAGAACAGGGCTTTGGTGAAGTTTACCTTAATGATGAAAATGTTGAAAAGGAAATTCGCTTGCTGGAAGTTTCTCAACAGGTGAGCAAGGTAGCTGCCATTCCCGAGGTTCGTAAAAAGCTGGTTAAGCTTCAGCAGGAGATGGGCCGGGATAGAGGAGTGGTGATGGATGGCCGCGATATTGGTACAGTGGTTTTCCCCGATGCCGATTTAAAACTCTTTATGACCGCATCTACCGAAAAACGGGCCCAGAGACGTTACGATGAACTTCGGGGCAGGGGAGATGAGGTTAGTTTTGAAGAGGTGCTTAAAAATGTAAAAGAAAGAGATTATCTCGATACCACCCGGGAAGATTCTCCCTTATTAAAAGCCGATGATGCCATAGAAATCGATAATTCTTTGATGAATTTAGAAGAGCAGTTTAAGAAGGTTTTGAAACTGGCCAAAGATAAGATAGAAGTAAAGGCTTAAGGCTTTGAAAATAAAAATATAAGTAGTATTTTTGCACTCCTTTTTGGCAAAGATCCGGAAGATCAAAAAGGCTTGAAAATCAATTTTATAAACGCTTCTGTGTTTGTTTTGCTTAATTTTTCCGGAAAAACACAGGATACAAATTTATTTATCAGCAATGGCTGAAGACAAAAAAAATCAAGAAGTTCAGGACGCTCCTGAAGTTCAGAAAGTAGCTGGAATGGATAATTCTTCACAACCTTCTGTTTCAGAACAACAACAAAATCCGGAGAAATTTCTGGAAGATTTCAACTGGCACAATTACGAAGAGGGAATCGATCCTATCGATGATTCAAAGCTGGAGGAATTTGAGAAGTTGGTTTCAGAAAATTTCGTTGACACTTTAGATGATGAGGTAGTAAAAGGAAAGGTAATTAATATTACCGATCGTGATGCTATTATAGATATCAATGCGAAGAGTGAAGGTGTAATTTCTCTTAACGAATTTCGTTACAACCCAGACCTGAAAGTAGGTGACGAGGTTGAGGTATTAATCGACGTTCGCGAAGATTCTACCGGGCAACTGGTACTTTCTCACCGTAAGGCTCGTGTAATCCAGGCCTGGGATCGTGTTAACAAAGCACACGATGAGGGTCTTATCGTTAATGGTTTCGTTAAATGTCGTACCAAAGGTGGTATGATCGTAGACGTATTTGGAATCGAGGCTTTCCTGCCAGGTTCTCAAATCGATGTGAAGCCTATTCGCGATTACGATGCTTACGTAGGGAAAACGATGGAATTCAAAGTGGTGAAAATCAACCACGAATTCAAAAACGTTGTGGTTTCTCACAAAGCGCTTATCGAAGCCGATATCGAAGAGCAGAAGAAAGAAATTATCGGTCAGCTTGAAAAAGGTCAGGTACTTGAAGGTACTGTTAAAAACATCACTTCTTACGGAGTATTTGTTGACCTTGGAGGAGTTGACGGACTTGTTCACATTACCGACCTTAGCTGGTCTCGTATCAACCATCCAAATGAGATCGTTGAGCTAGATCAAAAGCTAAACGTGGTAATTCTTGACTTTGATGAGGCTAAAACAAGAATTCAATTAGGTCTTAAGCAATTAAGCAAACACCCTTGGGAAGCTCTTGACGAAAACCTTAAGGTTGGAGACAAGGTGAAAGGTAAAGTAGTTGTAATCGCAGATTACGGTGCGTTTATCGAAGTTGCCGATGGTGTTGAAGGTCTTATCCACGTTTCTGAAATGTCCTGGAGCACGCACCTGCGTTCAGCTCAGGATTTCGTGAATGTTGGAGATGAGGTTGAAGCTCAGATCTTAACCTTAGACCGCGAAGATCGTAAAATGTCTCTTGGAATTAAGCAATTAACTCCAGATCCATGGACTGATATTACTTCTAAATACCCTGTTGGTTCACGCCACGAAGGTATTGTACGTAACTTTACCAACTTCGGAGTTTTTGTTGAACTTGAAGAAGGTATCGACGGACTTATCTATATCTCAGATCTTTCCTGGACCAAGAAAATCAAGCACCCATCTGAATTTACCAATGTAGGAGACAAGCTTGAGGTAGTGGTTCTTGAATTAGATGTAGAAGGTAGAAAACTAAGCCTTGGTCACAAACAAATTCAGGATAACCCCTGGGATAAATACGAAACAGAATTTGCTGTAGGGACTACCCATACTGCCGAGATTTCTGAAATCGTAGACAAAGGTGCAACTATCGAATTTAATGAAGATATCACTGCATTTATTCCGCAGAGACATCTTGAGAAAGAAGATGGAAGCAAGCTTAAGAAAGGTGAAAGCGCCGAATTCCAAATTATTGAATTCAATAAGGAATTTAAGCGTGTAGTAGCTTCTCATACAGCTATTCACAAAGAAGAAGAACAGCAAATCGTTAAGCAGGCCGCTAAAAAAGCTGCTGCGCAAAACGCCGACAAAACCACAATTGGTGATGTTAATGCCGATCTTCAGGCTTTGAAAGATAAAATGGAAGGAAAATAAGACGAAGGCCAGGAGCCTTAATCTTTTCCAATTATCAATAAAAAACCCTCCGGAGTCTATTTCCGGAGGGTTTTTCTTTTTATGCCTGTGGCTTTAGGCCCTTTCTGCCAGCACTACCTTCGCCTCTAAATGTACAGTAGAATTGATTGAATTGGTAATGAGGCAGGCAGCTTCGGCTTTTTCCATAATGCGCAAAGCCCGGTCTTCATCTTTTTGATCGAATATCACAAGTTCTGGTTTCAGGGTGATTTCAGACATTACAAATTTTTTATCGGGCCGGTCCAGGGTTCCGCTGGCTTTGCATTTAAACTCACCAAATTCCAGTTTTGAATTTTCGGCAATAGCCAGGAAAGTGGTCATAAAACAACTTAAAACAGCGCTGGTAAATAAATGTTCGGGTGACCAGATTCCTTCGATCCCGCCGGGAAATTCGGGGGGAGTGGCTACCTCAATTTGATTATTTAATTCGGGGGAAGACATTAGACCTTTTCGGCCGCCTGTCCATTCCAGGTCTACATTATAATAGTGTTTAGACATAGTATAGATAGTTTAGTTGGGAAAATTTCCCGTTAATAATTCATATTAGCTGCTAGTAGATTGAGGATGAAATTATAGCTAGATATGCCATTATTTATTAGGTTTCTTCTTGAAATCGCTGAAAAGAATACCGCCCAAAAAAGCACCATACAAACCTGAAATTATTGGGCTGAAGTAATAGAACAGGAAGAATTACAACCTATAAAGGAGTAGTATAGAAAGCCCCCAATTGCTCCTAAAATTAAGCCCGAAAAAATCCATTTTTGTTTTTTAAACCACATCATCCCTTTTAAACCTTAAGCAAATTTAATGGCTTCTTAAGGCTTAAAAAGTGACTATGATTACATTTCGGTAAGAAAGTAATATGAAGCTGATCTCCTAAGATTGAGAATTTATTCGAAGACAAACTTATTAGCCAGTTCGATTTCTTCAGCTGTTATCGTATGGGGCCTGTTCGGGTAAATTTTGAGTTCTACCTGAGCATGATGATTTTTTAAGATTGAAACACTTTCCTGCACCCGCTCTACAGGCACGTGAGGATCGGGGTCACCGGTAGAGATAAATATTGGGCAATTATTAAAATCTCCGTGATAATCTTTTAAATTGAGTTCTTCGCCAATGAGCCCGCCGGTAAAAGCGACCACGCCTCCATATTTTTCAGCATTTCTGGCTACAAATTCAAGGCATAGGCAGGCCCCCTGGGAAAAACCTGCGAAATAAATATTTTCAGAAGAAATTCCTATTTCCTTGACTTCCTGTACGAGTTCTTCAAGGATGTTTAGTGCAGAGCCAAGCCAGGGCTCATTTTCTTTTCGTGGTGCCAGAAATGAATAGGGATACCAGGTATGATTAGTGGCCTGAGGTGCCAGCAGGGCAAAATTTTGAGTTTTTAGATGATTTCCCAAACTCAAGATATCCTGCGCGCTTGCCCCGCGGCCGTGTAACAGAATAATGGCTTTTTTTGCGTCCCGCAGTTCGGTGCCGGCGGTGATGATATTTCTTGAATGCATAGCTATTCTTTAATTTTTGGCAAAACCTGTTCGATTTTATCCCGTACATTTTCGTAACGGTCAGGTAATTTTAAGCTGGTACCCAGGTCTTCGAGTTTCTCATCTCTGGTAAAGCCGGGGTTATCGGTGGCTATTTCAAAAAGTACCCCGCCCGGTTCTCTGAAGTACAACGAATAGAAATAATCACGGTTTATTTTCTCGGTAATATTATGACCTTTCTCAACAATTTTCTTTCTGAAGGCCATTTGAGTTTCTTCATCTTTCACTCTAAACGCTATATGATGATTGGTGCCGGCTGCACTTAAGCCCCGTTCGGCCGAGGGTTCTTCGATTATATCAACAATCGCTGCACTTTCTACGGCCTGGGTGATATATCTATACCTATTCCCTTCTTTTTCCCTGAGTTCGTATTCAAATATGGAAGTTAAAATATCGGCAGTGGGCCCCTGATTGTATAGCGTTAAGCTCACGCTATGAAATCCTTTTAAGGCATTATCTTTTTTCACTTCGGAAGTTTCCCAACCTTCCCGGCTGTCTTTCCCGGCTGAAGCGATTAATTTTAACTTTAACCCATCGGGGTCTTCAAACGGCATTACTTTTTCTCCAAATTCCTCTCTGATTCTTCCGTAGGTCACATTGTATTTATCAAAGCGATTTTGCCAGAATTCAAAACTATCTTCGGGAATTGAATAACCTATTTCGGTGGCCATCCCGGCACCAAGTCTGCCTCGTTTTACTCCCGGCCAGGGAAAAAAGGTTAGAATTGTCCCTGGGCTTCCCATTTCATCGCCAAAGTAAAAATGGTAGGTTTGCGGATCGTCAAAATTCACCGTTTTTTTCACCATTCTTAAGCCCAGAATTTTGGTATAAAAATCATAATTGGTTTGTGCATCGCTGGCAATAGCTGTAATGTGATGTAACCCGAGAATTTTATTTTTCATAGCAAGGAAATTAAAACTTATAAGAAACAAAATATTTGGATTGCTCCGGGTTAAAGCTTTTATAAATTAGATTTTGGAGAAAACCTGGTTTACGGTTTTGATGAAAATCTTTTAAACAGTTTTACCAGTTCATACCAGAATACCGATATAAATCCTGCCAGCAAAGCCAGGCTTAGATATTTCGCTGAAGGAGTCTCAAATTCGAAAAATTCGGTAATGGGAGCAACATACAGTAAAAGCCATAGCAGAAATACTGTAACTCCTAAAATTAGAGGAATTAGCCTGTTTTTATATCTCAAACTCTCCCAGGCCGAAAAATAAAAAGATCGGTTTACCAGGGTAAGAAAAATATTGGCCGAAATAAGGCAGCTAAATACAAGCGTGCGGGTTAAAGCTTCACTGCCCCCCGAATTCACTGAAATTTGGTAAACAAGCAAACAGGCTGCGGTAATAACCAGTCCCTGAAGAATACTTACGCCCAATTCTTTATTATTAAAAAATGTATCCTGATAGGGTCGGGGTTTTTTTAGCAAAATATTTTTTTCGGCGGGTTCGTTCTCAAAAATGATCGAACAGGTGGGGCCCATAATAAGTTCCAGGAAAATAATATGAATGGGAGAAAATATGTTCGGATAGATCCAACCCAGGGCCAATGGTAGAAAAACGATAAGGATGATGGGAATATGAATAGAAATAATATACCTAATGGCTTTTTTTAAATTGGTATAAATTCTGCGTCCCAGCTTAACTGCGGTAAGCATTTTACCTAAATCATCTTCAGCAAGAATCAGAGAGGCGGCATTTTTGGCAATTTCACTACCTCTTTTGCCCATCGCAATCCCGATATGTGCCGCTTTTAAAGCGGGAGCATCGTTAATCCCATCGCCTGTCATGGCCACAATTCCATTATGCTTTTTAAGCGCATTTATCAGTTTTAATTTGGCTTCGGGATACATACGGGTGAAGATATAATTTTCGCTGGCGGCTTCGTAAACTTTAGACTCCTCCAGGTTCACCAATTGCTGCCCCGAAATATGTCTTTCGGCATTTTTAAAGCCTATTTGACCGGCGATGGCCCTGGTGGTAAGCTCATTGTCGCCGGTTACGATTTTCACCTCGATCCCGGCGCCATAAAGTTGCTGAAGTACCTCGGCAATATTTTCTTTCGGCGGATCATAAAATGCGATTAGTCCACAAAATTCAAAAGGCAGTTCCTGTTGTTTTTCAGGAAATTCCTCTTCTGAAAAGTTTGAAGTTGCCACTCCCAGGATTCTGTAACCTTTGCCTGCCAAACTATTTAATACCTGTTCTATTTCCTGCTGCAATGCGGTGCCAGGTTTACAAAGCTTCAGGATGGCTTCGGGAGCACCTTTGGCGGCAATGATTCGGTCTTTTTCCGAATTTTCAAAAATATGAGTCATCATAGGAGGCTTGCCTTCCAACGGATATTCAAAATACATTTTAAAATCACCTCGCCTGTCTTTTTCGGCAATGCGGCTATATTGATCGTGTAAAGCGATTTCCATAGGGTCGAAGGGTACCGGTTCACTGGCCCACATAGCGGTGGTGAGCAATTCAATTTCTGAATTTTCCAAAACTGCCTTCAATTCCTTTCTCACCTTATTTTCAGGAGTGTAAATAGCGGCAAGGCTCATCTTGTTTTTGGTGAGTGTTCCGGTTTTATCGGTGCAAATTATGCCTGCGCTCCCAAGGCTTTCCACGGTTTTTATTTGTTTCACTATAACTCCCTCGCGCATTAATCGCCAGGCGCCCATCGCCATAAAAGTGGTGAATGCCACGGGAATTTCTTCGGGAAGTATACTCATAGCCAGGGTGAGCGCGTACAACAAACTTTCAAGAATGTCGCGGGATTTCAGAAAATTTAAAATCCATACCAAAATAAAAATCAAGCTTCCTGCCAACACCATCTTTTTGATGAAATCATTGATTTGAATTTCAAGATTAGTGGGTTCGGCGGTGATGTCTTCTATGCTCTTTCCTATTTTGCCGAGTTTGGTTTTGTTGCCTACGGCGACAACCCTGGCAATGGCGAGGCCGCCTGTAACCTGGGAGCCTCGAAAAATTTCAGCGTTTTCTACATCTTTTGAAACCGGCAGAGATTCTCCCGTCAATAAGGCTTCATTTACAGAAAAATCGTTGGATTGAAGAATAAGGGCATCGGCCGGGATTAGGCTACCTTCTTCCACCAGGATATGATCGCCAATTACAATCTCGTCTACTGGAATAGAAACTTCTTTTCCCTCCCGAATCACCCGGGCCGATCCCTGGCTTATTTCCTTTAATTCGCTTAAAGCCCGCCTGCTTCGAAAATCCTGAAATACCGAGATAGTGGCCACCAAAATTATAGCCAGGCTTAGAAAAATTCCGTCGCCAAATTCCCCGAGTATAAAGTAGATGGTAGCCGCTGCTAAAAGCAGCAGGATCATTGGTTCCTTTAGAGCATTTTTTAAGGCTGTTAAAAGAGCAGTATCTTCTTTAAACTCTAATTTATTAGACCCAAATTTTGTTCGTGATTCCTCAACCTGAGTAGCATTTAAACCAGTGAATGTATATAGCCTGTTTGCCATACATTTAAAAGTTGTTTAAAGCGGTGAGTTAAATTCTAAAGATGCTTGAATAATCGTTCTGTAATATTTGAAGTTTTGCTGTCAGAGTACATTCCGAAGGCATTGACCAAAACTCCTTTAAGGTCGTTTTCCCTGGAAGAAATTCCGAAAACTATCATTTCATCACCGGGGTCTGTGGGTCCCTCAAATCGATAAATTTCATCGATTTCAAATTCTTCTGGAGCAAGTTGGCGCGAACTGGAATTACAGATTATACAATTTTCCTCAATTAGTATTCTGAAGTCGGTATTGTATCCACGTCTTATCAGGTCGTTTATGGCTTCACTGGCGGTATCGTAACTTTTTGGTGCGCTCATAGGACATCAATTGAATATACCTGTTAATTTACTCTAAATGAGTGAATAAAAAAAGAGCTTAAGCCTGTAATCCTAAAATTACGGGTTAAGCCCTTTAAAATATAAGGAGAGAATTAGTTGAGTCTGGAAATCACGTTTTTAAGTTTTTCCTTTACCTCTTCAGCAATTCCCTCAAGTTGATCATTTTCGGCCGCCTGCATCGATGCGATAGGATCTACCGCGGTGATTTCGATCTCCTTATTATCGTTTTCCTCTACCACAACATTGCAGGGAAGAAAAACACCTATCTTTTTCTCTTTGCTTAAAGCCTGATGGGCAAAATGTGGATTGCAGGCTCCCAGAATTTTATATTTTCTAAAGTCTACATCGATTTTTTTCTTCAGGGTTTCTTTGACGTCAATTTCAGTAAGTACGCCAAAACCTTCTTTTTTAAGTTCTTCAGTTACTTTTTCGATGGCCTGGTCAAACGAAATATCTTTTAGCGTGGTGGTGAAATAATAGCTCATAATTTTTGGTTTTATTGCTGAAGTTACTCAATAAGAATCTAAAAGATTTTAAAATTATCATAAGGATTTTAAGGCGGCTTCATAAAAGATTGAAAGCCGAAAAAGCCAAAGATTTTTCCCGTTTGAATAAGCGATAGCATTTTCAGAAAAATAAAAAAGCTTACTTTTGTGCAGCTAACTTTTTCTTACCTGTAACCTATGAGCCAGAAAGTTTTGCTTCACAGCAAAGAAATAGAGATCATTTTACATCGCCTGGCCTGTCAACTCGTAGAGAACCATACCAATTTTAAAGATTCTGTGATCATAGGAATTCAGCCGAGAGGGGTTTTCCTGGCCGATAGAATTCTGAAGATCTTAGAGCAGGATTATGGCTTAAGCAATATTCCCTATGGAAAGCTGGATATCACCTTTTACAGGGATGATTTTAGAAGAAGTGAGAAGCCCCTGGAAGCTAATAAAACCAATATTGATTTTGTGGTTGAAGATAAGCGGGTGATTTTCATAGACGATGTTTTATATACCGGAAGAAGTATTAGAGCCGCGCTAACCGCGGTGCAATCATTTGGAAGGCCCAGGGAAATAGAATTGCTTAGCTTTATAGATCGCAGGTTTAGCAGGCACCTCCCCATTCAGCCAGATTATAATGGCCGGCAGGTAGATGCGATTAATGAAGAAAAAGTAAAAGTTTGCTGGAAAGAAAACGAAGGGGAAGACGTGGTTTTCCTGGTTTCAAAATAAAGACAGAAAAAGCAAAAAATAATGAGTGAACTTAGTGTAGACCACTTATTAGGTATAAAATATCTCAAGCCAGAAGATATTGACCTTATTTTTAAAACCGCCGATCATTTTAAGGAAGTAATTAACCGGCCTATTAAAAAAGTCCCTTCCCTTAGAGATATCACCATTGCTAATTTATTTTTTGAAAATTCTACACGAACGCGACTTTCTTTCGAACTGGCAGAAAAACGACTTAGCGCCGATGTGATTAATTTCTCGGCGGCTTCATCTTCAGTAAAAAAGGGAGAAACCCTTATCGATACCGTGAATAACATCCTGTCTATGAAAGTAGATATGGTGGTGATGCGACACCCAAATCCCGGCGCTGGAATTTTTCTTTCAAAACACGTAAAGGCAAGCATCATTAATGCGGGCGATGGCGCTCACGAACATCCCACCCAGGCGCTTTTGGATACCTATTCCATAAGAGAAAAACTGGGCGAAGTGGCCGGTAAAAATGTGGTTATCGTCGGGGATATCCTGCATAGCAGGGTAGCCCTTTCAAATATTTTTGCTTTGCAGAAGCTTGGAGCGAAAGTGAAGGTGTGTGGCCCCAAAACGCTAATTCCCAAACATATTGAAAGTCTTGGAGTAGAGGTGGAGCCCAATTTGATTAAGGCTTTAAACTGGTGTGATGTGGCCAATATGCTAAGAGTTCAAAATGAACGTATGGACATAAGCTATTTTCCCAGCACCCGGGAGTACACCAAACAATTTGGTTTAAATAAGAAAATACTCGACAATCTCGATAAGGAAATAGTGGTAATGCACCCGGGCCCGATAAACAGGGGAGTTGAAATCACCAGCGATGTGGCCGATTCTAAACAGGCAATTATCCTGGACCAGGTGCAAAATGGAGTGGCTATACGAATGGCAGTAATTTATTTGCTGGCGTCCCGAATTAAGCAATAGATTGAGCCATAAGCCAGGTCTAAGCTCACAACCCGCATTTAAATATAATACCTTAACTTCGGGTGAAGTTTGAAAACATAAAATCCCGATCATCGGGTAATTAGTTAAAAAAGCATCAGCTATGAACATCGAAAAAAAAGAGAATTATAGCCTTTTTGAACCGGGGAATGAGTCGGTAACCCAGTTTGTTTCCCATTTAACCCAGGCGTATTCTAAATATAAGCAGCAAAATATCGTAGTCAATATGCAGGATGCCGGACAGTTGGAAAATGAGGATTTATTGGGCTTTATGGAGATTTCAAATCTGTATAGAGAAGCAGGCAGGTCATTTGTGATTGTGCGCCGGGGTGTGGAAATCGATGAATTACCCGAAGAGCTTGTTGTGGTGCCCAGCCTTCAGGAGGCAGAGGATATGATCCAGATGGATGATATTCAGCGGGATCTCGGATTTTAAGAATACTATTTTAATGGAACTTACAATTTTGGGTTGCTATGCAGCCACTCCACGTTCTTTTACGAATCCCACTTCGCAGGTTTTGCAGATGCGAAATCATTTATTTCTTATAGATTGCGGTGAAGGCACCCAGGTGCAGCTTAGGCGTAATAAAATTAAGTTCTCAAAAATAAAGCACATCTTTATTTCTCATCTTCACGGAGATCATTTTTATGGTCTGGTGGGTTTGGTATCTACCTTCAGGCTTTTAAACCGGGAGACCGAACTGCATATCTATGGCCCAAAGGGTATTAAAGAAATTATTACACTTCAATTAAAACTCGCAAACTCCTGGACTAATTATCCGCTGTATTTTCATGAATTAAGCAGTAAGGAGCCGCAGATACTTTTTGAGGACGAGTCGCTTAGTGTGGAAAGTATTCCGCTAAAACACAGGGTTTATACCAACGGATTTCTATTCCGGGAAAAGCCGGGAGACCGGAAATTGATTATTTCTGAAGTTGCCAAATATAAGATCGATATAAGTCTCTACCGAAGTTTAAAAAAAGGAAAAGATGTGATTTCTGAAACCGGAGAACTTATTCCTAACTCGTGGGTTACCAGCGATCCCCTGCCTCCAAAATCTTATGCTTTTTGCAGTGATACGGTATTTGACCCGGCCATAGTACCACAGATAGAAGGAGTAAGTGTATTATACCACGAAGCTACTTTCCTGGAAGAACATAAAGAGCTTGCCTTTCCCACCAAACACAGCACAGCAAAGCAGGCGGCAGAAATTGCACTTGCTGCGGGCGTAGAAGAATTAATCTTAGGCCATTTTTCTACCCGCTACTCCAGCATTGATAAATTTGCTGAAGAAGCTTCTGAAATCTTTCCCCAGGTGCAGTTGGCCGATGATGGGAAGGTATTTTCCTTCAAATAATTTAGTGCCTCCGAAAATTCTTACAATCTTACATCTGGAATACGCCATTCGGCAATAACGTAGGACTAGCCTTACATTTTATGTTAAAAAAATCTTAAAATCGACGAATGACCTGTTTATCAGTGTAATTAGACGATAAAAAATGTACTTTTATCTCGTTTCGCTAAAATCTGGCTTATGAGAAAAGGTACATTTAGATTGATTTTACCCCTGTTTTTTGGAGTTTTACTGAGCTCCTGTGCTGCCGATTCTATCGACGAAGAGCTAAAAAGCATAGACCATACGGTTGAGACTTCTTCTTACGAATATTCAGAAATTGAATCCGGAATCTTATCGGCAGTAAATGCACACCGGGTTTCAGAGGGCCTTACAGAATTAAAACCTTTGGCCGAAATTTCTGTAGAAGCTTATGAGCACAGTGCCTATATGGCCGAAAATAAAACCGTTAATCACGATAATTTTGGGAATCGCTATTCAGCCCTGGTAAGTGGAGTGGGAGCGAAGGCAGTGAGCGAAAACGTAGCCTACGGGTATCGCACCGCCGAAGCTGTTGTGAAAGCCTGGATGAATAGTGAAGGGCATAAAAAAAATATAGAAGGCGCTCATACCCATTTTGGAGTGGCCGTAGAGATCGACGAAGAGGGCCGCAATTATTTCACCCAGATTTTCATAAAAAGATAGACTTTGTTTTTCATAATTTTTTACACTGATTAAGGCCCGCTTAGGGCCTTTTTTTAGTCCTGGGGGTTTAGATATCAGTCTTTGGATAAGAATGCAAAGCTGGCTGGTTGGCCCTGATATTACTTCTTCAGCATTAATTTACTTCAGTTAAAACCATAAAAAAACCCGGCTGAAACTCTTCAGCCGGGTTTTGTATAATTGCCTATTGGAGGCTTACTTTTTCTTTTGTTGCTGTTTTTGTTGCTGCTCAGCCTGCTCCATCATTTCCTGCATCTTACGGGTGAACCTGTTTTGCTTCTTAGGCTTTTTCTTATTCTCCTGTATTTTGGCGTGAATCTTATCTTCATCGATAATCACATATTTAATCACCAGCATAATCCCAATGGTAATAAGGTTTGAGGTGAAGTAATACAGTGAAAGTCCGCTGGCGTAATTGTTAAAAAAGAACAACATAAGCAGGGGAGAGAGATACATTATGAATTTCATATTTGGCATCCCGGGTTGCTGTGCCTGTTGCATACTTTGGCCTGTCGTCATCATCATATAAATGAAAATAGCGATAGAAGCCAAAATTGGGAATAAACTCACGTGATCTCCATAAAACGGAATTCTAAAAGGCAATTCGGCTATAGTATCATAACTCGAAAGATCATCGGCCCAAAGGAAACTTTTTTGTCTAAGCTGAAATGCACTTGGGAAAAATTGGAACAGCGCATAGAAAATAGGAATCTGCATCAACGCCGGTAAACAACCACTCATAGGGCTGGCTCCTGCCTTGCTGTACAGCTTCATGGTTTCCTGCTGCTTTTTCATAGGGTTATCCTTGTACTTCTCGTTAAGCTCGTTAATTTCAGGTCTTAATACCTTCATTTTGGCCTGGGAGAGGTAAGACTTATACGTCACCGGAGAAAGCACAATTCGAACTACGATGGTCATTACGATAATCGCAATTCCGTAGCTGGGAAGAACACCGCTTAAAAAGCTAAAAAACGGGATGAATACATATTTATTGATCCATCCAAAAATTCCCCAACCCAGTGGCATAATTTCATCCAGGTTACGGTCATAGTCATTTAGAATTTTATAATCTGAAGGCCCATAGTACCAGTTCATATTATAGTTCAACTCGCCTCCTTTTAATTCCAGCGGAAAACTAGAGGTAAATCGCTTGGTATACACCGTATCTATATCTTCATCCTGCACCAGGTTTTCTGAAGTAAATTTTCCTCGCTTAAAAGGGGTATCGGTTAACAGAATTGAAGTGAAGAAGTGTTGTTTATAGGCAATGTAGGTGATGTTTTCTTCTTCATCATCAGAAAAATCACTTTGACCTAAGTTGTCATCTTTACCACCGCCATATTCGTATATAAGATCCGTATAACGATTTTCGTATGAAATACTTTTAGCGTGACGATAACCTTTAAGTTTCCAGTCTACCACCGGCTCCCGGGTGGCATTAAGCACATTGGCAAGACCCTGGGAACGTATACTGAAATCGAGCATATATTCTCCCGGCTTCAGCACATAACGATATTCAAGAAACTGATCTTCAGAAACCTTAAGTTTCATAGAAAGCACCTGGTTATCGCCATTTTGGCTTACTTCCGGCTCAAAATAGAGATTTTCGGTATCCAGCGTTCTGCCATCGGTAGTGGTGAAATTGATATTGAAGGAAGCGTTTCCATCTTTGATAAGATACACAGGAACGCTATCAAATGTCTTGAAATTAAGCATTCGGGCTTCAGAAATGTAGCCCCCCTTATTATCTACTTTTAATTCCAGTACATCATTAGAAATGGTCGTGGTATTATTTGTTGCAGAAGCCAATCCTGCCGAATAACCAAAGGCACCCAGCTGCTGCTGCGCCGCTGCCAGGGCAGTAGAGTCTACTTCAGCCGAAGTTTGCGGGGGCGTGTTGGAATCGGTATTTCCGGGGATTTCTACCTGTTCGGTATTGTTTTGTTCTGCCTGGATTTCGTCTTCAGATGGGGTATTGTTATACAGCATCCAAAGTAAAATTCCTCCAATAAGTATAAATCCAATTAAGGATTGAACGTCAAATTTCTTTTCTTCCATTGTACTATTTAAACTCTAATCTTGCTTTAGTCAAAAAACCGACCATTAATTTTTTTGTGCCAGGCTGGCAGTCTTTGGTTTTTTGGAATAATCGTATGCGGCTTTTATAAAAGCTACAAACAGGGGATGTGGGCTGGCCACGGTGCTTTTATATTCCGGATGGTATTGCACCCCGATAAACCAGGGATGATCTTTTAATTCTACAACTTCTACCAATTTGGTTTCGGGGTTAATTCCAGAACTTATCATCCCGGCCTTTTCCAGCTGTTCCTTGTATTTGTTGTTATATTCGTAGCGATGTCTATGGCGTTCTTTGATATCAGATTTACCATAGATTTGATGAATTAGACTTCCTTCTTCCAAATGGCAATCCCAGGATCCCAAACGCATAGTGCCACCTTTGTGGGTGATTTCCTTTTGCTCTTCCATGATATCGATTACCGGGTATTTTGTACCTGCATCCATTTCGGTAGAATTGGCAGCTTTAAGCTGAAGAACATTGCGGGCAAATTCAATCACAGCCATTTGCATTCCCAGGCAAATCCCTAAAAACGGAATATTTTTTTCACGGGCAAACCTTACTGCATCGATCTTTCCTTCTATTCCGCGTTCCCCAAATCCGGGGGCAACTAAAATTCCGTCGAGATGTGCAATTTTATGATTGATCGTATTCTCATTGATAAATTCTGAATGTATACTTTCAATATTCACTTTCACCTCGTTAGCGGCTCCTGCATGAATAAAGGCTTCAAGAATAGATTTGTAAGAATCCTGCAATTCTACATATTTCCCGATAAGACCGATATTAACCTCGGCTTTGGGATTTTTATGACGAAGCAAAAATTGATTCCAGTGATCTAAATTTGGCGTGGTGTCGTTGGGTAAATTTAATTTTATCAGGGTCACAGCATCCAGGCCTTCCCTAAGCATCATATTGGGCACATCATAAATCGTATCGGCATCGATGCTTTGAATCACCGCTTCCTGCCGCACATTACAAAATATAGCCAGTTTTCTTCTAATATCGTCTGAGAGTTCGTGCTCGGTTCGGCAAACCAGGATATCGGCTTTAATACCGCTTTCCATCAGGGTTTTTACGCTGTGTTGGGTAGGCTTGGTTTTTAGCTCTCCTGCAGCTGCAAGATAAGGGACCAGGGTAAGGTGAATCACCAGGGCATTGTTATCGCCCAGTTCCCATTTTAATTGACGAACGGCTTCAATATAGGGTAATGATTCAATATCACCTACAGTACCACCAATTTCGGTAATGATGATATCATATTCCCCGCTTTTGCCAAGAATTTGAATCCTTTCTTTAATCTCGTTGGTGATATGCGGCACCACCTGTACGGTTTTTCCTAAAAATTCGCCGCGTCTTTCCTTTTCGATAACGCTTTGATAAATTCTTCCGGTAGTTACGTTGTTGGCCTGGGAGGTGTTAACATTCAAAAAACGTTCGTAATGCCCTAAATCGAGATCGGTTTCGGCCCCATCTTCGGTTACGTAACACTCGCCATGTTCGTAAGGGTTTAAGGTACCCGGATCTACGTTGATATAGGGATCTAATTTCTGAATAGTTGTCCTGAATCCGCGGGCTTGGAGTAGTTTTGCCAGCGAAGCGGCGATTATTCCCTTTCCAAGGGAAGAAGATACGCCACCGGTGACAAAAATGTACTTGGTTTCGGCCATTTTAGAAGAATTTGTTGCGTTGTTTATTCAGGGCGCTAAAATACAAAGAAGAATAGAAACCCGCCTGAAATTCGAATCGAATATTTCAGCCTTTGGGATACAGCTTTCTTAGCTTTCTAAGCATAGGCTCCAGGCCGTTTACTTTTAATTCGTAAACCTGTTGCATTTGGTCTCCCAGCTTACCTGCAGGGAAGCCTTTTTGCCGGTACCACACCATATAATATTCGGGGATATCACTAAGGTAATAATCTTTATATTTTCCGAAGGGCATTTTTGCGTGAGCCAGTTCGATCAATATTTTCTGCTGAAATTCCTGATTCAAATTCTTATAAATTTTGCAGGGCTGAAAGAGAGGCCAGCCTGGCCTTATTCAGCGGTTTTTCGATGAAATCTATCACCGCAGGGTAGGTTTTTGCTTTTTGTTTGTCGACCTGGCTGGTACTTGAGGTAAGTACGATAACTTCTGCATTATGGCTATGCTGCTCTAACGCATCCAGGAATTCCCAGCCGTTCATTTCGGGCATATTAAGGTCGAGGAAAATAAGACTAAACTCTTCTGAATTTAAACTTTCCAGAGCCCGCCGGGCATCGGTATAATCTTCAACCCGGTCATCAAAACCTTCAATTTCTAGCAGTTTTCGCGTAATGAAATTCGCAATGGGCTGGTCGTCTATTAGAATGATTCTACTCATAGCTCATTTGCTTTAAGCGCCAGCAACTCGGTAGAAGCCATTTCGATAACTTCTTTTAAAACAGCATCCATATCTGAAGCCGAAGTTTTTAGCATAGGAACTAATTCTTCCCTACAAGTTTTATCATCTACAATTTCTATGAGCTGCATAATTCCCTGAATTCGCGACAAAGGTTCACGTAAATTATGTGCATTTAAGGCCGAAATATGCAATAGTTTTTCATTTTTTTCCACGACTTCCCTGGTGCGTTTTTCGATGATTTGCTGCTGATTTTCAACGATGTTTTTAATTTCCCTGTTTTGATTTTGAATCACATCAAGTGCCTGTAGCAAAGACTGGTTTTTATGATGAAGTTCCTCTTTCAGGAAAAGTTCTTTGGCTTTGGTCTCGATCGAATCTACGATAAGTTTTAAGATTTCTACATCTCCTGCTTTGAAACTTTTGCGATCATCGGCAACTAAACTGGTTAGAATATGGGTTTCTTTTTTCCTGAAAAACCAGGCCCATAATTCAGCATTTTTAGCCTGGTTCAGATCAATATATTCTGAAAATTCCTGCGGTATTTTTGAAGTTTTTACCGGAATTTGCTTTTCCAGGATATCTTTTTCCGAAGAGAATAACTCCCCGGCAGGGATTGAGAAATAGTCCAATTTATTCTGATAGGCTGTAAAAACCAGGTAGGTTTCATTCTGCCAAATTGCAAGGCGTAAAACCTGGAAATTCAGCAGATATTTTAAATATTGCTGCATAACAGCAGCCACCTCGTCTAAACTTGAACAACGATTTAATTTGTTGGCAAATTTAGAATAGGTTTCGTAAGTGATTCTATAGGTTTGATTGGCAGTGCCCTGCATTTATTCAGGCGTTTCCATAAGCTCGTTGTCTATCTTTATCCCAGAGACATCGGCGATGGTGTTGAGCATATTAACCAGGTCGGCCTGGGCCATTAGCTCCTGGATTTCAGCATTGGTAAAGCCTGAATCTTCCAGCTCTTTAAAATCTTCATCGCTAATATTTTTATGATTTAGAGCTGCTTTGGTTACAATTTTCAGGGCTGTCCTGTAACTTTCGGGCATCGAGGGAGAATCGATATGCTCGGTAGCCTTGAAGCCTTCTTCTTCAGAAATCATGGAGCTCATACTATCGGCAAAGATTCCGTGGGCGTGGGCGCAATATTCACAACCGCGTTGAGTGGAAACATTGTAAATTATAAGCTGTTTTAAAACATTTGGCACATCGCCTTCCATAAGGGTATGTTTTAGCTTGCTCCAGTTTCCTTTTAATAGTGTGGGATTGCTTCCCTGGCATTTAAACCAGTTAAGAACGAAAGGAAGCTGTAAGGTTTGCATAGCATCATCGTAGATAGCTTTTACTTCGGGCTGGGCTTCCTGGTAAGAAACGAGAGGATAACGAGCCGTGGTAGCGCTTGGGGTAGTTTGTGACATGGGGTTTAATTTTGTAGGAAAATACAAATATATTCCCAATTAATTTATGGCAGGCTTTTTAAGGAAATTTTGGGAATAGTAAAACTTGTCTTTTGGGGCTAGTTAAAAATTTTATAATCCCCGGCAGCAATTATCTCTGGCGATTGGGATTGACTATCTTCAGGTTTTAATTCTAACCATCAATAATTAAATCTATGCCCATAGTAGGTTCTCTTATAAAAAGCCTTATCGACCTTGGCGGTGCTCTTACTTCAGATCCTGAAGCCAAAGATGCTCAAAAACAGGTTTTAATCTCACTTTTGAAGAAAGCAAAAGACACTGCTTTTGGAAAGCATTATAATTTTGAAGCCATACTGGAGGCCGATGATGTGGAGAAAAGTTTTGCTGAAAAAGTACCCTATTTCGATTATCATAAACTTGAAAAAGAATGGTGGCATAGAGTACACGAAGGAGAAAGCGATATCACCTGGTCCGGGCGCCCCCCTTATTTTGCCTTGAGTTCGGGTACCACCGGGAAAAGCAGTAAGCGAATTCCGGTTACCGATGAAATGGTTGAAGCCATTCGCAAATCTGGGATAAAACAGGTGAGTGCCCTGAGCAATTTCGATCTTCCGGCCGATTTCTTTGAAAAAGAGATCATGATGCTGGGCAGCTCTACCGATTTGCATCAGGAAGGCGATCACCAGGAAGGGGAGATTAGCGGGATAAGTGCGAGTAATATTCCGTTTTGGTTCAGGGGGTACTACAAACCCGGGGAAGAAATATCAAAAATTGAAGAATGGGATGAACGAGTTCAACGCATTGCCGAAAATGCCAAAAATTGGGATATCGGTGCCCTTAGCGGAATTCCCTCCTGGCTGGAACTCATGATGCAGAAGGTTATAGAGTATCATAAGGTAGATAACATACACGAAATCTGGCCTAACTTGCAGGTATATGCTTCAGGCGGGGTGGCTTTCGAACCTTATGAAAAGAGCTTTAATGCCTTGCTGGCGCGTCCCATTACGGTGATAGATACCTACCTGGCTTCCGAAGGATTCCTGGCCATTCAGCAGCGACCCGACACCAACGCGATGAAACTGATTCTGGATAATGGAATTTACTTTGAATTTGTTCCGTTTAAAGCTGAATATATCAACCAGGATGGCTCAATCGTGGAAGATGCCCCGGTAATTCCAATTTCTGAAGTAAAGCAGGATGTAGATTATGTGCTTTTAATCTCAACTGTAAGTGGTGCCTGGCGCTATTTAATTGGCGACACGATTAAATTCACCGATGTTGAGCGTAAAGAGATTCGAATTACCGGAAGAACTAAATTTTTCCTTAATGTGGTCGGTTCACAATTGTCGGTAAATAAGATGAATGAAGCTGTAAAGGAACTGGAAGAAAAATTCGACATCAAAATACCCGAATTTACTATTGCTGCAGTGCGAATTAACGATGAATTTCATCATCACTGGTACCTTGGCACCGATGCTTCAAATTCTGAAGAAGAATTGGCAGAGGCCCTTGATGAATCCCTAAAAGATGCGAATAAAAATTACCGGGTAGCCCGTTCAAAAGCCTTAAAAGGAGTAAAAGTGAGCAAGGTAGACCCAAATATGTTTCACGAATGGAATGCCGCCAACAAGAAAAAAGGCGGGCAGGTTAAAATGGAAAAGGTGATGAATGAAGAAAAATTTGCCGAATGGGAGAAATTTGTAAAGGAACAGGCTTAATCGTCTAGTTCATCAATTAACATCATTATTTCTTCCTGTGACAAATACAAACTCTTTATTCGTGCCTTGTAGGTGGAGGAGAGGTGCGCGTGATTTAATATAAAGTCTTTGGTTGCGATGATATACTCTCCAAGGCCGTGATTAACGGCATAGGTGTCGGCAGCGCGTTCGGCTTCCTGAATATAATTTTTTGAGGTAAGATATTTCACTCCAAACCACAGCATATTAAATCCGCTGCGTTCCCTGTAATCCATAATATGACCCAATTCGTGACCAATCCAGCCAATAAGAACGTCTGAAGGGACTTTCTTTACTTCAAAAACCTGGTCTTCGATGGTGATTTTCTCGCTTATCATGATGAAATAAGACCTGTTTTTTTTGTTTTTCAGCAAGCCAGAAATCTTGGGTTGCGCCTGCATAAAAGATTTCTTGATGTTTTTCTTGAATTTGAATTCAATAGGGGTGTCTTTTAATTCGGGGAAGTGAGACAGGGCGATATAGGCTTCCCGCCAAATTTCGTCGGGAACTATTTTGTTATTGAATTTAAGACTATCTTTTTGCTTCATAGCTAAGGCATAGGAGTTGGAGGGCCACTGGAAAAAAATGGCCAGAAAAATAAATATTATTTTTAAGGATTTCGACAAGTCTATTCTTTAAAGAATTCCTGAAGTCGCTAAAAATAAGGATTGGGGCGGGTTTATTCCAAAACTCAAATTATAAATAAAGCATAAAAAAAGCCCCACATTGCTGTGGAGCTTAAAAGTTTTATAAAACTGTAAATATAACTTGCTTATGCTTGTTGTACGTTTACGGCATTTAATCCTTTTCTTCCTTCTTCAAGGTCGAAGCTTACTTCGTCGTTCTCTCTGATATCATCTACCAAACCGTTTGCGTGTACAAAGTATTCTTTTCCTGTTTCTTCTTCGGTAATAAAACCGAAACCTTTTGAGTCGTTAAAAAACTTAACTGTTCCTCTGTTCATTATAATGTATTTTAAATTTCGTCAAAGATAGGTTTAATAAAAGGATCCGTAGCTAATTATTTCATTTATTTTAATTTTTTTAAAAAACAGGCTTTTTTATTGAAATTTTTTAAATCATATTCTAAGTTGGGCCAGGTTAGATTAAGTTGTAATTAGGAAATTGTAGGCTAGCAGGCTTTATGGTATCTTTGAAGTTATAAAAAAAGTTTATGGGATTTTCACGGTTCATAATATTCGTCGGAGCAATAATTCTCAACATTTCAGGCCTGATAGGACAGGAAAAAAAAATATTTAATAAATCGATTGAACATAATGGTAAAAGATTTCTCGCAAATTTCGAGTATTATACCAAAGGTGGGGATACGATCTTCGATGGTTCCTACTTGCTTACCAGTCAAACTCCTGTTGATAGTGCAGATTTTCCCTTACCCTTTTCTAAAGTAATAGGAAATTATAAAAATGGCGTTCCAGATGGTGAATGGCAATTCAATATTGGTGAGTTTAGTCCCGTAGGTAAGGGAGCTATAAATGATAAGCAATATGGATTTCAAATCAATGGGACAGAGTTTGTAGCTAGAGGCAAGTTTGTAGAGGGAAAAAAAGAAGGTCGCTGGGAATATCTTGAATGGGACCTGGAAAATTCAAGCATACGCGATACGATTCTTTCGGCAGAATTTTCCTTTAAAGATGACAGGGTAGAGGGAGGCTTTAGTATTCAATATGGAAATGAAGTTCTAAAGGCCTCTGTTAATTCCCAAAATCTGGCCCACAAGACCTGGCAATTTTATAAAGACGCCAATACTACTTCCAATAGCTTAACCAAAGAGTGGGTTTTTGATGATAATATATTATCTCATAAACACCTTTATGAAAATGACACCTCTTACGAATTAATTATTGATGGCGGAGAAACTCAACAGGCCTCCAGGGAGGACTTTGAAATTTCAAAAAGATATATGAATATCATTGAGCTAAAAACAGCGGTAAATGACCCCAAACTTGTACAGAGATATAATGCAGAAAATAAATTAAGAGATATTTTTTTCTATGTCATCGAGAACCTCCAAAAATTAGATAGTACTTTTAATACTTGGGAAAATCACCGTATTACTCCTCAAATTAAAACAATTGTTAAAAAGTATCCCTATTCTGATGATGAGGAAATTATATTAACTACACTCCATCAAAACTCAACGATACTCGATAGCCTGGTACAAAAACTAACCACGAATCCGCAGGTCAATCTTACCAGACTTTCTCTGGATGAATTAGATTTAGAAATAAAGAGGCTGGAGTTGATGGATAGTTTGCTTGTTAACCAACTTCGAGAAGTGACTGAAAATTACAGAAACGGCAACCTTGAGTTTGTGGATCGTGAAAAATTCATGGAAAGGAAGGTTTCTGTGATTATGGATCAGCAAGCCAAATTAAGGAAAAATAGACCCCAAGATGAAATCGTATTGTTTTCCAGCCCTGATCTGGAATCGGTAGATTCATCTTCCGAGAAGTTAAAAATTATTTCAGAAATTTTAATACAGGAAGTTCAGCAGCAGGAAAAGCTTATTAATAGTTACCTCGATGAAATTCGACAGGAAGCTAGTTTACTGGAGCTGGAAGCAGTACTAATGGATCGATACGAACAATTGAAAGAAAAAGATTCAATAATAGATCATCAACTTAATGCTTTGGCCGGGTTCGATGTAAATCGTGAATTACAAAATTTCACCGATGCAAGTCTTAAATCATACTCCACTTTAACGCCCAATGAGAAAAGCCAGCAGGTTGAAATTTTTATTGAGTGTTTTACAAATCTGGAAAAACTATATACTGAAATTTGGGAAGTTTCAGATAGAGCAAAACTTGTAGAGGATGCCTATACCAATACAGTTTTTAACCCTTATACTTTTACAAATATGGAAGAAAAGGTAAAAGAACCAATTTTTGAGGCGTACGAAAATCTTATTTTGCCTAAAATGTTCGATCAGTTAAAACATCTTAGTTGTGGCTCTATTGATAATACAAAAAGAAATTTTGCACTTGTCTTCGATGGTATGATAAATGTTTTAAAGCGGTCAACAAAAAAAGAGGAACGTAGAATTAAAAGAATAGATGAGGCATCTAAGGCAGCCGAAATTTTAAATCTCGACCTTAGATTCTAAACCGATTTGCCTACATGAAGAGAAGATTATTTTTGCTATTAATACTCCTGACAATTCCAGCTTATTTCTTTGGTCAGGAATTTCCTGCACCTATTGAACCGAGAGAAAGAGAAAGAACTTTTCAGGATATGGAGACCAACCTATGGTTGGGGTCTTATAATAAGTTCAGGCTTTCAGAGCGTCTATTTTGGAGAGCTGAATTCCATTATCGAAGAGGAAATTATGAGGGACAGCCTTTTGTTGGTCGAATGGCGCAGATATATAACCGGCACGCCCTCAATTATTTGTTTTCACCTAACTTTAATTTTTCCCTGGGTGGAGTATTAAGGTTAAATTTTACCCCAGAACCTGGTGATGAAGATTTTAAATCTGTTGTGCCCGAACCGCGAATTTGGCATGAATATCTTTTTATTATGCCCTTTCCTCGTTTTCAATTATACCATAGATTACGAATTGAACACAGATGGAGTAAATCTAATCGCATAGATGATGATTGGATTTATCGAAACCGGTGGCGGTATAAATTGTATATGAAAATCCCATTAAACAACAGCCAGTTAATCCCCGGAACCGTATATTTTAATCCTGATGTTGAAATTATTTTGCAAAGCGGGAAACAGGTGATAGACAGTCCCGTAGAAGATTTAAGAATTTATCCCTCAATTGCCTATATAAGTAGTCCCCGGGTAACATATTCGGCAGGATTAATGTATACCACTGGCCAAAATATTAATGATGGAAGTTTGTACAGGCAACGCTGGGTTATTCGACTAAATGCTTATATCTCTTTGGATTTCAGGAAGGCAGAAAAACAAATTCCAGAGGTAAGATTACTGGATTAAACCTCTGTAATAACATAAGTATTTTTATTCTATGAACGTAACTAAAAAAACATATAAAACTTCGAGCTTAATTTTAATATTAGGTCTGATAGTAAGTATCGGCCTGATTTATAAATTTTATTATGATTTAAAATTGGCTCAGCGTGAATTAGATAAATCGGGAAATAATTCAGCAAGGGTTCTATCACGCTTAGATTCTCTGGAAAGAAAATCCCGGGCAGACAACTTATTCATTTCTGGTTCGTTTGAAGAAGCCTTGCCAATTTATGAGAATCTTTCTGACGGAGGGAGGTATGAATTATTGGAAAACAGAAAAGAGCAAATACGAAGAACTGAAAGTGCCAAGTTGAGTGCTGAGAAACAATTTGAAAACCTTCGTAATCAAAAGGAAATTCAAGAAACTCTCTGGGCAGTTAGAAGTTTAATGTTGAAGAGAAAACTTGAAAATCAAAAAGATTCCCTACGAAATGATTATAACTCGAGACTTACAAATCTTGAAAAAGAAATTCAGCAAAAAGAAACAGCATTGGCCAAAGTAAAAGATTTTGCCAATCTTAATTTTCAAAATACCAATGGTACCCCTGTGAATTATTTTGGGGAAGTTTTAGCCGGAAAAGCCAATGGAGAAGGAGTAGGAGTTCATAAAACCGGAAATATTTATTTTGGGGAATGGAAAGATAATACGAAACATGGCCGTGGAGTCTATTCCTGGGTAGAAGGCGAACGTTATGAAGGTGAATTTGAAAATGATAAAAGGGAAGGAGAGGGAACTTATTACTGGCCAAACGGTGATAGATATGTAGGTAGCTGGCAAAATGATAAAAGGAATGGCTATGGGAAATTATATGACAAAGATGACAATATAATGCTTGAAGGGGAATGGAAAGATAACGAGCTTATACAGTAATCATCTAATTAAACTTATATCCAACATAAAACTGAAAGCCCCTGTTTTTTAACAATTTCCCGTTATTTGCTTGAATAAATTCTTCGCTGTATTCCTGAATGGAAACAAATCCATAATTATACCGTACCCCAAGTAACCAATTGTCATGAATAAAATATTCCAGGCCGAGTAAGGTTGAATAATCAAAACGCGCCAAGTCTTTTCCTATAGACTTTTTATATTCCCTTCCCATTGAATCGACACCCTTGTATCTTCCTCCAATTAACATAGAAGGTTGAATACCAGCATTTAAGGATAACTTTGGGCTAAGGCTTAAACCAAACATTATTGGAAGGTCTACATAAAATAAATTAAAATTATTAGGTTGATCGCTACTCCAGGAGGCACTTCCTTTCTGGGTAATTAAAAATTCTGCTTTGAAAAAAATAGTTTCCAACCCACTATATTTGGCATAAGCACCTACCTGAAACCCGGGTCTTAGGTTCATCGAGCCATTATTCGAAAGATAAGCTAAATTTACTCCCGATTTCACACCATAACTTTGAGCTTCCTGGGCCAGAAGTGGTGTGAAACTTAAAAACAAGAATACTATGAGGGAGGAGAAAAGAATTCTAAAATGTAAGATCATATGCAATTCATTAAAAGCTATGCCAAGTTTCAAAATTTCGATTTTATATCTCAAATATCCTGCTTTTCACTGAAAAGTCACTTTTTATATTGGAGAAATATCTGTTGAAATTTTCTACAAGGCTTGTTGATTATTGCAACATAAGCCAGTGGTGTATTTTTAAAAACTATCCATCGGTAAATATAAAAAGGAGGGCATTTTGCCCTCCTTGAAAGTGTAATTAAGATTTGACTTAAATTAGTCTGGAAATTTAACCTTGCAACATTTGTTGTAAGCGTTGTTGAAGTTCGGTGTCGGTTTGAAGGGCCATAGCCACTTGCTCATAACGCTCAAGGCTTAGACCTTGTGTTTCAATCACCTGTTCCATTTGAGCTTGAAAATTCTCCTGCATTCCCTGGATCTTTTCAATAGCTTTTCTGTGTTTTTCCTCCTCTTCAGGGGTTACCTCCACTTCGGTTTCTGGATCAAGGGAAGCCTGATGTATTTCATTGAAACGTTTAACGTCAAAGCCTTCAGCTTCAACTGTGGCAAGCATCTTTTGTTGAGCTTCCTGGTTTACTACCATTATTCCCTGATAAGCCTGTGCAAACTTCGATAATTCCTCGTCACTTACATCTATTTTTTCCTGCTGTTGTTGTGGTGCTGGTAATTGTTGTGCATTTACCATGGCCGGACTTGCCGCCAGGAATGCCGATATAGCGATTATTTTTCCAATTTTCTTCAATCTCAACATAATAAAATTAATTTTTAATTAAGCCCCAAAGCTATATAATAGTATTCGGGAGACATAAATTTTAATATTAAATTCTTAGCATTTATGAGGAATTAACATTTTACCAGTTGATCCTTGTTAAACCATCCAGCAATAAAAAAATAAATTTTTGTAAATCTAAAAGCCTCAATCAAAACTGCCTGGCCGAAATCACTTCTAATTCTATGGGTTCCCCAATAGCTTCTTCCATTTGGCGTTTGATATCCATCATATCTTCCTTCTCGAGGTTTTGAGTGCCAACCAGGGTTAGACTTACTTTAAGTGGAGCGCCAAAACGAACCTTTACATCGCGTAAAACCGCTTTATTAAAAGTTGATCCTTCCAGCTGCCGTGTAATACTGGCTTCCTTGGTAATACGATTAAAAGAAAGGGATAGGGGCACCATCACCAAAAGAATAAGAATTAAGGTATATACCAATCCTAATCTTGCTCTTTTAAAGGGTGCAAAACCAAGAACCAAAAATGTGATTCCGGCAAACATAATAATCCCGGCCATATTGGTTAAATAAAGCAGAAAAGCACCCGAAAATACATTCCAGTCCCACCACCCAATTCCAATCCCGGCTACAGCCAGCGGAGGTACCAGGGCTACCGCAATTGCTACCCCGGCCAGGCTCTTGGCAATCCCTTCTTTTGCGTGTGCATAGGCAGCAGCAATTCCCGAGGCTACTGCAATTCCCATATCCAAAAGGGTAGGAGAGAGCCGGGCATCGATTTCAGAAGTTAATACCTGAAGTGGAATAATTAAACTAACCCCTGCAGCAAAAAGCAGGGAAACCCCGGTGCCGATTAATATGGTAATTATACCTTCTTTTAGCATATTGATATCATACCTCACCATTCCCATAGAAAACGAAACAATAGGAGAGATAATAGGAGCTAAAATCATAGCTCCAATAATTACCGGTGAGGAATCGCCAAAAAGTCCGAAGGTGGCAATTAGGGTTGAAAGCACCATCATCACCACAAAGGTCGAGGTGGTTTTGGCATTTTCGCGCAAAACCTTAAAGAGTTCCTGAAATTCTTCAGTGGTAGCCCTGGGCAATAGGGGAAGGGTTCTTTTGCTCAACTCTTCCCGGCGTTCGCCGGTGGGTAACCGATCTATTTTCAGGGTTTTTTTCTGTCCGTCTTCAACTTCACCTTTATAATGCTTGCTTTCCTGGCAAAGTCGTATCGCAGCCGGAACTACCTCAATTTCGATCTTTCTGGCCGAATATTTTTCACCATCTACCGTAAAATCGATATCGGCCTGATTTTCAATTTTTATATTACTGGTTTTGATATATCCTAAAAAGGAAGGCCTGGTGCTCATTTGTCCACGCCGCGGAAGCAAGCTTCTAAATAAAAACCAAAGCAGCTCAAACAGGTTTTGTGGCGAAACCACTAAAATATGAAACTGCCCGTCGTTAACTTTACTCGGTGGAATTATTCTGCGGGCAATCACCGAACTCTCCGGATGTTCTACCGCAATTAAACCTAAAGCCGAAGTATGGATTATCTTCTCATCATTGGCACTCAATAGAAAAGCCCGATGCGAAAGTCCTGAAATTCGGGCTATATTTTTTACAAATGTGGTGACTTCAGAGAAAAATCTATTGGTCTTTTTTTCTTCAGTAAAGATGAATACATTCCGTATGTTCACCGACTGGAATACCGGCCTGCCGTTGCAATATAGCATATCGAGTTTATAAACCTCCTCGCACTTAAGAATGTTCTCCAGGGTTTCTTCAGCTTTTCCTTCAATACCTAAACCCTTAAGGGTAAATTGATTATTAAGATGGGGTAAAATTCCCAGTTTCCAGTTTAATTTGGAGGCCCTTGGCAAAAATTCCCTTAAATATTCATCGCTTAGATAAGCTATGCATAAATCCTCCTCGGTAGGTTTGAAATCGGAATTGGGATATTGAATGAGTTCATATTCCCGCTGTTCCAACAGGGGAATAAATTTCTTTTTTACTTCTTCTGAATCATCAGGATGGTGTAAAAAGTATAGCATAGGCTGGGAAGGCATTTATGCTGCAAGTTAGCTATTATAGCCAGCTTGTTTAAAGATTTAACCTCAATTTTAGACTTGCAGCACGCCTTACTATTTATCGCTGATTTTTATTCGGTCTCTTCTTCCTTTAAATACTTATCCAGAAATTGCCTAATTTGTCGATAACCTTTAATTTCATTCTCTTTTTTAATGAATCCGTGGCCTTCGTCTTCAAAGACTACATATTCTACCGGTACATTATTTTTCTTTAAAGCTTCCACAATTTCATCAGATTCAACCTGAAGCACCCTGGGGTCATTCGCTCCCTGAAGTACCATTACGGGATTTTTTACCTTTTCAGCATGAAAAAGAGGTGACTTATTATAAAGCGCAATCGAATCTTTTACCGGGTCGCCCATTTCTTCATACAAGGCCTCGCGAAATGCTTCCCAATACGGCGGTATTGATTTAAGGGTTCTAAGCCAGTTGGTAACTCCAAAAATGTTTACTCCCGCCTTAAACTCATCGGGGGTAAAGGTCATTGCGGCCATAGTCATATACCCGCCATAGCTTCCTCCAATTATCCCAATTTTATCGGGGTCTATGTAATCCTGCTCCTGCAGCCATTCTTTCCCTGCAATACAATCTTTAAGGTCTACATCACCATGTTTTTTATCGTCCATTTTAAAGAAAGTTTTGCCATAACCACTACTACCCCTATTGTTAACAGCAAGAATGGCATACCCCTGATTTACCAGGTATTGAATTAGGGGCGAATAACCCACACGAGACTGACCGCCTGGGCCGCCGTGTACCCATACCAGGGCCGGTACTTTATTTTGAGCTGTGGCCTGCTGCGGTTTGTAGTAAATCGCCGGTATTTCCAGGCCATCAAAAGATTCGTAACGCACCACCTGAGCTGAAACCAGGTCCTTTTCATCTATTTCAGGATTTAGAGTGTTAGTTAGTTTCTTAAGATCACGGGAGTTGAAATCGTATACATAAATATTGTTGGGAGCTTTTGCCGTACCAATGGTAAGCCTCATTTTCTCTTCTGAATCTGAAATGTTTACCGCCACTATATCCTGATTTGGCATATCGGGTAGGTTTACCTCTTTTCCTGTTGCATTCTCCAGGACGATTAATTTGTTCTTCCCGTCTTCATTAATACCAATCACCCTGTATTTTTCATTTTCGCTCAAATACGAATACATCACATCCCAGTCGGTTTCATAAAGCACATCGATGTTTTCAGATTGTAGATCAAAACTCATTAATTTGGCAAATTCCCCCTGCGAATTAGTGATGTAATAGAATTCATCACCGGCTTTATTAAAACCTGCCGCATTGTATTCCCCGGGAGTATCTGAAATTTCCAGCATTCGATCTTCTTCCTTATTCAATAAATACAATTTGTTTTCGCTGGTGGTAATGCTGCGGGTAAGTGCCAGGAAATTACCATCTTCTGAAATGGCCTGTACACTCAAATTTTCATTGTTTTCATAGACCATTTCACTTTCCCAACTCGAGATGTCCATCAAATACAAATCAAAAAACTGCGGATTGCGTTTGTTGGAGAGATAATAAAACCCCGTTTTTTCCGGATTCCATTTATAGAACTGGGCTTTTTCCTGCTCCCCGGGAGTGAGGTCTTTAGACTTAGCGTCTTTAAAGAGGTAAATATGATTGATCTCGTTCCCACCTTTATCGGCCGAGTAAAGAATCCCGCCATTATTGGGCACATAATCTATAGCAAAAAAAGACTCTTCTGAAGAACTGGTAAGTGGAGTCATTTCTCCTGAAGCAATCTCAATTTCATAGACATTCACGATTCCCGTTTTATCACTGCTTACCAAAAGTTTGGTCTCATCTTCAGAAAAATTCCCGCCAAAGACCCGGGTGTTTTCATAGAATTGTTCGATGCTGTAATTCTTGATGCTGTCCTGAGCTGAAGCTGTAAAGCCGATAAAGCTTAATAGAAAAATAAACTTTTTCATAATTGGTTGTGGTTTTAATTGAATTTTGGTTAAGCGGTTGCGAATGAGGTGATTTAAAATTACGATAATTTTCGAACTTCTATTTGCAGTCTTTTTTCAATCTTCATAACTTCATAAAAAATTCAGGCTATGAAAACCAATCCTTTTAACTTAAAAAAAGACCACGATACCATCCGCGTCAAAAACCTGGAGCGTTCTGCAAAATTCTATGGCGAAGTTTTAGGACTGGAAGAAATTCCCAACGGGGGGCTGGGTTCTCATATTCGCTGGTTTCAGTTTAACGATCGCATCCAGTTGCACCTGGTGCAGGAAGATGTCGAAATTCCGCATTATAAAGGCTTTCATATGGCAATTAGCAGTGATATGCTCGATGCCTTTATAGACCATCTTAAGGCTCACGAAATTCCCTTTGAAAATGGAAAAGGCCAGACCGGGGAAGTTACTTTACGCCCCGATGGAGTACGGCAAATCTATTTTCGTGATCCCGATGGCTATTGGATAGAGGCCAACGATAATGCGCTGGGCTAATTTTCAAACAACCAATTAAAAGCTTTAGGAAAATTCTCGCGCCATAAAGCTTCGTTATGCTTCCCGCCCTCAATAACCTGAAATTTGAAATTTTTCTTCGGAAGTTTTTCTGAAATTATTTTCTTCATTTTTTCAAATTCCTCGATCATTTTCTCGCTTTCCTCAGTCCCGGCGAGGAAATAAAATTTCGAACCCTCTGGAATTTCTGAAACTTTCGCGAATTCATAGATGTCGTCGCTAAACCAGAATGAAGGAGAAAAGACTCCTGCTTTTCCAAAAACTTCAGGGTGTTTTACAGCCGCATAGAAGGAGACTAATCCGCCCAGGGAACTGCCAAAAATACCGGTGTGGGCCGCCTGGGTTTTTGTTCTGAAATTGTTATCGATATGAGGTTTTAGTTCGCTTATAATAAATTCCAGGTATTTTTCTGCCTGCCCGCCGCCGTATTGTTTATTGGCAAAAGGGGTGAGTTCGGCGATGCGATCTTCATTTGCGTGGTCGATGCCCACCACGATAATCTCTGAATCATTCCTTTCCAAAAATTCATCTACTTCCCATTCCCCGGCAAAGGAGGTTTCAGCATCAAATAAATTTTGAGCGTCGTGCATATAGATCACCGGGTAAGATTTTTTTGAGCCTGCATAAGATTCAGGCAGAAACAAGCGTATGTTCCGGCTGTTTTTCATCACGCCCGATTCAAATTCAAATATTTCAATTTGTTTCGAGGCAGTGCTTTGGGCCCCAACTCCCAGGCTAAAAATCATTAAAAACAGGCTGGCTAAATATTTACTCATCAAGCCTGGATTTAGTGGCACATTCAAAACATTGCTGCAAACCGGCACTTATCTTAATCTCCTCTGAACCTTTTAAAGGCTCATTTAGCAGCTCCTTTTCCTGCAAAACCCTGTAAAATTCCCTGGCGTGTTCTTTTAGATTATCCCTACGGCTTTTTATTTTCTGTATAATTTCTTTGGCGTCGAGCTCGCGAATGTTTTGCGGCCAGATCAAAAAAGCCTGTTCGATGGCCTCATCGGTAAGCAATTGCTGAAGAATTTCAGCTTCCTTCAAAAAAATCTCTTCAGCAGTAAAATGAAGAAAATAAACATCGTTAGGGTAAACCAGGCCGGGCATATAATCTATATCTTCTTCAAAGGGTCTCACCAGTGGCTCGATGTGTTCGCTGGAAATGATGCCGGGAATAATCCCGTCTATATTAAAAAAAGCATTATCGCGATCTCCGGCCAGGGGGGTGGCAATCCTTTTACCTTCTATATTCTGAATCACCCAACCCCATTGTTTGGCGTGGCGATCCCAATCTCCTATTAGCAGATCGAATAAACGGGCCCGAACATAGGCGGCTTCGTCAATTTTAAGATTCCCAGTATCATCTTCCTTCCACTCCTGGAGTTTTTTAGTATCTATAATTTCCTCTACACTTTCGAACTGGGTCCAGTTCTTTTTACCTTCGGTTTCATATTCAAGTAAAAACAACCGGTTGCCATACTTCTCATTGTACGCTTCACCCAATACATTTTGTTTTGGAACAAATAACACCCGCGGATGGGTGTGTAGCACCCCTGCCGTATTGGAGAGTTCTGCCACCGCCAGGGCAGCGTATGGATGTGAAGCCGAAATGGCATCTATCACAATGTTTTCGAGACCCAGGTTTCGGGCAAATTGTGGAACGTGGGTAGAGGGGTCCTTGGTTACGCTGCGTAGGGAATACAAAAATCCATCTTTGTCTTCTAACCGCAAAGAATGGGTTTGGGTGCCGCCACCTTCTTTTACAATTTTCATCCCGTCAAATAAGGTATCCAGAAATACCACCGGTACTTTAACCGGGCTGGCCCAGGCCTCGCGATAATTCTCTCCCTGCATCAATGATTTTAAGGCATTAGCTTCATAAAGAGTGCTGGCGGCCAGTAAAACCGAATCGTGCCTGGTAAAATCGGTATTTTCAAGATCGTCCAGATCTTTAATGTTTGCGGTTTCAAATTCTGAATCACTCCCGGAAACAGAAAGATATACCAGGCCCAAAAAGAGCAAAACGATAATGGCCAAAAACCAGAAAATTCTTTTCATGTTAGCTGCTTAAATTCTTATTAGTTTAAAATTAAAGTTTTGACCGATTTCCTTTTTTAAGGTTTTGCTAATTCTTGAGGGAAGGAACAATTGGAAATCTTTTGCACTAAAAATAAGTTTATCGAGATGTCCCATTTTTGACCGGTCTTTAGTCAATAAATGTATATGCAGGTAAGAATCGTGATGGGTGAAAATTCCCTGATGTTTTCGGGAAAAGAAACCCAGGAGGTCTACTTCGGTATTTTCGAGTTCAAAATCTACCTGCCCGGCGTGAGCCTCCTGTGGGGAACTAACCTTGCTGCCTTCAGGTAAATTTTGGATATGGAAGGTTGCTTTTTGAGCTTTTCCGCTAAGTATAAAGACGAAAGCTTCTTCTAAATTCTCATTTTCGGAATCCAGATAATGTTCCAGATCCTTTAAATTTTTAATGCTGTCTGGCAGATCGACTGTTGTCCATTCTTTCACATTCGTATAAACGAAAAAAGGCGCTCTCACTTTAGAGTTTTCTACTATTTCAATATCATTTTCTCCTTTAATTCTCGAGATATAAGTGCTGCCTTCCCAGATAAGTAATTCCCCTCGCAGGCCTTCTTTTGGACCGAGACCGTACAAAGCTTTTTTTGGAAGGCTATCAAGGGCTACTATACCTCCTAATTCTCCCTTCCACATTACATTGCGCATTTCACCGATATTATGAATTTTTGCATCAGGTTCAACATTTTGATTTTCCCGGCAGGAGTTTAAAAGCAGGAGGAAAGAGAGAAAAAGACCAAATTTAATTTTCATATTAATTCGAGGCATTAGAAGCTTGCCCAAATTTAAAGGATTTATACAAATCCCAGGTTTTTCCGTTATGCCTGAATAAAATCAAATGCGTGGCTAAAAATTCAGCTGAAAACTCCTGTTCTTTAAAATGTTCCCAGGCACTAGAGAAATCCTGTAAACTAATATCCCGGGTAGCAAGAGTAATATGCGGGCTAAATTTCCCTGATTGTTTTCCGTTTTCCAAAACTAATTCCCCCTGTAAATTATTTTTTAGATCAAAATGCATTGCTTGTAGGTATTCATTTTCTTCCACGCCAATATATATGGTAGAATTCCCGAAGTGCCCATAATTTTTAAGCTGAATATGAAATGCTTGCTTTTCTTTAGAAAAATCATCTATTATATTTAGCAGGTTCAATTCCATATTTTCTTCCAGGTTAAATGGAATTTGCAGAGTGATATGGGCCGGAAGCCTTAAGGCCCGTTTACAATCATATTGCCGGGCAATTTGCATTTTTAAACTTTCAATTTGATCACTCAGCTCTCTAGGTGGAACAAGTGAAATAAAGTACAGGGGCATTTTTCTATTTTAGAGCGATAATTCGAAGCGGCGCGCCACTTCCTCCCTTAATCTTCATAGGCAGGGCGATAATGCTGAAATCTTTGGCGGGTAATTCTTCCAGGCGGGCAACATTTTCAAAAGCCGGGATATTGTTCTGCATTAAAATCACGTGGGTTTCAAAGTTTTTAGACTGGCCGTAGTCGATACTTGCGGTGTCTATACCTACCACATTTATTTTTCTTTGTTTAACCAGCCATTCGGCTGCTTCTGCCGAAAGCCCGGGAAAATGAAGTTCTGCAACCGCATCCTCTCCACGATTTTGTGTGCCCAGGTATTTTTCAGCATCGGGATAGAACTGCCCAAATCCGGTTTGTAGTAATACGATACTGCCTTCAGGTATTTCTCGATATTCGCTTTCCCAATCCTGCAGGTCTTTTTTTGTGATCTGGTAGTCGGGATACTTCAAGGCGCGATTAGAAATATCGATCTTAACTGCCGGTCCCAGCAAATTTTCCAGGGGAATTTCATCTACGCTTTGCCGGTTTTCAGCAAAATGAATGGGGGCGTCTATATGAGTGCCTCCGTGCTCGGCTGTTGCAAAATTATTGGCTGAATAATAATAACCGGCTTCAGTATGACCTTTGGCAACTTCTTCGAGTTCGAATTCTTTGGCGGTAACCCAGTATAGACTTTCTTCAGAAAAAGACCAGGTGAGATCTACTATTTCTCCCGAAAGATTTTGGGCCTGAATAATCAGGCTTCCGAAGCAAAAAATAAGCAAGAGATAAAAAGCTTTCATAGGATAAAGTTTCCTATGAATTTAACGAAATTCCCTGAAAAAACCGGCTATTCTTTTTCTGCAGTTTCGAAATCTAAAATAACCTGATGTCTTAGCAGGTCATCGAAAGTTTCTCTTTCTCTAATGAGGTGAGCCTTGCCCTGGTACCAGAGTACCTCTGGCGGGCGGTATCTTGAGTTAAAATTGCTGGCCATACTAAAGCTGTAAGCCCCGGCATTGCTAAAGGCCAGGATGTCGCCTTCGGTAATTTCGGCGATACGGCGGTTATTGGCAAAGGTGTCGGTTTCACAAATATAACCTACTACCGAGTAGAAACGCTGTTTCCCGTCGGGGTTGGAAATGTTGTGAATATCGTGATGCGAACCATAAAACATTGGGCGAATTAAGTGATTAAACCCGGTATCTACTCCTGCAAAAACGGTAGAGGTGGTTTGCTTGATCACATTTACACGGGCCAGAAATTTGCCGGCTTCACTCACTAAAAACTTCCCGGGTTCGAAAACAAGGGTGAGCTCCCTGCCATAATCCTTGCAAAAATCTGTAAAGCGTTTAGTTAGTTTTTCACCCAATTCTTCAATATCGGTTTCAATATCCCCTTCAGAATATGGCACTTTGAAGCCACTGCCGAAATCGAGAAATTCGAGATTTTTGAAGTTTTTAGCCGCGTCGAAAAGAATTTCTGAAGCTCTTAAAAATACCTCGATATCCAGAATATCGCTTCCGGTGTGCATATGAATTCCGTTGATGTTCATCCCCGTATTTTCAACGATGCGCAGCAAATGCGGCATTTGATGAATCGAAATCCCAAATTTTGAGTCTACGTGACCCACAGAAATCTTGGCATTTCCGCCGGCCAGAATATGCGGATTGATACGAATACATACAGGAACTTCTGGATGCTTGGCCCCGAATTGTTCTAAAACCGAAAGGTTATCTATGTTGATTTGCGCCCCCAGATTAACGACTTCTTCAATCTCTTCAAGAGAAACCCCATTAGGCGTGTAGATAATATTTTCAGGAGCTACTCCTGCTTTGAGACCTAATTTTACTTCCTGCACCGAAACCGTATCCAATCCACAGCCAATCGAATTTAAAAACTTCAGAATAGAAATATTGGACAAAGCCTTTACCGCATAATGTATGCGCAGGTCGTTTACTTTTCCAAACGCATTTTTTAATCGGTTGTATTGAAAAGCGATCTTTTCGGCATCGTAAACGTATACCGGGCTTCCAAATTCGTTGGCGACAGAGAGCAGGTCTTTATTAGTCATAGCTGGGTAAAAAATTAAGCGGCAAAAATAGGGGAGAAAAGCATACTCCCACAAGCCGAAGTTTCAAAAATAACGAATTCGTTTAGATTGTTAAGAATATGAATTCATAGAAAATCGGGAAAGCAGGGGGAAAGCCTAAAATGAAGCTGAGGTTAAAATATTCTGAATATAGCTGAATTTAAAGGCGATTAAACAAAATTTATTGGTACAATACTTTTGCTTTTGTTACTTTTGTCAACCGTAATTAATACTGAAGAAATCTGATTATGAACATACACGAATACCAGGGAAAAGAGATACTCAATAGCTTTGGCGTTCGCATTCAGCGCGGGATTGTTGCGCACAATGCGAAAGAAGCCGTAGACGCTGCCAAAGAACTAACCGAACAAACCGGAACTGGCTGGCACGTAATCAAGGCTCAGGTTCACGCCGGAGGCCGCGGAAAAGGCGGTGGAGTGAAACTGGCTAAAAACCTGAAAGAAGTTGAAGAAATCGCAGGAGATATTATCGGGATGAACCTGGTAACCCCTCAAACTTCAGCCGAAGGAAAAAAAGTACACCAGGTGCTGGTTGCCGAAGATGTTTACTACCCCGGCGATAACGAGCCAGAAGAATATTATATGTCGGTTTTGCTTAACCGCAGTACCGGTCGTAATATGATTATGTATTCTACCGAAGGTGGTATGGATATCGAAACCGTAGCCGAAGAAACCCCTCATCTTATCTTTACTGAAGAAATCGATCCTTCGGTTGGTTTACTTCCTTTCCAGGCCCGTCGCATCGCCTTCAACTTAGGCCTAAGCGGAACCGGATTTAAGGAAATGGTGAAATTTGTAATGTCATTATATAAGGCTTTTGAAAAGTCTGATTCTTCACTTTTTGAGATCAACCCGGTGTTGAAGACCAGTGACGATAAAATTATGGCTGTAGATGCCAAGGTAACTCTTGATGATAACGCGCTTTTCCGTCACAAGGATTATGCTGAAATGCGAGATATTCGTGAAGAGAATCCTACCGAGGTTGAAGCTAAAGAAGTTGGCCTAAACTATGTAGATCTTGACGGAAATGTTGGATGTATGGTAAACGGTGCCGGACTTGCGATGGCCACTATGGACCTTATCAAACAAGCCGGTGGTGAACCAGCCAACTTCCTTGATGTGGGTGGTACTGCCGATGCAAAAAGAGTAGAGGAAGCTTTCAGAATTATTTTGAAAGATGAAAAAGTTGAAGCTATTCTTGTAAATATTTTCGGGGGAATCGTTCGTTGTGACCGTGTTGCCCAGGGTATTGTAGATGCCTATAAAAATCTTGGAGATGCCGTAAACGTTCCTATCATCGTTCGTTTACAGGGAACCAATGCCGATATCGCCAAAGAACTAATCGATAGCAGCGGACTTAAGATCCATTCTGCTGTTGAATTCCAGGAAGCTGCCGATAAGGTACAGGAAGTTCTTAGTTAAGAAAATTTGATTTTAATACTTTAAGAGCCGCTCGAAAGCGGCTCTTTTTTTTTAAAATAAAATTTAAAAAATTATAGAGTTGTAACAAGCCATCTTCATAATAATCTTTAGGTTATAATCTTAAAATCAAGTTATTATGAAAAATTTGAGAATTTTTATGATGGCTGCAGCTATAAGTCTGGCTGCAATGGGTACGGCCGAAGCCGGACCTAAAAAGCCTAAATCAATTCAAAAGGAATTGGAAATTATGTTGCACGCCGCGCAGCTAAAATTTGAGGAGGACGTAACGGCTGAAATCGTTTTTACCTTCAACAAGAATCAGGAACTGGTGATTTTAAGCGTAGAGACAAATGAACCCGACCTGGCCCACCTAATAAGACAAAGATTAAATTACAAAACTGTAGAAATGCCTGCTGTAGTAGCTAATTCTTATGTACTTCCTGTAAGAATTAAAGCTTAAATCAATCAATCAAAGAACGTAATGAATTTGCCCCGATTCATCCCCGGGAGATCAACCCTGCTTTTAGCGGGGTTTTTTATGGAATAAAATTAATCATTCGTCAATAAAAAACCCCACAGGCCCGGGCCTGTGGGGTGCAACATAGAAAACTCTGAATTTATGAACGATTGGGGTACCAGTCTAACTGTACCACTTCAATATCATTATTTTCTTCAGCTACGAGATTTTTAAATTTTTCAACATCGGCCAGGCCGTCCTGCCCGCGATAGTGATAGGGATACACCTGTTTGGGTTTGAAGTCGAGAACAGCATCTGCCGCCTGTTCCACGCTCATCGTATAAGGTAGGTTCATACAAACCAGCGCATAATCTATATTTTCGAGTTGTCTCATCTCGGGGATGTCTTCGGTATCTCCTGAAATATACATTCGCTGCCCGTCTTTCTCGAGTAGATACCCGTTACCACGACCTTTGGGATGCCTGGAATCTTCGGTTTCGGGAAGATTGTACATAGGGATAGCTTCAATTTTTATTGAATTTAATTCGGTACTGCTTCCATTGTTAAGTACCTGGACATATTGCTGAAGGCTTTCCGGTAATTCGTTTTTTACTGCTTCAGGAGCGATGATGTTAACCCCGTTCAGGTTCATAGCTTCAAGGGTTTCAGCATTCATATGATCACCGTGAATATCGGTGATTAGGATAAAATCGGGTTTCTCCTTATCTGAAAACAATTCGGCCCCGCCCACAGGATCGGTATAAAAAATCACATCGCCCCAGCTAATCACCGCGGTGGCGTGAGAAATAGGGTCAATAGTGGGAGTAGCCATTTCAGTTGAGGATGAATTCTCTTCAGAATTCGCCATCTCCTGATTTTCCTGGCTGGATTCAGACTTATTCTGCTTACATCCAATTATTAATAAAGCAGAGAAAAATAGTAGTAAAGATTTTTTCATAATTAGGCTATTGAAAATAAGATTTCAAATTTATAAGCCTAATTTACAAATTCATATGAAAATGTTTTGGAGCTTTAATAAAGGTTTAGGAAAGATCTAAGCGCATTTTTATATCACCGCGGGAATACGGATTGTTCTCACCTATCGGAATTTCTTTAAAACCATACTTTTTATAAATAAAAATTGCATTCTCCAATTTGCGGTTCGAATAGATAATAAGGTGGTCCCAACCCTGGTTTTTAGCAAAATCAAGCGTGTGTTGCATAAGTTTTTGGCCCAGTTTTTTTCCCTGGTATTCGGGAGTGATAGCCATTTTTGTCAATTCAAAAATGGCTTCTTCCATTTTCATCAGTGCAACGCAGCCAATGATTTGCTCAGCATCTTTCACGAAAAATATGTTTCCCCCGGGATTGATGATATATTTTTCAGGATTGCCCAAAACCTCTTCATCATGGGGTTCTATCCAGAAATATTTTTCCAGCCAGGCAATATTTAAGTCTTTAAAGGCCTTGGCATACTGGGGTTGGTAAGCTATAATTTCCATTAGATTGCTTCAGAAATGTAACGACACTATTTAAACTTTGCTGTTGTCGCCTTGATTAAGCCTCAAAGATACTACTCTGATTGAAGTTTTAGTTTTCCGCCGTAATATTTTTTCCGAAGCCAAAATGAGACCCTCACCAATAATATTAAGGCCGGCACCTCTACCAGAGGACCGATGACCCCGGCAAAGGCCTGTCCTGAATTTAAACCGAAAACTGCAATAGCCACGGCTATGGCCAGTTCAAAATTATTCCCGGCGGCAGTGAAGCTACAGCTGCATTTTTATCGTAATCGGCCCCGGTAGCTTTGGTTACGAAAAAACCGATTAGGAACATCAAAGCAAAATAAATGAGTAGCGGGATGGCGATAATTACTACATCCATAGGAATTTCTACAATGAGTTCGCCCTTTAGGGAGAACATCACTACAACAGTGAAAAGAAGTGCGATTAGAGTCAATGGTGAGATAGCAGGTATAAATTTATTTCTATACCAGGCTTCGCCTTTTAGCCTTACAAGGATCACCCGGCTAAGAATTCCCATTAAAAATGGAATTCCTAAATAAATTGCCACACTTTCAGCAATGGTGCCTATAGAAATATCTACGATGGCCCCTTCAAAGCCAAAGTAGGGGGGAAGCACGGTAATAAGAATCCAGGCATAAAAGCTATAAAAGAATACCTGAAATACGCTGTTTAAGGCCACCAACCCGGCCCCGTACTCACTGCTGCCTTCGGCAAGGTCGTTCCAGACCAATACCATTGCGATGCAACGGGCCAGGCCAATTAAAATCACTCCCACCATATATTCAGGGTGGTCCTGAAGAAAAATAATAGCGAGGAAAAACATCAAAACCGGGCCTATAATCCAGTTTAATAACAGAGAGACCGAAAGTATTTTGAGATTTTTAAACACCTTAGGTAAAAGCGCATAATTTACCTTGGCCAGTGGCGGATACATCATAAGGATTAAGCCTATGGCGATTGGAATATTGGTGCTACCACGACTAAATGAATCTATAAACCCGGCAGAATCGGGATAAAAATAACCTATACCCACGCCCAAGGCCATCGCCACAAAGATCCATAAGGTTAAGTAGGAATCAAGAAAACCTAGTTTTTTGGTTGCCATTTCTTAGTTCTTAATATTTGAAAAAACATAAAACAATTCGGAGGCAATTTGCCGGCTGCGCTCCAGGTATTTTTCTTCCTGTTCCCCTGTGCCATCAAATGCTTTTGGATCGTCGTAAGTGATGGGAATTCTTTTTTCGGCGCCCGCAATAAAGGGGCAGCCGGCATCGGCCTGGGAGCAGGTCATAATAGCTGCAAAATTCGCTTCCGGATTGAAAAAGTGATCATAAACCTTCGAAAATCCAATTACCGGGGCGTCATTCTTACCAAACTTAATAGCATAAACCGGATTTTTCTCTTCTGAAATTTTCTGGATTTTAAAACCCTGAATCTCCAGAGTTTTGGCCGCCATAGGGAAAAGTGCTGTAGCTTCGGTTCCGCCGGAATAGGCCTGGAGGTGGTATACCCCAAAATATGCAGCCAGGCATTGAGCCCAAACCTGTGAAAGATGGCTTCTGCGAGAATTATGGGTGCAAATGAAATTAAGGGAAATGGGTTCTTCTGCATCGATTTTAGCCTGAATAAAATCAATTAAGGGCTGCAGGATTTCTTTTCGTTCTGCAGATATTTTTGAAATCGGGAATTGTTCGATTTCCTTAAGAATTTCGGGAAAAATTCTATTGGTTCTGGTCATAAAAAGTAAATTTCTGAAAATTGATTAGCAGCAACCTGAACCGGGAGCACAGGTGGTTGTATTATTTTTTGTAGTCAGCTGGCTTTCGGGGATCCCGCATTTATCTTTTGCCAAACAATCGGTTTGGGTGGAAGTGAGGAGAAAGTTCCAACCATCATAATCCAAACCGAATTTTTGAATGGTTTCACCCTGATATTCCACCTCAATATCCTGATCTTTTAAGTTTAGCTGTTTTTCTGAAAGTTCGATTATGTGCAATAATTTTTCAGGATGCAACCTGTGATCGTAATCATTCGCATCCCAAAGTTGAAAATTGATCTTTTCTTCTTTGCGAAGAACCCCGCCGCAGTCGATGAAATGCTTACGTATTTTCCCAATCTCGGTGACGTGAAAATGCCCCGGCACCAGACTGCCATCGGGTAACTCAAATTGAATCTGGCTGGCAGATTTGAGAATTTCTTTTATTTCTGAAAGTTTCATAAAGTAATTTTTAAAATGATTAGCAACAATCTTCAATTTCGGGTGGCTGAAATTCATTGAAAATTCGGTTGAAATTTTCTTTTATCTCCTGCCAGCGTTGAGCATCTATACAATAGCATACCCTGTTCCCTTCAATATTTCCCTGAATAATCCCAATATCTTTCAGTTCCCGTAAATGCTGACTAATAGTAGCCTGCGCCAGGCCGAGTTCATTCACCAAATCACCATTTATGCAGGAATTAGACTTCAGTAAAAATTCCAGAATGGCCAGCCTTGCCGGGTGAGAAAAAGCCTTTGCTGCCAGTGCCATTTCATTTTGCTTTTCGGTAAATAGATTGGATTTTGTAATTCCCATAATATCTCTATAAATCTATATTGCAATATTACGATATAAATAAATACACCTAGCTAAAATTTGCAGGTTTTTTTATTCGGCTTTATCTAACGCTCTAAAAATGCGCGGTTGGCATCGCTAATAAAAAAGCCAAGCGCCTTTCCGGTTTGGAAATCGGAGTTCTGTTTTGGAGCTGCTTCACAAATATGCAAATAGCGACATTCAGGCTTTTTGATCGCAATTTCCAGCAGCTGTCTGGTCGTATTTAAGTCTAAACCCGACGGAGTTTGAGCGCTGGAAGGAAAGCCTGAAATAGCATCGCAATCTAACTCCAGTCCAAAGTCATCATCCCGAACGAACTCCAGAGAATCCTCGAATTCTGCAATTATTTCTGAAGGATTTTTTCCCAGAAGCTCTTCCATTAGCTTGAAATTCATATTTCTGGCCAGCTTCATTTCATCAAAAATATATTGGGGAGTGTAATTTTTAGCCAGGCCAAAAACAGAGTATTTTTCCAAAAAACCTTCTTCGCGGGCATAGCTGAATCCGTTCCCACTGTGACGATGCTCAAGGCGGCGAAGATCGGTATGGGCATCGATATTCATCACATTAATTGGTTTTTTAAGCGCCAGGGCCGTTCCCCTTATGTTTCCAAAAGCATTGTTATGTCCGCCGCCAATTATAATGGGAAACTTTCCGCCTGCAACAATTTCACTTATGAGGTCACTCACTTTTTCATCTATAGCTGCAACCAGGTCTCCAAGTTTTTTAAAGTAATTTGGGTCTGAAACATCAATATTCCCGGCTTTTTCCATTTCGACCTCGCAGGATAATTCACCCAACAAACAAATATTTCCAGGAGAATTGAATTCGTTTTTTTGAATATTCAGCAAGCTGCTTAAGGCCGCTTCCCAGGCCTTGCTGGTTCCGGCTTTTCCGTGGTTGGCACGAACCCCAATATCTTCAGCAATTCCCAGCAGAACGATTTTTGCCGGGCAGGAACCCAAATCCTTAAGCTCATTTACAAAATGAAGTGCCTCCCCAAATTTGGTTTCCCCTTCTCTTTTTGAAATAAGTTTTTCGATATCCCGAAACCGGTAAATTTTAAGCTGATCCATTAATTAAACTTTTTTCCGTCCAGATAAACAGACTCGATTGAATTGGTACCGAAAGCATAGGGAAGAAAAGCATAGGAGGGAATCTCTTTGGTGAGTATAAAATTCGCCTTTTTTCCTTTGGTGATGCTGCCGTGAGACTGGCTTAATTCCATCGCATAGGCTCCGTTTAGGGTAGCTGCATTGATGGCTTCTTCAGGAGTCATTTTCATCTTGATGCAGGCCAGGGAAACCACCAGGTTCATATTACCGCTGGGGGTGCTGCCGGGGTTAAAGTCGGTTGCCAGGGCCAGGGGTAGACCGGCATCAATAATTTCGCGGGCCGGAGTATAAGGGATGCTTAAATATAAGGAACAGGTGGGGAGTGCCACCGGCATAGTATCTGTAGCTTTTAATGCTTCGATATCTTCTGGACGCATTACTTCCAGATGATCTACGCTAAGGGCCTTATGTTTTACACCTGCCTGTACCCCGCCAATTGCCTGAAACTGGTTGACGTGAATCTTGGGTTTCAGGTTAAATTTTGCAGCTGCAGCAAGCAGTTTTTCGGTGTCTTCTACCGTAAAATATCCTTCCTCGCAAAAAATATCTATGTATTCGGCCAGGTTTTGTTCAGCTACTTTTGGCAGAATTTTGTCGATGACCATAGCTATATATTTTGCGGTATCTCCATTGTATTCCTTCGGAAGAGCGTGTGCTCCCAAAAAAGTAGATTTGATACTAATGGGGTAATTTTTCTTCAATTTTTTTATCACCCGCAGCATTTTAAGTTCGGCCTCTTCAGTAAGCCCATATCCCGATTTAATTTCAACAGCACCGGTGCCCAGGCTCATCACTTCCTCCAGTCTTTGAGCCGATTGCAGGTATAAATCATCTTCAGAAGTTTCCTGCAGGGTTTTAGCAGAATTTAGAATTCCGCCGCCGCGTTTGGCGATTTCTTCATAGCTCATTCCATTGATTCTGTCAACAAATTCCTGTTCCCGGTTGCCGGCATACACTATATGCGTGTGGGAATCGCACCAGGTGGGCAGGATGATTTTTCCGCTAGCATCGATAGTCTCATCGGCTTTTAACTTAGGAAGGGAATCCATTTTGCCGTAATCGCTAATTTTATCGTCTTCTATAAGCAGCCAGGCATTTTCCAGTACCGGCAGTTCTTTCATCTGGGAACCCGATATTTTTTCAGGGGCCTCGTCGCGTACCTGTAGAAGGCTTTTTATATTGGTGAAAAGTGTGGTCATTTGGTTAGTTTTTTTAAATCATAAAGATAGGAAAGCTCAAAGAAATACAATAGTAATGCTGCTTAACTAAGTCTATATGCTTAATTTAGAGCTTTTAATTTTTAATTCTAAATCTCAATTTTAAATGAGTCTAAGAAAACCGGGTCTCAATACGATTTGTACCCATACCGGAGAACTGGAAGATAAAGTTTTTAAGGGGGCAGTTTCTCCTTTGTATATGTCTACTTCTTACGCTTTTGAAGATGTTGAAAAAAAGCGTTATCCAAGATATTTCAACACCCCCAATCAGGTGGCCCTGGCTCAAAAAATGGCTGCTTTAGAACATGGGGAGGCTGCATTGATCTTTGGGAGCGGAATGGCAGCAGTAAGTACTTCGCTTATGGCCTTTTTGCATTCGGGTGATCACGTGGTGTTCCAGGATAGTCTTTATGGCGGCACTAGCAATTTAATCACCGAAGAATTTGGCAAATTTGGCATTGAATATTCTTTCGCAAAAGATGTGGACGCAGCTTCTTTCGAGGAGCAAATTAAGCCGAATACCAAAGTTATATACATAGAAACCCCATCGAACCCATTATTAAAAATCACCGATGTGGAAGCCATTTCGAAGCTGGCCAAAAAGCATAATTTGGTGAGTATGATCGATAATACTTTTGCTTCGCCGGTAAATCAAAACCCCATCGATTTTGGAATAGACGTGGTGATACATTCAGCCACCAAATATATGGGGGGACATAGCGATATTTTGGCGGGTACCGTGATTTCTTCTGAAGAAAAAATCGATAAGATTTTTCAGCTGGCCAAGAATTTTGGCGGAAGCCTTAGCGATTATACGGTGTGGCTGTTGGAGAGAAGCCTGAAAACTATGGGGATTAGGGTGAAGGCGCAGAACGAAAATGCGATGAAAATGGCAAATTTTCTCAAGGAGCATCCCGATGTAGCCGAGGTGTATTACCCCGGGCTTAGCTCACATCCCGGTCACGAAATTGCCAAAAATCAAATGAAAGGTTTCGGCGGAATGCTGTCTTTTGAATTAAAAGAAGGCCTGGACGCCGATTTGTTTCAGAAGAAACTCAGGCTTGTAAAATCTTCTATGAGCCTGGCCGGAGTAGAGTCTACAATTCTTTCGCCGTGCAAAACTTCACACGCTTTACTTTCAGAAGAAGAAAGGCAAAAGCAAGGGATAAGAGAGGGCTTGTTGAGATTCTCGATAGGGATTGAGGAGTTTGAAGATCTTTCTGAAGATATCGAACAGGCACTGCAAGCGATTAAATAAGATTTACAAAAATTAGAATTCTATGAAATTAGACATATTGGCTGTGGGATCGCATCCTGATGATGTGGAATTGAGTTGTGCGGGAACTATCGCCAAGGAAATAGACCGGGGCAAAAAGGTAGGAATTCTTGACCTTACCCGGGGCGAATTGGGAACCCGCGGTACAGCTCAAACCCGGGAAGCCGAGGCAAAAGCCGCAGCAGAAATTCTTGGGGTGCGTGTAAGGGAAAACCTGGAATTCAGCGATGGATTCTTTGAAAATAACACGGCTCATAAACTGGAAGTGATAAAAGTGCTTCGTAAATACAGGCCAGAGATTGTGTTGTGTAATGCCATTGAGGACCGCCACATAGATCACGCCAAGGGTGCCCAACTGGTTCACGACGCCTGTTTTTTAAGCGGATTGCGAAGAATTGAAACGATTTGTAACGGGAAGAACCAAAAGGCCTGGAGGCCAAAACAGGTCTTGCATTATATTCAATGGAAAAACCTCGAACCCGATGTGGTGGTTGATATCAGCGGGTATATCGATAAAAAACTCGAGTCGGTAATGGCTTATAAAACGCAGTTTTATGATAAAAACAGCGCTGAGCCCGAAACCCCTATTTCGAGCAGTAATTTTCTGGATAGCATCACCTACCGGGCCCGGGACCTTGGCAGACTCATCAATACCGAACACGCCGAAGGCTTCACCAGCGCAAGGCATATTGCGGTTGATTCGGTTTTTGATTTGCTCTAAGCTGTTCACTTTGTGAGAATTGAAGGGAATCTTACTCTGATTGCAGCAATAGCAGGCATTGTACGAGCCCCGATTATGAAGGAAATTAAATTTTTTTCTTTGCGGAATTGCTAAAATAAATTACATTTGCAACCGCAATTAAGATGGTGGTTGTAGCTCAGCTGGTTAGAGCGCCGGATTGTGGTTCCGGAGGTCGCCGGTTCGAAACCGGTCTTCCACCCCTGCAAAGCCCTTCAGAAATGGAGGGCTTTTTTTATGCTGAATTTTGTTGTATTTCGAAATTGACCGGTTGAGAAGTTTATCCCGATCTGTATCGGGAAAACCGGTCTTCCACCCTTGCTAAGCCCTTCAGAAATGGAGGGCTTTTTTTATGCTGAATTTTGTTGCATTTCAAAACTGACCGGTTGAGAAGTTTATCCCGATCTGTATCGGGAAAACCGGTCTTCCACCCCTGCAAAACCCTTCAGAAATGGAAGGCTTTTTTTATGCTTAATTTTGTTGCCTTTCGAAATTGACCGGTTGAGAAGTTTATCCCGATCTGTTTCGGGAAAACCGGTCTTCCACCCCTGCAAAGCCCTTCAGAAATGAGGGGCTTTTTTTATGCTGAAGATTGTCTATTTGAAAAAAATTTATTTAAATTAATCTGCATTGCACGCAACCTTTCTTTTTTAAACCCATCTAATGAATACAAAACTAAATCCCCAGTCTTATGCGTATTACTCTCTTTCTATTCTCGATGCTGCTATTTTTAAATTCCTGTAATTCGAAGGAAGAAGAACTGGAGGTATTAGAGCTTACGGTTAAAAATATTTCCGGTACCTGGCAGTTGACAGAGACTTATATTAGTCCGGGAGGTCACACTGAATGGAAAGCAGTAGAAGACGGGCCGGTTTTTCAAATAAATGAAGAGGGAACCTATACCTATTCTGATCTCAATTGTGATTCAGGCAGCTACGAACTAAATGGGACGGCGCTTAAATTAATGCCTAATTGCGAGGAAGAGCAGGAAATAACTTTCTTATTGATGGAGCTTGCCGAAAATGTAATGGTTCTACGAAATGCGGCTTGTATTGAAGCCTGTAATTATAAATACCTAAGGATCTAAGAAATATATCCCCCCGGTTTTCTCTCCCGCGCCGAAACACTATTTTTGTGGAAATTTGAAATCTATGAACAGCCGGGAAGAAAAATTAAAGGCTTTTGATCGCCTGCTTACAATTATGGATGAGCTTAGGGAGCAATGTCCCTGGGATAGAAAACAAACCCTGGAGTCTCTAAGACATCTTACTATCGAAGAAACCTACGAATTGGGCGATGCGATCCTGGACAATGATCTTGAAGAAATTAAGGGAGAGTTGGGCGATCTTCTGCTTCACCTGGTTTTCTATGCAAAAATTGGAAGCGAAAAAAAAGCTTTTGACATAGCCGATGTAGCCAACGGAATTTGCGAAAAACTTATAGCCCGTCATCCACATATTTATGGAGATGTTGAGGTAGCCGATGAGGAAGAAGTGAAGAAAAACTGGGAAAATTTAAAACTTAAGGAAGGCAAGAAAAGCGTTCTCGAAGGAGTGCCGCGTTCGCTTCCTGCTTTGGTAAAAGCGAACAGAATTCAGGATAAGGTGGCCGGTGTTGGTTTTGACTGGGAAGAACCGCAACAGGTCTTCGAAAAACTTCAGGAAGAACTGGCCGAACTGCAACACGAGGTAAATTCAGCTAACCGCGATAAAATTGAGGCCGAATTTGGCGATGTTTTATTTTCGATGATCAATTACGCCCGCTTTCTCAAAATAAATCCTGAAAACGCCCTGGAGCGCACCAACAAAAAGTTTATTCAAAGATTTCAGTATCTCGAAACTAAGGCAAAAGAGCAAAACAAAAACCTGAAAGATATGAGCCTTGCTGAGATGGATGTTTTCTGGAATGAGGCTAAACTGTTATAAATAAAAGCTTCAGAAAAATTTATTTCTTGAAAATAATTACCTCCGGGTCTATTTCCAGGGTCGAAAAATCTAAATTTTCAGCAATCCATTCCAGGCTTTTGGTAGTGTATAAAAACACGTGTGTAGGATCGTCTTTGTAATACCAATTTTCAAAATTTATGGTTTCAAAATATAAAGAGGTTTTGCAATAGAGTTTACCACCGGGCTTAAGGCGGTTAGATAAAGCCTTGAATTCTGCCTCTGGATCATAAAAATGCTCCATCACCTCGCAGCAAATAATAAAATCGTAGGTATGTTCTAAAACTTCTGGCTGGTAATAAAAATAGGGATCGAACAGGGCAATTTTCTCAAAGCCTTGCTTCCGAAGTTCAGAAGTCGCAACCGGCCCTGTGCCGCAGCCATAATCGAGGCCTGAATTTTCGGGTTGAAAATCCTGTAAAATCGCACTTGTAATAGGACTTACAAATTTTTGATAGCGTGGATCTTCCACATCGTTGTTGTGTGTGAGATAGCGCTTCTTTTCGGCAGTTTCATCAACATAATATCGAGGTAAAAGCTGAATGCCTCCGCAGTGGAGGCATTCAACAAATTCCCGATTTTCATCTTTCCAGAATTGCCGGGTTTCTCCCTGGCATAAACTGCATTTCATTTAGTATAAAGATTTGATCTTTCTTAGTTTTTCTTCCCAGACCTCAAGTTCAGCTTTTTTATCGGCAATATTCTTATGAACGTCCTTCACCAGCGGACTGTCATCATCTACATTGCTGAAGAATTGAAGATTGTTTTCCAACTGCCTGATATCGGCTTTGGTTTCCTCTATTTTCTTGCTTAAGAAGAAGTGCTCGTTTTGAAGGTCTCTGTCATTATCTGAATCATTTAGAGCCTGTACCTTATTTTCATACTTCAGCATCTCGGCCTTTGTTTTATCAACGTCCATCTGGTTAAATAACTGATCCAGGGTTTTATTGAATTTCCCTTCAATAAAACGCTTGTTATGAGGTACAGGACCAATATTTTTCCAGGCTTCGATCTTTTCCTTGATAAGGGGCAGGTCTTCTTTTTTATTGCCTGAAAGTTCGATCTTTTTCATTTCATCGAGCAGGGCTTTTTTCTTATCAAAGGCCTGCATTTCTTCGTTGTTTTCAGCATTTCGGGATTCGTGCAACCTTTTGAAATAGTGATTACAGGCAGCCTTAAATTGTTTCCAAACCTTATCGCTGTCCTTGCGCGGAACGTGACCAATTCCTTTCCAGTCTGCCTGGATTTTTTTCATAAGTGGAGTAACGGTTTTAAAATCATCGCTATCCTTATTGTCTTCAGCAATGCGAATCAACTCTTTTTTCTTCTCGAGATTATCGTATTGTGCTTTTTTGAGGTTCTTATAAAAACTGTTTTTACTGCGATTAAACTTTCTTACCTCCTGTTTAAATTCGCTCCAGGTTTCCTCATTTTTACTTCTCGGAACTTTTCCTGCTTTAAAAAACTCCTCTCTAAGCGCCTCGATTTCTTTGATTTTTTGCTGCCATTTGTTGTGAGTGTTGATGTCTTCACCGGCAATAGCGCGAATTTTCTCGATTATTTGCTGCTTGTTCTGCGAGTTTTGCTCATAAACTTCATCAATTTTGCTAAAATACTCCTGGCGTTTATCGTGGATCTCGCGGGTTGCAGCACTAAATCTATCCCAAATGCTATCCCGGTATTCTTTGGCAACCGGCCCGAGTTCTTCCTTCCACATTTTATGGAGCATCTGTAATTCTCTAAAAGCCCGGTTTACATCGGCTTCCTGTAGCAATTCTTCTGCGCGGTCTATTACCTTTAATTTCTGCTCTAAATTATGCTTAAAATCAAGGTCTCTGAATTCCCGGTTTAAATGAAGAAAATCATAGAAATTCTCTACGTGATGGTGATAGGTATTCCAAACATCGTTGTATTTCTCGCGGGGAATAGGTCCCGCCAATCTCCAGCGATCCTGTAAGTCTTTAAAATGCTTATAGGTGGTATTTATATTTTCTTCAACATCGATAAGCCCCTTAAGTTCTTCGATAATCTCAAGGCGGGTTTGCAGGTTTTTATTTAAATCCTGCTTTAGCTGCTGGTAATATTTATTGCGCTTTTCCTTATAATCGAAATAAAGAGAATTAAAGCGCTTGTTTAAAGGGGTAGAGTAGTGAAAGTCGATGATATTCCCTCCATCGGCCAGGAACTCCTCTTTTTTCTCCTCCATCTCTTCACTGAATTTCGCATTAAATTCAGCTCTTATCTCGGTTACATGTTCTTTTATGGCCTGCACTTTTTCATTCTTCAGCAGGCGCTCAAATTCTTCTACAAGCTCTTCCTTGCTCATAGAATGATAATCTTTTTTGGCTATATCGTGACGAGCCCCGGCGCTTTCATCTTCGCTGTCCCTGGCCACCGCCTTTTCCATATCCTGCTGGTGATCTCCGGAAGTTTGGTCTTCATCTTCGTCTTCGTCTTCCTCTAAATGCACATCGCTTTGCAGGTCCTGGTTTTTGGTATCGCGCTTTACGGCCGATTCTTCCAGTAAAGCATCCTGCATATTATCTTTGTCTTCGAAATTTGCTTCGGAAGACTTGCCGCGGGTGCCGGGTTTGTTTTCACGCGTATCGGCATCTCCCGGCTCGGTGCGTTGGGTGTCAGACTGTAGATTTTCTCCTGAAGCATCTCTTTGATGAGCCGCTTCATCAAGAAGTGCATCTTCCATCTCACTCTTATCTTCAGTTTTAGGAGTTTCTGAAACTGAGTTGCTATCCTCAACAGGTTCAGAAAATGATTTTTCTTCCTTCTGGTTGTTCTTGCTTTCTTCTACCGAATTTGTGGGTGGATTTAAATCTTTGTCAGAAAGCTCTTTCTTCTTGTTTTCATTTTCTTGTTGAGACATATCTTTCAATGTTAGGGTTCGTAGCTATATGAATGCTGAAAGATAGTAACTACAAGAAAATTGGACAAACAATTATGTTTTTTTGTAGCTCAAAGAAAGACTTGAAATAGCATTATTTTTGCCAGATTTCCCAGGCCGCCTCAGCCTGTAATTCCAACATTCGCAATCCGTTAAGAGTTTGAGCTCCTTTTTCTTTGGCCAATTTCATAAGCCGGGTTTCAGCCGGATTGTAGATTAAATCGAAAACCAGGTGGTTTTCAGTCAAATTTTCGAATGGAATAGGGGGGCAGGCGTCTACCTTGGGGAAGGTACCTAGCGGAGTAGAATTTACTATGATTTGAAAATCAGTTAAATGCGACTTATCGAGTTCCCCGTATCTTATAATATTTTGGCCCGGTCTTCGGGAAACAAAGTGGTACCCGATATTTATTTTTTTTAAAGCATAAGCCACGGCCTTTGAAGCGCCACCTGTGCCCAGGATTAAAGCATTTTGATGCACATTTTTTAAATGAGGTCTAATGGCTTCAGTAAAACCAATATAATCGGTATTATAACCTGTGAGGCTGCCGTCCTTTTCAATTTTAATAGTGTTTACCGCATTGATCTCTGCTGCCGCATCAGCGAGTTTATTCAGAAAAGAAATTACTTCCTGTTTATAGGGAATAGTGACATTTAAGCCCGATACCGCTTCGTTTTCCTCAAAAATCTTCCGAAATTCTTCAATCGAGGCTAAGTCGAAATTGAGATATTTTGCAGGGATTTTTTCTCTTTCGAATTTAGTGTTGAAGTATTTTCGGGAGAACGAATAATCGATATTTCTGCCTACCAGTCCGTAAGTTTTCATACAGGTTTCGAGTTTTTCTTTTCATACCAGGCCAGGCCCAAAACTATGAAAATTCCAATTGCGATAAAAAATATGGCCAACCAGGTTTGGGCAATTCCAAAATCGGGGAAATACCTGTCGTAGTTATCTAAAATTGGCATTCCCGAACTATCTGTTAGAATATTTCCTTCAGCATCCTGTTCAAAAACCTTTTCTTTCCACGGCCAAACCACTCCCAGGGACCCGGTAATAAAACCAATAATCCCCGCGAAGGTGTCTTTTTTGTAATGTTTGAGTAAAAATCCGAGGAAGTGCGATAAAGTTACCAGCCCGGCCAGGGAACCCGCACCGAAAACCAGTAAAACTTTAAGCAACCTTATTCGGGCTTCATTTTCAATAAAACTAAAGTTCCAAACTAAAATTTCAGTCATAGTATCGTAGAGCGCGTTTACCGAATCTACCAAAAGCAATACATAATTCCCCAGTAAAATAAGCACAAATGAGCCCGATAATCCCGGCAGGGTCATTCCTGAAACGCCTATCATTCCGCAGAAAAATACAAACCAGAGATTGTCGTTCTCCCGAGCGGGTTCTAGAAAGCTAATGGCCACTCCCAGAACAATTCCCAGGATGATGAAGAAAATGCTTCGTCGGCTCCATTCTTCGAAATCTTTACTGATGTAGTAGATCGAGCCTATAATCATTCCGAAGAAAGAGGCCCACACATAGAGCTCGTAATGAAGGATTAAATAATCCAGAATTTTGGAAACACTAAAATAGCTTATAAGCATTCCCAGGATCAACAAAATGAGAAACTTCCCGTTTGTGTATTGGTAAAGGCTTTTAAACCTGCCGCTTATAAGCAGTTTAAAGGCTTTTAAATTTATTTTTTGAAGGGAGTAGATAAATTCTTCATAGAACCCGGCGACAAATGCAACCACACCCCCGGAAACCCCGGGAACCTTATTGGCTGCGCCCATTGCCAAACCTTTAAGTACCAGCAGTACTTTATCGGTAAAGGTTCTAGTTTTCTGCATTGATTTGTTCTGGTTTTTGGCTGGCAAGGCGTTCCAGAATAATAATCAGGAAGAAACCTGCTAACATCAATAAAACGGCATAAAGGGTTTTTGGTTCACCCATAAAATTCCAGGGTAAAACCGAAGCTTCTCTGAGTACCACTTCCTTATCCCCGAATTTTGCGGTTTCCAGGGTCACTTTCCAGGGCCAGATTTTGTTTAAGGAGCCGGCTATAAATCCGGTTAAAACTGCCAGGGTAAGGTTGGTATAATGCACAAAAAGCCATTTCAATAGTTTCGAAAAACTAAGCAATCCCACTACCGCTCCGGCAGCAAAAATCCCCAAAATCCTGAAATCAAAATCGTGAGCAGCTTCGGTAATGCCTTTGTAGGCTCCCAACAGCACCAGGATAAACGCTCCGGAGATTCCCGGCAAAATCATCGCACAAATCGCTATGGCTCCCGATAAAAATATATAAAGTCCACCGGCGTTGGCAGCCAATGGTGGCAGAGATACAATATAAAAAGCTACTGCGGCACCGATTAAAAGGGCAGTTACGGTTTTAAAATTCCATTTAGGGATCTGGCTTCCCACATACCAGATACTGGCTACTACCAGGCCAAAGAAAAAAGACCAGATGAGAATAGGGTGGTTTTCGAGCATATACTTTGCCACCCGCATCAGTGAAAAAACACTGATTAAAATACCTGCAAAAAGGGCCAGGATAAAATTTCCGTTAAGTTCGTTCCACATAGCCCTGAAGCCTTCTTTCTTCCAGGTACTTATAAGCGACAGCTTAACCCCACTAATGGTAGAGATAAGTTCTTCGTAAATTCCTGAGATGAAGGCGATGGTACCTCCCGATACCCCAGGGACCACGTCGGCCGCCCCCATAGCCATACCTTTTAAGCTTATTTTGAGGTAATCTAAAAAGCTTCTTTGCATTTGAGAGAATTATAAATTCCCTCCAAAGTTAGCAAAATAACTAAGAGAGGTTAATGAAGGAATTTATAATTTCTTTGATGCTTTTACGCTCAAAAATTTGCGGAAAAAGCTCCTCGATAACTATATAATATTCAGGATCTAACTGAAGCCCTTTATTGAGATGCTGGTAGGCTTTATCGCCCTGGTTCAGCTTAAAATATAAGCCTGCCATTCTAAATTCGATTTCAGCAATATTGGGATAAAATTCAATGGCTTGTTTCAGGTTTTTCACCGCTGTTTCAAATTCTCCCATATTGATTAAGATATCACAGCGCTTAATCCAGGTCTCCAATTCGTAATTGCCCAATTCCAGGCTTTTTTTATAACCCTGCTCGGCTTCTTCGTAGAACTTTAGTCGGTTGTTGATTTTCGCATAACGCTTCCAGTACAACACATTATCTTCGTCGATGTTTATAGCCTTATTGATATAGTATAAAGCCTTTTGAAAATTGAGCTTCCTGATGTAAAAATCGGTAATGGCGATCCAGCCCTTATCCAAAAGCGGATCTTCGTGAACACATTTTTTATAATGATCGAGGGCCAGGTCATCACAGGCCAGCTTTTCAAAACATTTCCCGATTCTTAAATAGGCAAAAGAAGTAGGATCGTCAAGCTCAAGAGTAATTCTATAATTTTCTATAGCCTCGTTATACCTGCGCATTTTCTCCAGAACCTTTCCTTTTTCCAGATAAGCCCCAATAAATCTGTCGTCGCTAATAATGGCAAAATCAAAGGCAGAAAGTGCTTTTGAATATTCTTTTAAATCGAAGTATTGTTTGCCTACCTGGTGCCAGGCTACCTCGCAGTACGGATTTTTATCCAGGTACATATTCAGGTAATCTATAGCCTCTTCTTTTTGATCGAGAAAATCAAAACAATACATAATATTATAAAGAGCCGAGTAGTCTTCCTCATCGGCTTCCAGGCACTTCATAAAGCTGTATTTGGCCTCTTCAAAATCTTCCAGGAACAGGTATTCCATTCCTATGAGAGAATAGACTTCAGCCTCATCTTCGGTAACGTCTAAGGCGAGTTTTAGCATTTGGATGGCCATTTTGTGATCATCCCGCTTTGAAAAAATTTGTGCTTTTTGAATATAAATTTCTTCGTTAGAAGATTCAAGATCTTTTAATTCGTCTAATAAGCCATCGGCCAGGTCCAGTTTATCTTCAAAAACCAGGATTTCAACCTTGAAAAGTTTTAGGTTGGTAGAAGTAGGATGCTGAGAAAGCCCCATTTTAACGGCTTTCTTGGCCAATGCAATCTTGCCGTTCTCCAAATAATAATTGATAATGTTCTCGAACTCGTTAGAGTCGAAAAACAAAACATCATTGGTTTTGAGCATGGATTCGAATCGGGTAAGCGAGAAATGATTTTCGTCGTTATGGCTTAATTGCATAGACAGTGAATTACAAGATTTCTACAGTACTAAAACTAAAAAAGAATCTCAAGGAAATTCGATCTTAACTTTATTGTTGTTAACAAATTAATTAACAGTTGGTTTTAAATTTCAATTGCATCCAGTATTTCAACAATGATGCCACAGCCTTCACGAATCTCTGATTCTGAAAGCGTTAGAGGGGGGGTGATTCGTACCGCTTTCTTCTCAAAAAGCAGCCAGAATAGGATTAAGCCGCGCTCTTTAGCTTTGAGAATTAATTCATTAGCAATTTCTTCTGAAGGCATTATTAAAGCCAGCATTAATCCCAATCCGCGAATTTCGCTAATTAGCTTATGCTGAAGCAGTTCCCTGAATAGTTTTTCTTTATCCAGGCATTGGCGAATTAAAGGAGTTTCGGTGATTTCACGCAGTGTGGCCAGGGCAGCCGCAGCAATTACAGGATTCCCCCCAAAGGTAGTGATATGTCCCATTTTCGGATTATCGGCAAGGTTGTCCATGATTTCAGCTGAAGAAGAAAAGGCTCCAATAGGCATTCCGCCGCCCATTCCCTTACCCAGCGCCACTATGTCAGGTACCACCTCAAAATGCTCAAATCCGAATAATTTTCCCGTACGGCCAAATCCCGGCTGGATTTCATCGAGGATCAATAAAGCTCCCATTTCTTCGCAGCGTTGCTTTAGTTTCTTTAAATAGCCGTTTTTTGGCAGAATAAATCCGGCGCCTCCCTGAATGGTTTCTACGATCACCCCGGCAGTTCTACGAGTGATTTTTTTTAGGTCCTCCTCATTATTAAATTCAAAGAAAGAAATATCCCCCAAAAGTGGCCTGAAGGGTTTTTGGCGTTCTTCATAGCTCATTAGGCTCAGGCTACCCATGGTATTCCCGTGATAGGCATTTTTTGCGGCGATTATCTCTGTTCTCCCGGTGTACCTACGGGCGAGTTTCAGGGAGCCTTCAATGGCCTCGGTACCTGAATTTGTGAGATAGGTCTTCTCTAAAGGAGCAGGAAAATGCTGCGCGAGTAATTTGGTTAAATCTACGGCAGGTTGCTGGGCGTACTCGCCATATACCATCACATGCAGGTACTTTTCTGCCTGTTCTTTAATCGCATTCACCACACGGGGATGGCAATGCCCGAGACTACAGGCCGAAACCCCGGCTACAAAATCCAGGTGTTTTTTTCCATCGGTGGTATAGATATAACTTCCCCTGGCGTGAGAAATTTCCAGACCTAACGGATGTGGAGTGGTTTGCGCCTGATATTTAAGGAAGTCTTCCTTCAATGATACTGATTATAAAAATTAATGTTACTCTTCTATTTCAGGTTTTTTCAGAATGGGCTCTAGGGTGTCTCTTTGAACCCTGGTAGAGTCTGAAGCCCGGTTTTTAAGATCATCTGGAGTTAATCTTGAGTTTTCATTTAGCAAGGGATCATCATCCTCTCTTTCATCAAAAAACTCTTCTTCCACTTCGGGTAAGGGAATTCCTTTAATAGGGGTGAGCACCGGTGCCGGTTTTCCTTTAAAAAGATCTTCTTTGGTGAGCAGTCTTTCCTCACCCCGCCAATTAAAGCCGCTTAATTGCCGGGCATTTACGGGGAAATCGGGTTCAGGGGTTAGGGTGCCGTCGGGATTGTTATAGTAATAAATCTCGTCAATATTCTGGTTTGAAAACAACATCATAATTCTGCTGGAAAGCGTTTTGCTGATTCCAATTAAATTACCTTCTTCGGTTCGGCTATAATATAGGGTTTCAGTATTTTTATTGATATCGGTTTGATAGAGCTCATTTTCCCTGAATAAGCCAATCAACTCCATTCCTTTCACCTGGTTATACCCGTCTATAGAATCTTTCTGAATCAAAAATGCATTATTAAAAACCACCAGCGAATCCAGTTGTTCGGTCTTGGGATTACTGATTAAATGAATCGTGTCTCCGGTCATCTGGCTGTTTCCAGACCATATTACAGGATTTCGGCGCAGTGATACGCTGCTTTGAGGCCCTTGCGTAAGATTGATCATTTGAGTTAATCCTGTCGCTTGGTTGATATGAACCGAATCACTTTTCCCGCTCATATCGCTTTTATACATCCTAACATCATAAAAACCCCTGATTATTCGTCGCTCAGGTTTCCCGGTGATCATTATGGTGTCGCTATGAATAAACATAGAATCTTTATCCTGAACCGAAGCAGCCAGGGCTCCTTTGGTGATAAAAACCGAATCCCGGTCACGAAAAACTTCAGCATAATGACCTGTAACCACACTTTTATTTACGGTGTCGGTAACCACTATATTATTGGTGGCCGAAGCAAAATTTGTTTCCCTGTCAAAGTAAAGACTGTCGCCTTCTACGGTACGGTTGTCATAATCTATACGGGAATTTTTTACAAAATATCCATTATCGTTTCGGGTGTCGTAAAAGCCCCTTTCGCAGTAAACTGTGCTGGTTTCACTCTCAATGGTAGAAGGCCCGTAAAGATAGGCGTGGCCGGTTTCTCCATAAAAATCGAGCTGTTCAGAATTTATGGTGTATTGCGGGTTGGTTACCACCACATTCGAAACAAAAGAATATTTATCGGCTTCCATAAAATACCTGCCAATATTGCTGGTAATTACCCCGCCGGTGTCGATAACCTTTCCGCCGCTGCGATAATAGGCCTGTTGCTTATTGCGGTCAAAAAACAAGGTATCGGTTTCCAGGGTGGTTTGCGGCCTGCGCATTACGACATTTCCGCTGGCAAAAGCAAATTGGGTATCCCCGTTATATTCAGCATAATTGCTGTTCATACTAACGGTATCGCCCTGTTGCATTCGAACGGCCCCGTAAGCTTTAAAGAAATTGTCCTCATTATAAAAAACCGCGTTATCACACCAAACTTCAATTCCTTCGTGATTAAAATACACCTGGTTTTCAACCTTGCTTAAAATAATCGCGCCGGGATACCGGGTTTCATTTTTAAGTTGCCTGTCGCTGGAATAATCTATTTTCCTGGCTTGTTGAGCCAAAATATTTCCGAAGGAAAAAAGTGCGAAGAGCAACAGAAGTTTGGAAAAAGTTTTCAAGCTGAAGATTTTTTCAAAAGTAACTAAAAATTAAATGCTACCGCTTTCATCAAAAAAGCCGGAATTTTAAAAAACCGGCTTTAATTTTCATTAAATATTACCTTATCGGTTTATGGTTTGTTTTCTATCGGGTCCTACTGAAACCACCGTAATCGGCACTCCAATTTCCTTTTCAAGAAAATCTACATACTCATTAAACTCTTTCGGAAGCTGAGAAGCTTCGGTAAGCCCCGTAAGATCGGCGGCCCAGCCATTTAGCTCGGTATAGACAGGAGTCACATTTTCTGCCTCGATATTATAAGGCAAATGGGTGATTTCTTCTCCGCGGTAATTGTAAGCAGTACAAACTTTCAAGGTTTTGAATCCGCTTAGCACATCACCTTTCATCATAATAAGTTTGGTGATCCCGTTAATTTGTACGGCATATTTCAGCGCCACCAGGTCTAACCAACCACAGCGTCTTGCACGGCCTGTGGTGGCACCAAATTCATTACCTACACGACCCATAGTTTCCCCGTCCTCGTCGAAAAGTTCGGTAGGGAAGGGGCCGCTTCCTACTCTGGTGGTGTAAGCTTTAAAAATTCCGTAGGCATCCCCAATTTTATTGGGAGCCACACCAAGACCCGTACAGGCCCCGGCAGCGGTAGTGTTGGATGAGGTTACAAAAGGATAGGTTCCAAAATCAATATCTAATAATGAACCCTGCGCCCCTTCAGCAAGAATAGTTTTTCCCTGCTGCATGGCGCCAAAAAGATAGGCTTCACTATCAATGAATTTTAAACTTTTTAAAGTTTCAACCGCATCGCAGAATTCCTTTTCCAGTTCGGCCAGGTCGTATTGTACATCTACATTGTAAAACTCGATCATCTTCTCGTGCTTATCGGCCAAAGCGCGATATTTTTCTTTCCAGTTTTCAAGTTCCAGGTCTCCCACACGAATTCCGTTTCGGCCGGTTTTGTCCATATAGGTAGGCCCAATTCCCTTAAGGGTCGAGCCGATTTTTGCCTTGCCTTTGGAAGCTTCAGAAGCAGCATCAAGCAGTCTATGGGTGGGTAGAATTAAATGAGCTTTTCTGGAAATTAGGAGTTTTGATCTGTAATCGATTCCGTGTTTCTCCAGGTTGTCTAATTCCCGTTTAAAAATCACAGGATCTATCACCACCCCGTTACCTACGAGATTTACAGTATTGTCGTGAAAAATTCCTGAAGGGATGGTGTGCAAAACGTGCTTTTGCCCGTCGAATTCCAAAGTATGCCCGGCATTGGGGCCACCCTGAAACCTTGCTATAATATCGTATTTTGAGGTTAGAACATCGACAATTTTTCCTTTGCCTTCGTCACCCCACTGGAGACCAAGTAGTAAATCTACCGCCATGAAAATAAATGCTTAAGTGGTTGTTTTTTTGTTGCCGTAAAAGTATAAAGAATGTTTTTGAATCTCAATATCAAAAACCTCTTCTATGGTTTGCTTTATAGATTGAATACGGGGATCACAAAATTCAATTACTTCACCGGTATCGGTTAGGATAATGTGATCGTGATTGCGGTCAAAATAAGATTTCTCATACTGAGCCTGGTTTTGACCAAATTGATGTTTTCTCACCAGGCCACAGTCCAGAAGCAACTCTATAGTATTATATAGCGTGGCCCGGCTTACCCTGTAATTTTTATTTTTCATGGTGATATAGAGCGACTCTATATCAAAATGATCATCGTTATTATAGATTTCCTGTAAGATAGCAAAGCGCTCGGGGGTTTTACGATGCCCCTTTTCTTCAAGAAATTTCGTGAATACGTTCTTTACGACCGCCTGGTCGTTTTTATTTACAACTTTTTTACTCATAGTGATTTAAGCTATGCAAAGGTATTGGTTTATTCACGGCTTACCTTATCGATGCCGTTAATTTTTTTAAGCCTGTTTATAATGGTGCTTAGTATCGAATTGTTTTTCACCACCAAAGTAATACGCCCGTTAAAGATTCCGTCTACACTTTCAAAATTAATCTTCTGCATATTCACATTTAAATTGCTGGAAATCTCCCTGGTGATTTCGCTTACCAATCCAAGATTATCTATCCCTGTGAGTTTGATTACCGCCTTGAAATCCTGCTGTGAGGAATCAATCCATTTGGCAGGAATAATTCTATAGGCATAATTGCTTTGCAGTTGCAAAGCATTAGGGCAGTTCTTTTTGTGAACTTTTATTCCTTCATTTACCGTTACAAATCCAAATACCTGGTCACCCGGAATAGGATTGCAGCAATTAGCCAGTTTATATTCCAGGGTTTCATCTTCGTCACGACCAAATACGAGTTGATCGAATTTTGAAGTGATTTCATCTTTATTAAGGTCTTCGGCTATAGCCGGTTTTTTGATTTTCCGCTTTATGTAGCTCACCAGCGCGTTGCTACGGGAATTGGCGAATTCCTTTAATTTTTGATTGTCGATTTTTCCTATTCCCACCCGGTAGAAAAGATCCAGGCTGGTTTTTAGGTTAAAATGCATTACCAGCTCATTCACCGTTTTTTCATTAAACGGAATCTTTTGCGCCCTTAGCTTCCGGGTAAGTATGGCTTTTCCTTCCTCGGCGATTTCTTTCTTTTCTTCTTTTAAAGCCGATTTTATCTTCGCCCTGGCCCTGGCAGTGTTGGCATAATCCAGCCAGTTGATGTTGGGTTTGGTATTTTCTGAAGTGATGATTTCTACCTGGTCGCCACTCTTTAATTCTGTGCTTAGAGGAACCAGTTTGTTGTTAACTCTTGCTCCCCGGGTTTTTAAGCCGATTTCGGTATGTATATTAAATGCAAAATCGAGTGGGGTTGATCCTTTGGGTAAAGATTTTAAATCTCCCTGTGGCGTAAAAACAAAAATTTCTTTGGCGTATAGATTTAACTTGAACTGTTCCACGAAATCTACAGCATTCACATCGGGGTTTTCCAGGGCCTCCTGAAGTTTGTTCAACCATTCATCAATACCCTTTTCTTCGTCTTTTTTGCCGTGCTTATATTTATAATGGGCCGCATATCCTTTTTCTGCGATCTCATTCATACGTTCACTTCGAATTTGCACTTCTACCCATCGGCCTTTTGGACCCATCACCGTAATATGCAAAGCTTCGTAGCCGGTTGATTTGGGAGAAGAAATCCAATCTCTTAGCCGGGTTGGGTTAGGCCTGAAGTGATCGGTAACAATAGAATAAATCTTCCAGGCCAGAAATTTCTCGTTTTCAGGATCACTTTTGTAGATTATCCTAATGGCAAACTTATCGTAGACCTCATCAAAACTCACATTTTGAGCCTGCATCTTTCGATTGATAGAATAGATGGATTTTGGCCTTCCCTTAATCTCGTATTTAAAATCCTCTTTTATCAGAGAATCTTCAATCACTTTAGAAAATTCTTTGATGTAGGCATCCTGCTCTTCCTTGCTTTCCCTGATTTTAGTAAAAATCTCCTGGTAAACTTCGGGCTCGGTATACTTTAAACCCAGGTCTTCTAACTCGGTTTTTATATTGTAAAGCCCTATTCTATGAGCAAGAGGAGCGTAAATATAAAGCGTTTCTGAAGCGATTTTTTCCTGCTTGTCCCGCCGCATAGCATCCATCGTTTGCATATTGTGCAAACGGTCGGCGATCTTGATGATTATTACCCGAATATCATCATTAAGAGTAAGCAGCATTTTCCTGAAGTTTTCAGCTTGCAGGGAAACATCCTTGTCTTTTTTTAAACTTGAAATTTTTGTGAGCCCGTCTACGATTTTCATCACGGTGGTTCCAAACATCTTTTCAATGTCTTCGAGACTATACCGGGTATCTTCTACCACATCGTGCAGGAGTGCCGCAGTTATCGAGGTGGCATCAAGGCCAATTTCTGAAGCCACAATTTTGGCCACCGCGATGGGATGAAAAATGTAAGCTTCGCCCGACTTACGGCGTTGATCCTTATGAGCCTCTACCGCAGTGTCAAAAGCCTTTCTTATCATTTTCTTATCCTCCTCGGTAAGGCTTTGATAGCTTATACGCAACAGCTCTTTATATTGCCGGGCAATTTGTTTGTTTTCTTTTTCTATAGCAGCTTCAGTCATAGCTTAAAAGTACAATTAAGATTGCTAAGAAACAACTAAGCAGGTTTGCTTAGATTTCTATATCGTTGCAGTAATGGCGGGTGCGAATAATGCACAAAAACATAGGCCGGGTGCGGGGTAAGGTTGCTCAACGAGTTTCTGGATAATTTTTTCAATCCTGAAATAAGCGGATTTGCCGCATAGGTGGTTTTTGCAAAATCATCGGCCTGATATTCAAATTTTCGGCTTATGAAATTCATCACTATCCCGGTTATTTCTGAAATCGGGCTGTATAAAATTCCGAAGGCGACCAAACCTATATGAAATGCGGGCTGATCGACGCCAAGCGCTGCAGAAAGTGTAGGGTTACCCACAAAAAGCGAAAGCAACCATAAGGTAAAACCTGTAGTTAAGATAGACGCAGTGAGATTTACCAGAATATGTTTCTTTTTGTAATGTCCTACCTCGTGGGCTAATACCGCGACAATTTCTTCTTCTTCCAGATCATTGATGAGCGTGTCGTACAGGGTGATTCTTTTCTCCTTTCCGAAGCCTGAAAAATAGGCATTGGCTTTGGTACTTCTCTTAGAACCATCGATTACAAAGATATTTTCCAAATTAAAGCCTTCTTTTTGGGCATAAGCTTCAATTTTTTCCCTTAGGCTTCCTTCCTCTAATGGGGTTTGTTTATTGAATAACGGCACGATTAAACGCGCATAAAACATATTCAGAAAAATGCTGAATACGGCAACCAGAATCCAGGCATACCACCAAAAATTCTCCCCGGCAATCTGATAGAACCATACGATGAGTGCCAAAACGCCACCGCCAAGCACGATCATCATTAGCCATCCCTTTAATTTATCGAGTAAAAAGGTTTTTTTGGTGGTTTTATTGAAACCAAATTTTTCTTCAATCACAAAGGTGCTGTAATAAGAAAACGGGGTGCTTAGAATATCGCTACCCAGCATAATAATTCCGAAGAAAATAAGGGCGATAATTATGGGGTTATCTGAAATACTCCTGACAATCCCGTCTACCCAGGGGAATCCGCCAAAGATGATAAAAGCCAAAGTAAGCAAAACCGAAAATCCCGAACTCACCAGCCCAAACCTGTACAATGCTTTTTTGTAGGCCTGTGATTTTTTATAGGCAGTTTCATCGTAAACGTCCTCAATTTCCTGCGGAAGCGGGTCATCAAATTTTGAAGCATTGAGCGCAGCCAGGATTTTATCGAATATAAAATCCAATACAATTACGGCCAGGATGATATAAAAAAGGGTTTCTGAAGTCAAATGAAAAAAGTATTTGAGTATTAGTAATTAAAATCCGCGTTGACGTTTGGCCTCAAAAATCAAAATTCCAGCTGCCACCGAAACATTCATCGAATCGATCTCACCAGACATTGGAATGATGATATTCTGATCTGAATTTTCGAGCCATTCTTTGCTAAGGCCCGTAGCTTCAGTGCCAACCACCAGGGCTGTAGCTTGTTTGAAATCCTGTAAATGATAAGCTTCACTGGCCTGTAAGGCCGCTGCGAAAATTTTGATATTTTGTCGTTTTAAAAAGTCGATAATTTCAGAAGTTGTACCGGTTGCCAGCTGTCGTGTAAAAATACAGCCCACGCTCGATCTTATAATGTTGGGATTGTAGAGATCGGTTTTGGGATTTGCGATTAACACCGCATCTATATTGGCAGCATCGGCAGTTCGCAGTAAAGCGCCGATATTTCCGGGTTTTTCGGGGGCTTCAGCGACCAAAATCAGTGGGTTTGTATTCCTGAATTTTAAATCGTCAAGACTTAGGTTTCGAGTGCTAAAAATGCTGATGAGCCCTTCTGTGCTTCCTCGATAGGCCAGTTTTTCATAAACTTCAGCAGAGATTTCAGTAATTTCAGTAAAATTTTTAGGTAATAATTCCTGAAGTTTTTTTTCGTCAAACAAAGCCGGGCAAAAATATACTTCCCGGGCTTCATAACCTGCATTTAAAGCCAGTGAGGTCTCCCTGATTCCCTCTACCACAAACATTCCTTCTTTTTTACGCTGCCTGGATTTCTCCTGAAGCAATAGAATGCGTTTCACGGCCTTATTCTGAGCGCTGCTAATATACCTGTACATAGCGTAAAAATAAGCACTTTCATATTATAGCAAATAAAAAGCTCCCGAATTTTCGGGAGCCTGTCTTTTAAATGAAAATCTAATTATTTGCTTTGACGTTCATATTTTTCCATATAACGCTTATAGAGTTCACTTTGGTGACTTTCCAAACTTATCTCGCGCCCCTGAATAAAAGCTTTCTCGATTATATTTCCGCGCATATCCAGAGCGTCACCACTGCTTATAAAAAGCGTGGCTACCTTATCTTTTTCAAGGCTGCCTACAGTCTCATCGATTCCCAGGATTTTTGCGGTGTTTAGGGTGATAAGCTGCAAAGCTTCTTCCTTGCTCAGGCCATAAGCAACTGCCGTTCCTGCATAAAAAGGTAAATTTCGGGTATTCATTCGTTCCATTCTTCCGCTACCTTCTATGGCAACCAGGAGTCCGCTTTTGTATAGTTCACTGGCCAGAGCGTAGGGGAAATCATAATTATCCCAGTCGTTATTGGGAGTGGAATGTGGACGCTGTACCAAAACAGCAATATTGTTTTCTTTTAACTGGGGTACAAGCTTATTGGCTTCATAACCTCCAACAATTACAAGGCCTTCAAGTTCCTGCTCTTTTTTAAATTCAATAACATCAAGGATCTCTTTTTCAGAATTTACGTGAACAAAAACTTTTTTGGTCCCCTCAAAAACTCCCTGCATTGCCTGGTAGGGTAGGTGTCTGTAATTGCGATCGCCGGCCAGGTATGCCCTGGATTGTGCAAAAAAGTTAGTGAGTTTATTGATATTATCCCGGTACTCTTTACTCGGTTTGGTACCCGGGTCTTCACCAGCCCACCAACGACCTCTGGTAAAACTTCGGGGCCAGTTAATATGCAGGCCGTCGTCTTCTTTAATAACAGCATCTTCCCAGTTCCAGGCGTCTAATTGAACGATAGATGAGGTGCCGGAGATTATCCCGCCCTGGGGAACTACCTGTGCTATTAACACCCCGTTGGGACGCATACTTTCAACCAAACGACTTTCAGCATTATAGGCGATAAGACTGCGAACGTGCGGCAGCAAGTCTCCAAGTTCCTCTTCATCATCACTGGCTCTAACGGCATCTACTTCAACCAGTCCTAAAGTAGAATTAGGAGCTATAAACCCGGGATACACGTGTTTTCCCTGGGCTTCGATCACCCGGCCGCGATATTCTATTTTAGAAGTTGCTTCGAGTACCTGGGTGATTTTTCCATCTTCAAAAATGATCAAACTATTTTCGATCACTTCGCCGTTCCCAAGATGAGCTGTAGCACCCACAATGGTTACCGCCTCACTTTGTGGTGGGGCAGGGGTTTGCTGGGCACTTAGATTTCCCACGCAAAGACTAATCAATAAAAGGTATATATATTTAATTTTCATCATTTAAAATTTTAGCGGATTTCTCCCATGGTGTCACAATGAATATGCTGCTCTTCTTTCTTCACCGGCGTTTGGGTCTTAACCCCGTTATTTTTCGCCTTCAGCATTTGGGTAACCAGTTCGCTGCGTTCAGCTTCGATTTGCTCGCGCAGTTGTTCGTCTCTTTCTTTATCGAAGTACACCACACCCTGAATCATGGTTTTTTCAGGGATGGCATAGACAGAAAGTGGATGATCGGTCCATAGCACAAGATCGGCCTCTTTGCCTTCTTTAATACTACCTACTCTGTCGTCTATGTGTAAAAGTTTTGCGGGATTTAAGGTTACAAACTTCCAGGCATCTTCCTCGCTCACTCCACCATATTTTACACTTTTAGCAGCTTCCTGATTAAGTCTTCTGCTCATTTCGGCATCGTCGCTATTAATGGCTACCACCAGTCCCTGGCTATGCATAATTGGAGCGTTAAAAGGAATGGCATCATTCACCTCATATTTATAGCCCCACCAGTCTGAAAATGTCGAGGCTCCCACCCCGTGTTCTTTCATTTTGTCGGCCAGTTTATAGCCTTCCAGGATATGGGTGAAAGTGTTGATGTTGAAATCGAAGGCTTCAGCCACTTTCATTAGCATATTGATCTCGCTTTGAACGTAGGAGTGGGCCGTTACAAATCGCTCTTTATTCAAAATCTCTAAAATGGTTTCCATTTCAAGATCTTTTCTGAAGTTTTTGTTGTTGGCTTTCTCCTTTTCATAAGCGCGCGCACGGCTAAAGTAGTCGGTGAAAACCTGTTCCACACCCATTCTACTTTGCGGAAAACGGGAACGACTTCCCCAGTTCGATTGTTTTACATTTTCACCCAGGGCGAATTTGATGAATTTTGGAGAGTCTTCAAAAAGCATTTCATCGGCCGATTTTCCCCATTTCAATCTTAAAATCGCCGAGCGTCCTCCAATAGGATTGGCGGAACCGTGCAGCAACTGAACCGTGGTTACCCCACCGGCCAGGTTTCGATAGATGTTGATATCGGTTGGGTCTACCACATCTTCCATATTTACCTCGGCGGTAGAATTATGACCGGCTTCGTTAATAGCCGATGCCGCGATATGCGAATGTTCGTCTACGATTCCAGAGGTTAGGTGTTTCCCGGTCGCATCTATAACTTTAGCGTTGCCGGCACGAAGATTTTTGCCAATCCCGGCAATTTTCCCGTTTCGAACCAGGACATCGGTTTCTTCCATAATCCCGGCTTCTTCGTTGGTCCAAACCGTGGCATTTTTGAAAAGTACAGTTTCAGCTTCGGGTAGTTTTTCAAAACCATAGGCAACATTGGGGAAAGTGATTTTCGTAATGTCTTTGCTTTTCGACTCTTCTTCTTTTTTCTTTTCTTCGGAAGTTTCAGTCGGTTTTTTCACCGCCTTGAAATTGCTGGTTTTTCCGCCGGGAAGAATCGCCTTTCCGGAAAATTCATCACTGCTGCCGGCAATGCGGGAATTCAGTCGAATAAACTCGGTCTTGGTAGTATCGGGGGAAGAGAGCAACAAATTCATCCAGTTTTCTGAATAGCTCAATTTCGAACCAATTTTGGTTTCACCCAGTTTAACCTCTGCCTTTGGATTGGCAGTTTCCCCGGTGATCTTTAGTTCGTAGGTCTTTCCGTCAAGACTTAGCTCATAATCACCGCTTAGGTCAATTTGATTCATATCTGCAATCACAGCGCGTTCACCCTGAACCCAATTTTCATAAACGCGGCTTTCCTTATCGAAGAAATCGCCCGAGGTGATGATAAAGTTCGCCCAGGCTCCTTGCTTTAAAACCCCAAGATTATTCTCCTGACCAATGATTTTGGCAGGCACGGTGGTTAAAGCAGCTAAGGCATCTTCTTTAGATAAGCCATATTCTATAGCTTTCAGTAAATTATTTCTGAAATTTTTATCCAAATCGCTCCCGTGGGTAGTGATGCTGAAAGGCACCTTGTTTTCGGCAAGCAATTTCAGGTTTGCCGGCGCCTGGCTCCAGCGCTTCATATCGGCCAGGCTCACGTGGTTTTCCATATAAGGATCTTCCACATCGTAAGCATCGGGGAAATTAAGAGGGATTATAAAGCTTGCATTGGTAGCTTTTATATCCTGAATTCTCTCAAATTCATTTCCGCTACCAAGAATTACGTATTGTACTCCAAATTCATCACCAATTTTATCGGCACGAAATTCTTCCAATAAATTATCGGTAGCAAAGATTTGAAGCAGGTTTTTGTTCTCATTAAAAGCTTCAAGGGCGAGATCCTTATTTTTTGCCTGCCCTGTGGCATACCACCCGGCATCCAGGTAAACCTGGCGAATTAAAGCCATAGCTCCCATTATAGAAGTAGGGTAAGACTGTCGCGACTGTATGCTGTTATCGAACGAAAAATACTGGGCCGAGCGCTCGTTTAGAATTCGGTCGCCTTCGGTACCTTCAGGATTAAGGCTAACCAGTAAACCGGTACCGCGAATGATCCCGTCGGCCATATGGGTGTTTACCACACCAAAACCAGCTTTTTGGAGTTTTTCGGCTGCAGCTTTATCGTAGCTAAAATGCTTTACAGCCCGGGTCTCGGGGCGAATGTGATCGTTCCAGTAATAGCCTTCGCGAGAGGCATCGTATTGAGGCTGGCCGTTCCCGCCCTCGGCACGTTTAGGTTTTTCAATACCAAAATCGCTGTAGAGATCAATAAAGGAAGGATACACGTTTTTGCCCTTAAGATCTATACTCACTGCGTTGGCAGGCTCTTTTATAGATTTTCCAATAGCGGTGATTTTTCCATCTTTCACGGCAAACATTCCGTTTTCAATTACCGAACCAGGCTCGGTGTGAATTCTGGCATTTTTAAATACGGTGTAATTGGTTTTTTTGGTTTTTACACCATCGTTTTTTGGAAAATATTCCTGGGCCTGTAGTGAAAGGCCAGCCAGAAATACTAAACAAAACAGCAGTTTTAATTTCATAGAAGACTTGGGTTAAATAAGAATTTAATTGAAAAAGCCCGTAAATTAAGAAAATTTTAAAGATTTACAGGGCTGTTAGAAAAGCTTTTCTTCCTCCTGAAAATAATTTACCAAAAGCGCTACCACGTAGCTATAGCTGCGCATACCATCTGCCTGATTGTTTACGATGAGAAAGCGGTTATAAAACATTTGAAACAATGGTTCCAGGGGATTTTTATGAACCAACCAGAAATCTTCAACTTCCTTATAATTGGCGAGAATGCCGGGGCGTACCTCGGCTTTTAATTCTTCGAATAATTCGGGGTCGCGGCGGTATACCTCATTCAAACAATAACGCAGCGCGAAGGTAAATCCCGAATATTGAAAATAGGCGTCGGGATGATTCATCGTTGCCAGGCAGGCGATAAAATTCGCTTCATTTTCTTTGGCAAACCCCAGCTGATGCCCGATTTCGTGGCTGGCTGTGGTAGGGATTTTATAGGGCACTATAAGTGTATTCACCTGGGCCTCGTTGGTTAGTGGGTTCAAATATCCGTTAAATCCCATATAACTTAAAGGTAGAGAATACAGGGAGCGTTTTAAAGCTTCGCCCTCATATTGTAGCTCAGGGTAAATTTGCTTTAAATGGGAGTAACCTTCGATGGTCTTTACAAACAGCTCATTTTTAGAATGCGGAATGTCTACCTTAAGCGTATCATTGTCGCTTAATTCCTGGTGTAATTCATTCGATTTTATGATTAATCGCCGACTTAGGCTCACCAGTTCTTCAGTGGTATAATCATTTTCAATTTCCAGCGACTCGTGAAGGGGTAGGCGGTAATAGTTAAACCCCCAGAATAAATGAAAGCAAAAATAAATCACCGAGAGACTGGCCAGGGCGTCTGTCACCCAAAGCACAGGTTGTCGAAATTTGGTTTTGATGCGTCTATAAAGCCATAGTATAATAGAAACTACCAGGAAGGCATACAGCAGGTCTCCTACCGAGAAGGGAAAAATCCCCAGGCTGTAACGCATTATTTTTGAGATAATAGGGTAGAGATTGTTGCTGTACCAGCTTTCAACAAAATGCGGATAGCCCGCCAAAACCCCAATAAGTATAATTTGAACCGGAAGTAATAAAGCCAGGATAAATGTTGCTTTCCTTTTCATTTTTTATCAAATTCTGCAGCTGCGGCGGAATTTACAGGTTTTTTGGTTAAAAAATTTTTAAAAATAGCATAGATTTTAATTGCTGCCCAATTACCAATACCTTTGTGAATATACCAAATTTTATAAGCAATGAACCAGGAAATAAGTGAACTTGAACCCCGTGAATTATGGGGAAATTTTGTGAAGCTCAACGAAGTACCCCGACCCTCAAAAAAGGAGGAAAGGGTAATTGAGTTTATTAAAAAATTCGGAAATGATTTGCAGCTGGAAACCGAGGTTGATGAAACCGGAAATGTGTTGATTCGCAAACCGGCCAGCCCGGGAATGGAAGATAGAAAGCCTATAGTGCTGCAGGCTCACCTGGATATGGTTCATCAAAAAAATAACGACACCAACTTCGATTTTGAAACCCAGGGAATCCAAATGTTTGTAGATGGAGACTGGGTAAGAGCTAAAGGCACTACGCTGGGAGCCGATAATGGCCTGGGCGTTGCCACGATGATGGCGATTCTGGAAAGTGACGAAATCACCCATCCCGCCATTGAAGCTCTTTTTACGGTAGATGAAGAAACCGGGATGACCGGAGCCAAAGGCTTAAAACCGGGATTTTTAAAAGGAGAGATATTATTAAATCTCGATACCGAAGAGGATGATGAAATAGGAATTGGCTGTGCCGGTGGGGTAGATCTAACCGCTATAAAAGATTACACTCAGGAAGATACCCCCGATAATTCGGTGGCTTATGAAATCGTAGTCAAAGGTTTGCAGGGAGGTCACTCGGGAATGGATATTATCAAAGGCCTGGCCAATGCCAATAAATTAATGGGCAGGCTGCTTTATGATGCTTATAAAGATTACGGATTTAGAATTAGCGAAGTGCAGGGTGGTGGCCTTAGAAATGCCATTCCCCGGGAAGCACGGGCTTTAGGTGTTCTGGATCGTGAAAACCCCGATGTATTTCTGAATGAAAACCTTAATTTGATAAGGGAAATTAAGGCTGAATTTGAAAAACTGGAACCCAGGCTTGAAATCACTATAGCTGAGGCTGAAACTCCGGCTAAGGTTATGAAAGTTGAAGATCAACAAAGTTTTGTAAAAGCCCTGGCTACGGCGCATAATGGCGTTTACCGAATGAGCCCCGAAATCGATGGCCTGGTAGAAACTTCAAATAATGTAGCCAGTGTAGAGGTTAAAGACGGGAGTATCAAAATTAAATGCCTCACCCGTTCATCGGTTGAATCGTCTAAAACCGATTTGGCCAACAGCCTTCGTGCAGGATTTGAACTGGCCGATTTTAAAGTGAAACTTTCAGGAGAATATCCCGGCTGGGCTCCTAATTCTGAATCTGAAATTCTAAAGGTTTTAGATGAGATTTATCAAAAACAAAATAAGGAACAGGCCCATATTGCCGCCTGTCACGCCGGTTTGGAATGCGGAATTATCGGGAATCATTATCCCGGGATGGATATGATCTCGTTTGGTCCTACCATTCGGGGGGCACACTCGCCCGATGAGAGAGCCAGTATTTCTTCAGCCAAAAAATACTGGAAGTTTTTACTGGAAGTACTTCAAAATATTCCGAAGAAAAATTAACGGAATTTGAATGAAATAAAAAATGGCTGCCCGTTTGGACCAGCCATTTTTTATTTATAGTTTACTGTGTGATTATTCCTGGTCTTCTACCAATTCAACCACAAATACAAGATCGGCGTTTGGTGGAATTACACCTCCGGCACCGCGCTCTCCGTAAGCAAGATGACTTGGTATGAATAAAATCGCTTTATCGCCCGGGCTCATTTGCTGGATTCCTTCTTTAAATCCAGGGATCATCGGGGCATCTGGGCCGTAAGGAATTTCCATAGGACCATAACCATTCTGAGCTTTTCTTTGCGGATTAAAAATTCCCAATTCGGTGGCAAGGTCTTCCTTGCTTGTGTCAAATATGCTCCCGTCGGCAAAGTAACCTTCGTAATGAACCTGTACCATTTCACCATCGGCCGGTTTTGGGGAGTCGTTGTTTTCTTCAAAATAAATTTTCAGACCGCTTTCCAGAGTTTCGGCATCTCCTTCGAGAGCTTCAAATCTGGCTGCAGTTTCCTCAGCTGCTTCTCTAATACGTCTTTCGGTTTCTTCTTTTTCAGCCTGTTGAGCGTCTAATTCAGATTTAAAAACCTTAGGAGCATCAAAATTTTTCGCGGCTTTTCCTTTTCGGATGATGTTAAGCTCTTCAATTACAATGTCTTTAACCGGTTGATCTCTAGGGCCAGTTTCGGTACTTCCAATAGAGTCTACCACATCCTGTCCTTTAACAATTTTTCCGAAGACACTGTGGCGACCATCCAAATGTGGAGTAGGAGCCAGGGTTATAAAAAACTGGCTACCATTGGTGCCGGGACCTGCATTAGCCATAGAAAGCACTCCTTTAGCATCGTGAGAAAGACTGTCTACCACCTCATCAGGAAAACGGTATCCTGGTCCACCAGAACCGGTACCGGTAGGATCACCCCCCTGAATCATAAAGCCTTCAATCACCCGGTGAAATTTCAATCCTTCGTAGAATTTTTTGTCTTTGTAAGTGCTGTCTACCATAGGATTATTTCCTTCGGCCAGAGAAACAAAACTTGCTACGGTAATAGGAGTTTGTTCAAAATACAGCTGTGCCACAAAAGGCCCACGATTGGTTTCAAATTCGGCGTAAAGCCCATCTTCAAGCTCGGGATATTCTTCGTTACAGGCAACAAGACTTAATGCCACTGCAAGGATGAGTAAAAATTTTGGTGTTTTCATTCTAATTTCTGGTTTCTGAGTTTGGATTTTCTTCAATATTATGCAAAGTAACCTTTGCCTTTAAAGGAACATTGGTCCCTATTTTATTTTTATCGCCATAATAGCCATAGGCCTTATAGGAAGGGAAAAGAAAGGTAAGGGTTTCTCCCTCTTTCATAAGTTTTAAGCCCTGGCGCAGACCACTAAATAATTCTTCCTGATCTATGGCATACTCCCGGGTAGGTTTTTCACCTTCAGCATAAATTACCTCCCCATTTAAGGCAGAGAGGCTGTGATCAAAAGTCACCAAATCCCCAAATTCGGGGGTTTCGGTATTAGAAGAATCTGTACTTTTTTTATTGTAGTAATACCAGAAACCATCCTGTGATTCGAAGTATTCGTTAGAAGAATCTTTTTCGATAATTTCCTTTATTATGGCTTCTTCTCTTTCTACCAGCTCCTTATTTCTTTCGATAGATTCATTGATATAAGAACCTGAATTCTGTGAAACAGGATATCTGGCTTCAGGCGATTTACAGGAAACCAGCGCAAGACCAATCAGTAAAAAAGCTAATCTTTTCATTTGGATAATTCTTCGGCATATTGAGGTAAGATGCGGTTGAAGCGCACCACAGTATCCTGTAGGGAATCTTCACTTCTTCCGCCGGCAGCATTGAGATGCCCACCCCCGTCAAAATGAGTTCGGGCAAACTTGTTGACATCAAAATCTCCCTTAGATCTAAAGGAAATTTTTATAATTCCTTCCTGCTGGTTTTCTATAAAGATAACTGCAAAGATAATTCCTTCCAGGGCAAGACCGTAGTTTACAAATCCTTCGGTATCGCCTTTCTTAAAGTTGTGACGGTCTAATTCTTCCTGTGAAAGCGCGATATAAGCCGTTTTAAGCTGCCTGTTTACCTTTAGATTCTGAAGAGCCGTTCCTAAAAGCTGCATTCGCTCTTCAGAATTTGTATCGAAAACATTATTGTGAATTTCCCAATGTTTGGCGCCCTTTTCAATAAGATCGGCCACCACCCGATGGGTAGTGCTGCTGGTGGCTTTAAACCTGAAGCTACCGGTATCGGTCATAATCCCGGTATAAAGACAGGTTGCAATTTCGGGGGTGATTTTCTTTAAACCTCGCAGTTTATCTATGAAATGATAGGTCATTTCACAGGTAGAACTCATATTGGCATCGCTGTAGGTATGGTTGGCATAATCGGTTGGTTCCTGGTGATGATCTATCATCACAAAAACCGCTTCGGTATCTATAAGCGCCTGCTGCATTTCACCGCTTCGGGAAAGCGCATTAAAATCGAGAGTGAAAACCATATCGGCATCCTCGAGCAATTTATTACAGGATTCGGGTTCCTGCTCGTAGAGCTTTACCTTTTCGGCTCCCGGCAACCACTTTAAAAATTTCGGAAAATCATTAGGCGAAATTACCTGTACGCTATGCCCTTTGTCACTAAGAAAATGATAAAGTCCAAGAGATGCACCCATTGCGTCGCCATCGGGGCCTTTATGCGGTACGATCACTATATTCCTGGCCCGGGAAAGTTCGGCAGTGATCTCTAAAATGCTTTGTTCAATCATAGTTAAGGGGTAAAGATACAATTTATTAATTCCCGGAATAATTTCCGAATCTATATTTTAGCGGCTTCACAAATCAACAAAAAATGAAAATATTATTTCGAATTTGGCTGCTGTTTTTTCTGTTTAATTCCTGCGGAAGCAGCTCCAATAGCCCGGTAGTTCCTGCTTCCGATAAACAATCTCCTGCATTTCAAAGCGATTTCATCCTGGCATTTGGGAGTTGTAACAGGCAGGAATTGCCGCAACCTCTCTGGGAAACTATTCTGCAAAATAATCCCGATATATTTTTATGGGGAGGCGATAATATTTATGCCGATACCGAAGATATGCAGGAGCTATGGCAGGGCTACGAGCAGCAGCTTCAAAATGCAGGCTATCAAAAATTGTTGCAGCAAATACCGGTTACCGGGGTGTGGGACGACCACGATTATGGGGTTAACGATGGAGGAGCCGACTGGGAATTTAAAGACGAAAGTCAGCAGTTGCTGCTGGATTTTTTAAAAGTTGCAGATAACGACCCGAGACGGGAACGTGCCGGGGTGTATCACTCCAGACTTATCGAAACCCCTGGTGGAAGCATAAAGTTACTGTTACTGGATACAAGATATTTCAGGTCTGAACTTTTAAAAAGCGACAGCCCCGGGAAACGCTATCAAATCAACGAAACCGGAACTATTTTGGGCGAAGAGCAATGGCGATGGCTACGAACCGAATTGGAAAACTCCGATGCCGATTTTCATATAATTTTGAGCAGTATCCAGGTTTTGGCCTATGAACACGGCTTTGAAAGCTGGGTGAATTTTCCGAAAGATGTACAGCGGCTAAAAGAACTTTTGTCGCAAACCCAACCCAAAAATCTGTTGCTTTTAAGCGGCGACCGGCATATCTCAGAATTTTCTCAAACCAAAATTGAAGGTTTTGAGTACCCGCTGGTAGATTTCACCTCCAGCGGATTAACGCATGTATACTCCTCTTTTAGCGGGGAACCCAATCAATTCAGAAAAGGAGAGGTGATTAGTGAGCTTAGTTTTGGCCTGGTAAAATTCAATTTTGAAAAACAGGAAATCTTGCTCGAAATGCGTGGAGAAGAAAATCGTTTACAGCAATTCTACAGGCTAAAGTTTTAGAAGGTCAACATAAAGCTTTAATCAACTTGGTTTTGGAAGGGAATTATCTATTTTTGCAGCAAAATTAAAAACCCATACAATGGCAGGAAAAAGAACTTTCACCATGTTAAAGCCCGATGCAGTTGAGAACGGGCATATTGGTGCTATACTAGACCAGATTACCGCTTCAGGATTTAGAATTGTAGCGATGAAAATGACTCAAATGACCCAGGCCGATGCCGAGAATTTCTATGCAGTGCATGAGGAGCGTCCGTTTTTTGGAGAATTGGTTGAGTTTATGACCCGTGGGCCTATCGTAGCCGCGATTCTTGAAAAAGACAATGCAGTTGAAGATTTTAGAAGCTTAATTGGAGCCACTAATCCTGCAGATGCTGCTGAAGGAACTATTAGAAAGAAATTTGCCGCATCTGTTGGTGAAAATGCAGTTCACGGAAGTGATAGCGATGAAAATGCTGCTATTGAAGGAGCATTTCATTTCGCCGGAAGAGAGATGTTCTAAGGTATTTCTCCATAAATTAAAAAGCCATCCCGGCAACTTCGGGATGGCTTTTTTTATGATTTGAATTCAGGTTTATTCTTCGGGAACCGGGAAACCACGGTCTCTCATCAAGGCATCTATGGTAGCATCTCTTCCGCGGAAAAGTCGATAGGCCTCAGCCGGGTCCATCGCATTTCTGGGAGCAAATAAATACTTCACGAGTTTCTCGGCTACATTGCGGTCGTAAAATCCGTCGGGGGCTTCAGCAAAAGCTTCAGCAGCATCAGAGGTAAGCACATCGGCCCATAAATATCCGTAGTATCCGGTGGCATAACCCTCCCCGGAAAACACGTGCCCAAAATGCGGACTGCGGTGACGCATCACAATCTCCTTAGGCATTCCCAATTCTTCCAGGGTTTGCTTTTCAAATTCTCTTGGGTTTATCCCTTCGGGATCGGTGGTGTGATATTTCATATCCATTAGGGCAGAGGCTAAAAATTCGGTAGTGGCGAAGCCCTGGTTGAAGGTAGAAGCTTTTTTGATTTTTTCAACCAATTCCTGCGGAATCACCTCATCGGTCTCGTGATGTCTAAGGTAGCGGTTAATCACCTCATCGGTAGAAAGCCATCTCTCTAAAAGCTGAGATTGGAATTCGGTGTAGTCTCTCACGCCGCCATTAAGGGTAGGATATTTAACATCGGCTGCTAAAAAATGAAGCGCGTGACCAAATTCGTGGAAAAATGTGGTGGCATCATCCCAGGAAACCAGTACAGCTTCACCCGGGGCAGGCTTCATAAAATTTGAATTGTTTGAAGAAAGCACCGGCAGCGCTCCTTCCAGTTCTGAATAGCTGCGGTAGGTGGTGGCCCAGGCGCCAGAGCGTTTACCCTGCCGGGCGTATGGATCTAAATACCATAGTCCAACTAAATCACCAGAGTCTTTATCGGTTACTTCCCAAACTTTTACATCGGGGTGAAATACCGGCACGCTGCCTTCTTCTACGGGGCTGAATTCAAAATTAAAAATTTCGCCTGCAGTATAGAATAAGGCCTGGGTAAGATTGCCTAACTCCAGGTATTGTTTTACTTCTTCGCTATCCAGGTCGTATTTTTCTTTTCTCACTTTTTCTGCGTAATAGCGGTAATCCCAGGGCTCGATGCTAATGTTAGCACCTTCGCTATCGGCAACCGCCTGCATATCGGCGACTTCTTCTTTAACCCTTGCCAGGGCAGCAGGCCAAACGGCTTCCATAAGTTCCATCGCGTTTTCGGGGTTTTTGGCCATCCTGTTCTGAAGGCGCCATTGAGCATAATTGTCGTAACCCATTAATTGTACGCGCTCGTGTCTTAGCTTTAGGATTTTGGCGATGATGTCGTTATTGTCAAACTCATCACGATTATCACCTCGGGAGTAATAATTGGTCCAAACCTTTTCTCTCAATTCCCGCTCATCGCTATAGGTCAAAAACGGGTCCATCGAAGAGCGGGTGTTGGTTACCGCATATTTACCCGGCTGGCCCAACTCTTCAGCGGTACTGGCGGCCGATTTCACGTAAGATTCCGGTAGACCGCCCAGTTGATCTTCGTTTAGATAAACCACATAATTCTCTTCATCGGCCAGGACATTGTTGGAGAATTTGGTATAGAGTTCAGAAAGTTCCTTATTGATTTCGGCGTAGCGCTTTTTGGCCTTCTCATCGAGGTTGGCCCCTTCCATAGCGAATTCTTCGTAAATAAGGTCGATTACCCGCTGTTCCTGGGCTCCCAGTTCATTTTTTTGAGAGTTTTCCCATACTGTTTTGATGCGTTGAAACAACTTCTCATTTTGGGAAATTTTGGAGCTGTATTCTGAAATTTTTGGCGATAACTTGCGCTGAACCTCCCTAAATTCAGGAGAAGAAATATTGCTGCTGAAAATTCCGTAGTAGGTAAAAGCCCTTCTTAGGTCTTTGCCCGATTTCTCCATAGGCACTATGGTATTTTCGAAGGTAGCGGGTTGAGAATTATTTGCGATTTCTTCTATTTCCTGCAAATGCATTGCCATCGCTTTTTCTAGGGCAGGTTTTACCAAAGAGACTTCCATTTTATCGAATGCAGGCACCCCGGCATAGGGCCCGGTCCATTCGGCTAAGAGAATATTCTGCATGTCTTGTTGAGAATTTTGTGCTGTTAAAGGGCTGGCCAGGATGGTGGTGAACGCCAAAGCCCCCAGATTTTTGAGTAATTTTGTCTTCATTTTTAAAGTTTTTTCTGCTGCCTGAAGATACGAAGTTTTACATAAATCGAGATCAAATTTCACGCCTTCAGAATTCATCGATTTTTGAATTTCAGCTTAAAAAAGGCCCGACCGGGTTTACAATTGAGTTTAAAATCGGTTATCTTTGGTACACTTATAAAGGAATAAACATTCAATTAATTTAACTAACAATGAAATTTTTAAGAAACTTAAGTTTAGTATTTGCTACTTTATTATTGGTAGCCTGCGGTGAAAAAAAGGAAAAAGAGGCCGATGATGATTACACCATTGGAGATTCTAAAAAAGAAACCCGAGCTACTGAAAAGTCTACTTCCGATTCAAAATTTTCTGAAGATGATGATGTAGTAGAACTCAGCATTGAAGGGAACGATCAAATGCGTTTCAACAAAACCCAGTTAAAAGTAAAAGCCGGGCAAAAGGTGAGACTTACTCTTAAACATACGGGACAGATGGATGTAAACGTAATGGGTCATAACTGGGTGTTGCTTAAGCAGGGGACTTCTATTAATGAATTCGGAAATGCCGCTGTTAACGCCAAAGACAATGATTATATCCCGCAAGGCACCGATGCCGTTATCGCGCATACCGAGATGATTGGAGGCGGCCAGACCACCACCGTAGAATTTGAAGCTCCAGAGGCCGGTGAATATGATTTTATTTGCAGCTTTCCCGGGCATTATTCTCTAATGAAAGGGAAATTTATTGTAGAGTAAATTTTTTAAAATTTAAAAAAACCTGTCTTTGAGTTTTCAGAGACAGGTTTTTTTATGGAAAAATTGAATTTTAAAAAAGTGGATTTTTTAATTTTTAAGCTCTTTTTTAAGCTTTCATTAAAATTGAAGTGTTCATTTACCCGACAATTGAGAAATATATATTAATGTTAAAAACCAGTGTATAACAGGCATTTTTTGGCGAAGATTGAAGTCTCAGGAATATATAAAAACCTTAGCTTTAGCCTTTGAAATTTGCAAACCAACAATGGAAACTAAACGGCATTTTGTAATAGATTTCGACAGTACTTTTACCCAGGTAGAAGCCCTCGACGTTCTTGGGGAAATTTCTCTTGAACGCGATGAAGAAAAAGAGAAAAACCTCAAAGAGGTAGAAGAACTAACCGATTTAGGAATGAAAGGAGAAATCTCTTTTAGAGTTTCTCTTGAAAGACGCCTGGAGCTTTTAAAAGCGCATAAAAAACACCTGGAGCCGCTCATAGAAAATTTAAAGGAGAGGGTTTCTTCCTCTTTTGTGCGAAACCGCGAATTTTTCACCGAGTATCACGAGCATATTTATATCGTCTCTAACGGATTCAAGGAATTTATAGTTCCCATTGTAGAGGAATATGGCGTGAAAGAACAAAACGTTTACGCCAATACCTTTGAATATAATGAAGAAGGGCACATCATAGGTTTTGATCGTGATAATGTACTATCTTCAAGCAATGGAAAGGTTGAACTTTTAAAAAAACTTAATTTAAAAGGCGATGTGTATGTGATTGGAGATGGCTATAATGATTATGAGATTAGGGCCTCAGGCCTGGCCAATAAGTTTTATGCCTTTACCGAAAACGTGGAACGCGAGAAAGTACTGGCAAAAGCCGATCATATCACTCCCAGTCTTGATGAATTTTTATTTGTACATAATATGAACAAAGCGATTTCTTATCCCAAAAACCGAATCAACGTACTTCTTTTAGAAAACGTGCACCCCGATGCCGTAGCCATAATGAAAGAAGAAGGCTATAATGTAAGCACTCATCCCGGAGCGATGGACGAGGAGGAGCTTTGCGAACGCATTAAAGATGTTTCGATTATCGGGATTCGTTCAAAAACCCATATTACCAAAAAAGTTTTGGAAAATGCCAACCGGCTTATTGGGGTAGGGGCTTTTTGTATAGGCACAAATCAAATCGACCTGGAAGAATGTCTTAAAAAAGGTGTAGCCGTATTTAATGCGCCTTACAGCAATACCCGTTCGGTGGTAGAATTGGCCATTGGGGAGATTATTCTTTTAATGCGGAATTTACCCGATAAAATTCGCCTGATGCACCAGGGGAAATGGGAAAAATCGGCCAATAACAGCTTCGAAACCCGCGGAAAAAAACTGGGAATCATTGGCTACGGAAATATCGGCGCCCAGCTTTCGGTAGCTGCTGAAGCTATTGGCTTTGATGTTTATTATTATGATATAGAAGAAAAGTTACCGCTGGGAAATGTTACCAAATGCGGCTCTTTGCAGGAACTGCTTCAAAAGGTAGATATAATAAGTCTGCACGTTGATGGCCGTAAGGAAAATCAGGATCTTATTGGGGAGAAGGAGTTTGAAATGATGAAAGAAGGGGTTATTTTCCTCAATTTAAGCAGGGGTCATGTGGTCGATATTCCTGCCTTAAAAGCAAATATCGAATCGGGCAGGGTGATTGGAGCGGGAATAGATGTATTTCCAACAGAACCAAAAACCAATAATGAAGAATTTCAGTCTGAATTAAGAGGTCTGCCCAATGTTATTCTCACGCCACATATTGGCGGTAGCACCCTGGAGGCCCAGGAAAATATTGGAAATTTCGTTCCGGGGAAAATTATTGAATACATCAATACCGGAAGCACAACCAACTCGGTTAATTTCCCGAACCTGCAGTTACCGGTACTAAAAAATGCGCATCGTCTAATTCATATTCACCAGAATATGCCCGGCGTGATAGCCGAGATCAACAGAATTTTGGCAAATCACGATATTAATATTGTAGGACAATATCTAAAAACCAATGAAACCATTGGATACGTGATCACCGATATCGATAAGGCCTACGATAAGGCGGTAATCAGCGATCTTAAAAAACTTAAGGGTACTATTCGCTTCAGGGTTTTATACTAAAAATTTGATTTCTGTTTTTGTATCCCGGGCCTGTTTTTGATAAAAAAGGTTCCGGGAATTTTTATTAGCGGCTATTTTAGCTATTCTTACAGGAAATCCCCCATATTTCTTTCCTGAGATTTCTCCTAATTTTAAGTCTTAGATTTTCAGATCACCCCCGATCTTCCACTTACTTACCGGTTTTGGCCAAGCTTTCTAACTAACCAATTCAGTGATATGAAAAAATTATATTTTTTAGCCATTCTTTCGCTGTCCTTATTTTTGATCAATTCCTGTTCAACTGAAGCTGAGATCATGGAAGAGCCGGTGATAGCCGAAGAGCTTGTAAGCCTCCAATTTGGCCCGATGCTTACAGAGCTGCAATTTATGGCCCCTAACCAGCAAACCCAGAATAACGATAATCCACAGCAGGATAATAACTTTGAAGAACAACAGGAGTTTATGCAAACCTGTGTAAGTGCCATCCCGGCCTTTCTTGATATTGTACTTTCTCGCGATGGCAATATGATGCTTGGCGATATGGATGCCCCGGTTCGAATTCCCATTCATCAAACACCTTTTAGTGACCCCAACGGCAATGGAAATGGCCAACCCGTATATTTTACACAGGAATCCCCGGCTTTGCAACTTCCGCCCGGGAATTACCAATTGGAGTATGCCACGGTATTAAATGCCGATGAAGAAATTGTATGGTTGGCTCCCAGAATGGGCGATACCCCCGGAAACCTGGCGAACCTGGTAGATAATCCGCTGCCCTTGAGTATAAATTTAGCCGCACATACCAAGCCCTATGTGCCTTTAGATGTAATTTGTTATGACGATAGAATTGTAAACCGGTATGGTTATATATTCTTCGATATATATGGACTTGAATTACTTCAGTTTTGCATCTTCGGAAATTATTGTGATGAAAATGGCCGGCATTATTCTGCATATTTTGCCGTGGATATTTGGAGATACAGCGGAAATCCCGACAGCCCAAAGGGCAGTGTGCTTTACCCCGGGCTCGAAAATGCCATTTGGATAGAAGATGATTTTGAAAATGGTATTTCTACTGAAGGTGCCACCACGCTTTGTTTACAATTACCCGACGGGCCGGGCTCAGATCAATATTATGTTGAAATAACCTTGCTTCCCGGCTTCGGAAATTCTGAAACCGAACTTATAAGAGCCGGGGTGATAAGCGATGATGATGTACGTTCTTTATTTGATGGGCCGGGTTCCCTGGATCCCTATCATTTCAGGGCCGGTTGTAGCAATATAGATTCTCCCGATTTTTTTGGAATGGGAGAAGAATAAACTAATTATTCCAGAATAAAATCCACGGCCATTTGAGCGTGTAAACGCGTGGTATCTAAAAGAGGTAATGGGCTGTCTTCCTGCTTCAAAAGCATAGGCAGCTCGGTACATCCCAGGATGATGGCATCGGCACCCCTGGATTTTAATTTTTCGATTTGTTCCCTGTAAAAATTTCGGGCTTGTTCAGTAAATTTTCCCTGGGTGAGTTCCTGGGAAATATAATTATGGGTTTCTTCCAGATCCTCGCCCTGAGGAATTAAAACCTCCACCTCAAATTTTTCCTCTAACCGGTTTTTAAGGAAAGTCTGGGTCATTGTAGGCCTGGTTCCCAAAAGCCCAAGACTCTTATAAGCCTTGCTTTTGGCTTCATTTCCTGTGGCATCGGCTATATGAAGAATGGGAATATTTATCTTAGGCTGTACAAAATCATATACCAGGTGTGGGGTATTGGCGCAAATTATAATGGCAGTGGCTCCCGCATTCTCAAGTTTCTTAGCAATTCTAAGATATTCCTTTTTAATGGCATCCTGATCCCCATCCCGCATTATCTGCACGTTAAGGCTATATAACAACAAAGGCGGATTCTGCTTAGGGCCAATTTTCTCTGAAGCCAGGTCGTTTAATAATCGGTAATATTCAATAGTGGAGTGCCACGAAGTGCCTCCAATCATTCCCATTAATTGCATAATTAGCGTTTAAGTATTTTGTCTCTTCAATTTTCCCGAATAGGGCAGGGTGCCGGGATAGCCCAGTAAATCGAGCATTCTAATTACCCTTATAGCAGCCTCATCGCTGTGATAAATAAAGGAAATTCTAGACAATTCCCTGTCTACGGTCACCTCGGTGAGATCCTTTATTTCTGCGAGTTTTTCTAAAATACGCTTTACTGCAGAATTTTCATTGAGATTTTTTACAAAGATGTTAGCTTTCATTTTTAGCAGGATTGAATTTCAAAAACTAAGTTTCAGGTTTCAATCCAAAGATGAAGTTTTTTTACGCAACGCATTATGAGGAAAATCAGTTTTTGGAAATTGTGAATTACCATCTAAAAATAAAGCGTATAAGCCGTAACAGTTCCAGAAATAAATAACCTGTAATGAAAAGCGTTTACAAACTTTCACCCGAGCCCAAAACCGGGATAATTTTTTTCACAATTCTGCTTAATTCGTTAAAGCTTTTTGTAAGGCCACCAGACTACGAAAAAGCGTTCATAGCCTCTGTCTCTGGTTTTCATCCACACCAGGGGCGACTTTTCCTTCTCGTGAAATTGCTCTATTTTTAAGCGGGTTTCTTCAAAATTCATCCAGTTTTCGCCGGTATTGGGTTTTAAAGGCCATTGCGGTTTTGGAGGTAAATAAAACCGATTTCCGGCGTATTCTTCTTCTGAAAACTCATTATAGGAAATCCAGTAACCGCTTATGCAATCTGAATTTATAATAGGCAAGTTGGTTGGAGTAGCTTTTTTTGGCGGAAACAGCCAGGCCTTAAAACAACTAAGCTGTTTTATTCTGGCTTTATCGATTTTAAGACTTTCTAAAAGCTCAATACTTTCAGGTTCTTCTAGCAGTGGGAATTGTTGTGTTTTTAATTTCTGAAGTTTTTTTACCAGAGTATCCTTTCGGTTGGGACCAATCCATCGATCTACTTCCGAAGAAAAAGCAGTATCATAAACGTAAAATTTATACACCAGTTCCAGATGAATTATTTCCCCGGTTTGTCGGTTTTTGAGCAGATAATCGATCTCGCCCAGGGTTATTTTATTTCTGCTAATCTGTTTATTGGCCAGAAGCACTTCATAGGTTTCAGAATTTCTGAGTAGAAATTCACAAAAATGCTCCATACGTTTGCCCAGGACCCGGGTTTTGGGTGAGGGCACTTCAGTAATTAAAGATCGAGATGGGATCGCCGGAAATTCAAATTGTTGCACCTCACTAAACTCGCCGTGCCATAGCGGCGGGGTGTTATAAAATGCGAGTAATTGTTCCAGGTTCGGGATTTCCATTTTGCAGTTGATGAAAATAAAAAAAGGAGGATAAAATCCTCCCTTTCTTATAGATATTTATTTTTTCTAAAAGTTTACCTGGGCCTGAATCCTGAGTAAATTTCCCTCCTGAAGGTTGCTTGGTCGTAAGGCATCTTCAAATCTTCTAGAAGAAATCACATACATCGCTACCAGTTCAAAGGCTCTGAATGGGCGCCATTCTATACCTAATTCCAATTCGCTTACCTCGTAACTTCTGGCATCACGTTCAAATTTCTTACCTCCATCATAATAGTGATAACGGGTAAAAGGATAGAGCAGGTGACCTCCAATTTCGGTTTTATAGGTAAGAGTGGCATATCCCCCGTGTAAGGGACTGTCTTCTATAGTATTATTTTCGGGATTATAACGGGGGCCGCGACCCACGTTATATTCGGCCTGTATTCCAAAGGGTTGCGGGTAAAGCACAAAACTGGCGGCAGCCCGCTGGTCGAGATAATTTAAATCTGGATCTACGATAGTACCGGGAGTAATATTCCCGGCCGGGATTTGATATTGACCGGTGTAACCCTGTATTCCCGGTTCAATGATTTGGTTGCCAATTACGAAAGGGTAGGAGGCGCGCGCCACCACGTGCAATTCATCGTTTAACTCGGCAGCGTTTCCGGTTTGCCCGTTAAAAAGCCCGAAACCTAGCACTCCATAATCGCCTGAACCTTTAAGGCCTTCACGGGTAAGCATAGAGAATCTTTTTCGCACTTTTTCTGGAGCCCAATAAAAGAAAACCCCTAATTCCCGTTCGTTTTTAATCGAAGAGTTTAAAGCGTCGTTACGATCTAAAGGCAAACGGTTCTGGCTGGACTGCATATTTTCGAATCCGAAGGGCACTTTACTCTGCCCAATTCTAAACCTGTATTCTCTTTTTTTGTCGATACTCACATCAAAATAAGCATCGCGAATCTGGCCGTAGTGAATCCCATTTCCACCGCTGGCAAAATCGGGTTGAATATAGAAATATACATTATCGCCTAAATTCCCGGAAAACTTTAAACGAACCCGGCGCAGGGAAAAGCCATTTCCGCGGCCCCAGCTATAATCACACTGGGCGCACTCTAAATCTGGGTTGGTTTCGAACAGTCGGTTATACCTGGCCTGCACGTAACCCCCGATAGTAAAAGTGTCAAACCAGGCCTGGGCTCTGGGCGGATAAGGAAGGGTGTCGGTTTGAGCTGACGAAGTGTAACTTAAACTCGCAAAAAACAGGAACAGACAAAATTTTACGGATAGTTTAGATAACATTAAAATAAAATTAAGTTATTAAAATCGGCCGCAAAATAATGCTAATTTCAAGTAGGAAACACTATAAAAATCAAAAGTTTAAGTTTACTTAACATTGCCTTAAAATTCAATTATCGTTGCCAATCAAATATCCGAAGGCATTTAAAGCCTTAACCCTGCAAAAAATCACGTTGAGAATTCCCAAAACCGGGATAGCCAATATCATTCCCATTACTCCCCATACCATATTGCCTAAAATAATCGCTAAAATCACAAAAAACGGGTGTAAATCTACCTGATCGCCAACTATGTAAGGTTCGAGTACATAACTTTCTAAAAACTGAACGATGGTAAAAGTGATGATGATTCCTATTAGCACCGAAGTGTCACCCTGCATCAAATAGCCAAAACTAAAGGCCAGAGCCAGGCCGACCATATTCCCAATAAACGGAATCAAACTTAAAAAAGCTGCGATTAAACTTATAATGATGAAATTATTTACCCCCGAAATTCCCAGGCCAATAATGTAGGTAACCGAGAGGAAAATAATAAGCAATAATTTTCCTTTGAGATAACCCTGGGCGACCCCGGCGGTCTCCTCGATGATATCCTTCACCTCGTCTTGTTTTTCTTCTGAAAATAACTTCAGAATAAACTTCTTAAACATATGCCGGTATTGCAGGAGAAAGAATATGTAAATAAATGTAAGTATATAATCCCCCATAAAGCTGAAACTTTTTTGCAGGAAACCAAAAGCTTTTGCACCGCTGTTTTCACCGGTGAGGTCCTGTAATTGCCGCTCTTCCTTGTATTGTTCCATCTCCTGTTTGGTGAGCGGGGTATGTTCAAAAATATAAGATTCTAATTGCTCGATTTTTGGTTGTACCGTTTCTGTGATTTTATCCCAGTCATCTATAAAGGTCTTAACCTGAAGCGATAAAACAGCAAACATCACCAGAGAAAGAATAAACAGAATTATAGTGTTAATAAAGGATGCCAGCATACGCTTCATTCCTTTTGCTTCCATTTTATTGCTTAAGGGAATCATTAGCAGCGCCAGAATAATGGCGGTAACTATGGGAGCCAGAAATTCTTTGGCTTCCACTAGCCCATTAAAAAGAAAGTAGGCACCTATTACCAGAGCGACAAAAGAATAGAGCAGTTTTTTTTGAGTCATGTTTAGGTTGGTTAGGAGCTATGAAATTAACAATAAGAATCCAAACCCGAACGCAAGCCCGTGATTTTAGCCTGCCTTTAACGAATTAAGCAAATTATTTAAATTCAGCTGTTTGGTATACATATTCAAACTGCCATCTGCCTTTAAGGGCCAGTCTTTTTTGGGTTTATCCCAGTAAAGTTCCACCCCGTTTTGGTCGGGGTCGTTTAGGTAAATTGCTTCTGAAACTCCGTGGTCGGCAGCGCCGGTAAGGGGATAACTCTCCTGAAGCAAACGCTTATAAATTTCAGCTAAATCGCTTCGATTGGGATAGACTATAGCAGTATGATAAAGGCCGGGAGCTTTTACAGGAGCCGGGGGCTGATTTTTGCTATGCCACACATTGAGTCCTATATGATGATGATAGCCACCTGCCGAAATAAACGCGGCCTCTTCCCCAAGTTTTTGGGTAAGCTCAAAGCCAAGCAAATTGCAGTAGAAGTCGAGTGATCTTTGCAAATTTGAAACTTTTAGATGTACGTGGCCAATTTGGGTATTCGAGGGAATTTTATAATCATTCATTTAAAGATGGAGTTATCTAAGCATTAAAGTAGGAAATTTTGTACTAAGGAAGTGAGTTTGCAGTAAAATAAAAAATCCCAACCCAATGTGGGCCGGGAAAATTTAAAATTTTCACAGACTTAGTTTTTATTTTCCACAGCCACCGCATCTACCGGTTCTTCAAACGCAATAAAGAGCAGGCAGGGCCCCTCAAGGCATTCGGCGGTATGTGGTTTTTTAGCCGGGCCATAGGCATAGGACCCCGCCGAGAGAATCTGTGGGGCTTCCCCCTCATAAGCTACCTCCATTTCGCCTGAAACCAAAATCATTCTTTCAGCAGAATTATGATAGTGGTTCGGAATTTTGGTATTGCCGGGCACTTTGAAGAAAATATCGGCATTTTTCTTTGTTGGGTCCCCATGAAGAACTGCAATTTGGCAGTTTTCAGGGAAAAAATCGGGACAGGGACCCCACTGGAGCCCCGGGTCATCTCCCGCCACTACTTTAGTGGCATTATCCTGCGCCTGTACATCTATTTGGAAAAATAAGATTAACAGAAACACTAGAGTTGCTTTTGAGTAAACTTTCATTGGCCTTTTCATCACACATCATTCAGATAAAACATCAACATATCCTTCTTTCCAAAGGCAGCAGGAAACCTCAAAATCTGGTTTCCAGAAAACTATTAAAGTTACATTAAAATAAGGCCTCTCTAACTGCGGGTTTTCCCTATTAATTTACAGAATATCTCATTGCTGACCCTGCTCATATTTTTTGCTTTTTAAGGGCCGTTTCTTTGTGGTAAACAAAGCATTATGGCCTCCAATCTCGTTTCTAAATACAATATCCCGGGACCACGTTATACCAGCTATCCGACAGTACCTTACTGGGACGCAGCCAATTTTTCAAGCCAGGCCTGGAAAGAATCTTTGAATAGATCTTTTCAGGAAAGTGAAGAAATAAGCCTGTATATTCATCTGCCTTTTTGTGAAAGCCTGTGTACTTTTTGTGGTTGCAATAAACGAATCACCAAACAACATTCGGTTGAGATTCCTTATATAGAATCGGTGTTGAGAGAGTGGGATTTATACCTGGATGTGCTTGGCCAAAAAACTGTAATTAAGGAATTACACCTGGGAGGAGGCACGCCAACCTTTTTTTCTCCTGAAAATCTCGAACTGCTTTTATCTATGATTTTTAGGAAAGCAGACTTGCATCCTGATGCCGATTTGAGTTTTGAAGGCCACCCCAATAATACCACTATCGAGCATCTCTGTGCCTTATCTAAACTTGGGTTTACCCGCGTGAGTTATGGGGTGCAGGATTATAATCCCAAAGTTCAATTTGCCATTAACCGAATTCAGCCTTTTGAAAACGTGAAACAGGCTACAGAAAATGCCCGCAAGCTGGGGATGGAATCGGTAGGCCATGATATTATCTTTGGGCTTCCGTTTCAAACCAAAGAACATATCATTCATACGATCCAAAAAACAAGGGAGCTAATGCCCGATCGTATCGCATTTTACAGTTATGCGCACGTTCCCTGGATAAAAGGAAACGGCCAGCGCGGATTCAAAGACAGCGATTTACCTTCGGCCGATGAAAAGCGAGAGATGTATGAAACCGGGAAAGAATTGCTGGAAATGGCTGGTTATATTGAAATTGGAATGGACCATTTTGCGCTTAAAACCGATTCATTATATAAGGCAGTAGAAAAAGGAGAGTTGCATCGTAATTTTATGGGCTATACCACTTCTAAAACCAATTTAATGATAGGGCTGGGGGTTTCGGCCATTAGCGATAGCTGGTTTGCCTTTGCACAAAATGAGAAAAAACTTGAAGACTACCAGGCGCGAATAGAGCAGGGGATTTTGCCTGTTTTCCGTGGTCATATTCTGGATACTGAAGATCTTATTATTCGGAAGCATATTTTAAATCTAATGTGCAGGCTGGAAAGCAGTTGGGAAGATGAAAATCTCCAGTTTCCTGAACTACCCGAAGTCCTCTCTAATTTGCTGGAAATGCATGAAGATGGGCTTTTGGAAATAATTTCAACAGGAATTAAAATCACCGAAAAAGGTAGGCCATATGTGAGGAATGTTTGTATGGCTTTTGACCGTAGACTAAACAGGCATCAGCCAGATACCAAAATCTTTTCAATGACGATTTAAAAACAGGCCGCCTTTCAACCAGAAAAGCGGCCTTCTTCTATTCATCCTTTTTCTCATTCATCATATTAAATACGATAAGCACCAGTCCTGCACATACCACAAAAAAGAAGGCGATGATGTAGGTGCCCATTTCCCAGTTTACCAAAGCGGGATTGCTAATAAATTCCATTCGGAAAAAAATTAATGGCAGGCTTGCACTGCCGTTACATTTGGGGACATTTCAACAGGAGACAAATATGGGATCCCAAGCCCCAGGCCTCTGATTATAAAAAGTAATCCTATAAGTACTACAAACACTGGTACGGTCTTTCTGATTTTACTGCGAATCGCAGCGCTAACAAAATTGCCTAAATACACCGCTGCGCTCATTAAGGGCACAGTTCCCAGCCCGAATAGCATCATATATAAACTTCCGCTTAGGGCGCTGCCGCCGGCAAAAGCGCCAAAAATTGCCATATAAACCAATCCACAGGGAAGGAAACCGTTCAAAAATCCTGCGGTGAAAAAAGTGTCGTAGGTTTTCTTCTTTAGACTATGCCCCAGCAGAGATTTAATTTTTGACACTGCTTTATAGAAAAAACCTGAAATATTCACATTCCGAATTTTTTTATACGGAAGAAGAATCAAGGCTATCATTAAGACTCCAACCAGAATCGATAACTGTTGCTGAAGCCCGAAGAGTTCAAAACTTTTGCCCAATAAACCAAAAATCAACCCGATGATCGCGTAAGCCAGAATTCTTCCCAAATGGTATAGGCTTACCTGGCCGGCTTTGCGAAACGAATTTTGACGGTCTACCGGTAACAGAAATGCGATAGGGCCACACATTCCCACACAGTGAAAACTGCCTAAAAGACCAAATATGAGGGCAGAGAGCAGCATTAGTAAGTTATTTCCTTTTTATATAGATAAGACTCACCTTCATAATTCCAGTGTACATAAATATTCCAGCGCCCGGCTACCAGTTTTTCCTTCGGAATTTCAAGGCGATGGTTTTCCAGCTTCAGCGGAATTTCAAAATCCAGTTTGGCATTCGAGGGCCTGTACATTACCAGGTTGCCGCTAATGCTTTCAGGTCTCAAATTTTCAGGAAATTCGATAGTCCAGCCGTTTGAACTTCGGTTTTCTTTTAAATTTAAAGGAAGTTTTAGAGCCCTGGTCTCTGCATCGATTTCCTGCTGATATACCAATTCTTTTTTATAATATTCCTCGGTTACCAGGTCGTGATCAAACTTTGGGTTGGTAAGCATATGATATACCAAAAAGAGAATAAAGCCTATAAAAAGACTCATTCCTATTACCAGCCCCACTCCCCAATGAATTCTTATTTTCATAATTATCTAATTAAATTTTCTGGGTCCCAGGAAATTTGTTTTCGTGGTTTCCAAAAGTTGATCCCCGCTAAATATTCCGATTTCGAGTTTTTCCCGGTCGTTTTTTAATTCCATCGCGTGGATTTCTATAAACAAAGTACCTTCGTGAAGATCCTGCCCGGGAACTATAATTTCACTGGTTTTTACAGGTTTTATACTTCCGTTATGTGACATTAAGCGGAATTCCACATCTTCAAAATCCCTGGTGGTTTTATTGACCAGTTTATAGGTAAAAACATTGCTAATAATGTTCTTTTCCTTTCTTTCATATAACTGCCCCGGAAGCCTTAAAATCTTTGCCTCCACCTCGCTGCGAATAAAAAGCATTCCCACCAGTACTGCCGTAAGTATACCCAGCACAATAGAATAGCCCTGAAGCCTGGGCGTAAATCTAAAGGGCGCTTTCTTCTCGATATTTTCTTCACTGGCGTAGCGAATGAGACCCCGGGGAAGGTCTACCGCATCCATCATAGCATCACAGGCATCTATGCAGGCCGTACAATTAATACATTCTAATTGGGTGCCGTTTCGAATATCAATACCGGTAGGGCATACCTGTACACATTGAAAACAGTCTATACAATCCCCTTTTCCGCTGGCAGCTCTGTCTTCATTTTTTTTGAATTTCGCCCGTCCTTTTTCCTTTTCGCCGCGTTTATGGTCATAAGCCACGACTATAGATTTTGTGTCGAGTAAGACCCCCTGTAATCTTCCGTAGGGGCAGGCCAAAACACAAACCTGTTCTCTAAACCAGGCGAAAACAAAATAGAAAACCCCGGTGAAGATGAGCAGCGAAACAAAAGTGCTAAGATGATTCACAGGGCCATCGGTTATGTATTGCAAAAGCCTGTCGCTCCCAATGAGGTAGGCCAGGAATACATTTGCGATCAAAAACGAAATGATGAAAAACAGAAACCATTTAAAGCCTTTCTTTCTTATTTTTTCTGAATTCCAGGGCTGTTTATCCAAACGCATCTGTTTGCCGCGATCGCCTTCTATCCAATATTCGATGCGGCGAAAAAGCATTTCCATAAATATGGTTTGGGGGCATAACCAGCCGCAAAAAATTCTTCCGAAGGCAACGGTGAACAATAGGATCATTACCACTCCAATCACCATCATTAGAACGAACAGGTAAAAATCCTGTGGCCAGAATGGAAATCCGAAAATATTAAATCGCCTTTCCAGCACATTGAACATAAGGAACTGGTTCCCGTTAAGCTTTATAAAAGGTGCCGCGAAGAGAAAAACAAGTAGCAGGTAGCTCACGTATTTGCGATACTCATAATACCGACCTGCAGGTTTTTTGGGGTACACCCATTCCCGTTCTCCCTTTTGCCCAGCGGTGGCAATTTTATCTCTAAAGCTTTGATCGTTCACTTTGGGGCTAATTTTTTATTCTTGGGTCCAGATATCTCCTTCAGGAGCTTTGGCATCTTCGGGATTGGTACCCTGAAGACTAATCACATAACTGGATACCTGTGCGATTTCTTCGGGTGTTAAACTGGATTTCCAGGCAACCATTCCTTTCCCGTCTCTACCTCCTTCAGAAACTGTATTGAAAATATTGCTGATGCCTCCACCCAGAATCCAGTGTTCGTCGGTGAGGTTTGGGCCAATTCCGCCGCCACCATCGGCACGGTGACAGGCCATGCAATTGGTCATATACAGGCCTTCACCTTTCTCAAGCGAAGCGGCGTCGGTAAGCAATTCAACATTCGAAGCATCAATGGCCCCGGGATTTGCCAGTTTCCAGGCTTCCACCTCTTCCTGAGCTTTGGCCAGCTCGGCCAGGTACTCTTCTTCCTGGGTATAGTCATTGAAAACGTGAAAACGGGCCATATAGATTACCGCAAAGATTATAGTGGCGTAAAACCCATATAACCACCAGGATGGCAGGTCGTTATCGAGTTCTCTGATTCCGTCATAATTATGGTCCAAAACAATTTCATCTTCCTGTTCGAGGGGTTTTTGGTTCAGCATTTTTGCATACCATCTTTTTAACCAACCAAAACGTTTAGCCTTATCCCGCTGCTGAATTTGCGAAAAGCGTTGTTTGGCTTCAGCAGAAAGACTACGTTCTATAATATTATGGAAGGCTGCAAAAAATGCCTCTACAGCCAGGGCGAGCAATAATGCGATTCCCATTATCAACCAAAAAATAGAGGAACCTTCAAAATTATCACTTGCTCCGGTACTGGTTATTTGTATTAATAAGTAAGCCAAAAGCAGGAAGCCGGAGATTCTTAGTAAAGCAGCTATATTTTTCATAATTCCCGGTTTTCTTCGTTATCTAATGGCAATTCACTTAGTTCGGCGATATGCTGCTTTTTGGCAGTAAAAACCCACCAGAAAAGCGCTACGAAAAAGATGAAAAAAATGAGCAGGGAGATGATGGGGTAAATGCTTACCCCATCAATTTGCTCTAAATTTCCTTTTATAAATTTTAGCATGATGATTAGTTATTAATTGAAACTTCCTGAAAATCCTGAACTTTAATATCGGTTCCCAGCCTTTGCAGGTAGGCGATTAGCGCTACAATTTCCCGGTTTCGCATTTCTACGAAATCGTAACCGTTTTCGGCTGCATATTGCTTTTCGGCTTCGTAGTTGCGTTCAAAATCGGGGTCGATGTAGAGATTTTTCTCTATTTGTTCTCCCTGTTCCAGCATCCATTTCTGGGCGTTTTCTATATCTTCCAGGGTATAGGGTACGCCAAGTTTCTGAAGCGCCTGCATTTTCTTTTCGGTATCAGATTTGTCCAGCTCGTCGGTAATCAGCCATTTATAGCCAGGCATAATAGAGCCTGCCGAGGTACTTTGAGGATCATACATATGGTTTAAATGCCAGTTGTCTGAATATTTACCTCCCACCCGCATAAGGTCGGGGCCGGTTCGCTTGCTTCCCCATAAAAACGGGTAGTCATATACATATTCTCCCGATTTTGAATATTCTCCATAACGTTCTACCTCACTCCTAAAAGGTCTTACCATTTGGGAGTGACAGCCAACACAGCCCTCGCGTATATAAATATCTCTTCCCTCAAGCTCTAATGGGGTATAAGGCTTTACACTGCTAATTACTGGTACATATTTATCTACCATTAATGAGGGTACGATTTGTACAATTCCGCCAATAAGTATGGCGATAGTAGCGTAGATAGTTAGTTTTACTGGGCGTCTTTCCAGCCAGCTGTGGTAGCCTTCGCCGGCAACACGTTTGGTGGTTAGCTTCTGAAGCGGGGCAGCCTCTGCCAGTTCATCTTCTACAGCGCTTCCCTGGCGTACGGTTTTCACAATGTTGTAAAGCAGAATAAATGCCCCTATGATATAAAGACTTCCACCTATGGCCCGCATCCAGTACATCGGGATGATGGAGGTTACGGTTTCCAGGAAGTTTCCGTAGGTAAGGCTACCATCGGGATTAAACTGTTTCCACATAGAAGCCTGTACAAAACCGGCTACGTACATGGGTAAAGCATAGATGATGATGCCCAGGGTTCCAATCCAAAAGTGCGCATTGGCCAGTTTTATGGAGTAGAGTTTGGTTTTAAAAAGTCTTGGTACCATCCAGTACACGATTCCGAAGGTGAGGAATCCGTTCCAGGCCAGGGCTCCCACGTGAACGTGAGCAATGATCCAGTCGCTAAAATGCGCTATAGCATTTACGTTTTTAAGGGAAAGCATTGGGCCTTCAAATGTTGCCATTCCGTAACCGGTTATGGCTACTACCATAAATTTAAGCACAGGATCTGTACGCACCTTATCCCAGGCACCACGAAGGGTAAGCAAGCCGTTTATCATCCCTCCCCAGGATGGGAACAATAGCATTACAGAAAAAGCCACTCCTAGATTCTGAGCCCAGTCTGGCAGTGCAGAATAGAGCAGGTGGTGCGGCCCCGCCCAGATGTAAATAAATATCAGGGACCAAAAGTGAATAATCGATAGGCGATAGGAATAAACAGGGCGATTGGCAGCCTTGGGTACAAAATAATACATTAAACCTAAAAACGGAGTGGTTAGGAAGAATGCCACCGCATTATGCCCATACCACCATTGTACCAAGGCATCCTGCACCCCGGCAAAAATCGAATAACTCTTAAAAGCCGAAACCGGAATTTCCAGGTTGTTTACAATATGCAAGACAGCAACTGTAACAAAGGTGGCCAGGTAAAACCAGATCGCTACATAGAGGTGGCGTTGTCTTCGTTTGAGGATTGTTCCTATAAGGTTGGCGCCAAAAGCCACCCAAACCAGAGTAATAGCGATATCTATTGGCCATTCGAGTTCAGCATATTCCTTGGAACTGGTAAAGCCCATAGGCAGGGTAATGGCGGCAGCAACGATAATGGCCTGCCAGCCCCAAAAATTGATATTGCTTAGGGCATCGCTCCACATTCTCGCTTTAAGCAGGCGTTGGGTAGAGTAATACACCCCGGCAAAAATGGCATTTCCAACAAAGGCAAAGATCACCGCATTGGTATGCAGAGGCCTTAAACGGCCAAAACTTAGCCAGGAAATCCCATCGGTAAGGTTAGGAAATAAAAACATAAAGGCCAGCAGCAGGCCCACGCTCATACCTACTATTCCCCATAATATAGTGGCGATAGTAAACTTCTTTACGATCTTGTTATCGTAATAAAACTGTTCGGTTTGCATAATTAGTCTGGTTTCTTTGAATTGGTGGATTTTTTATCGGGATTTGGTTTAACTAATTCGTCGTCAAAAAGCATACGTACCGAAGGTGTGTACATATCGTCATACTGGCCTTTTTTTACCGAGAACACGAAAGCGAAGAAAAAAATTAAGGCTACGAGTATACTCAGGGCCAGTAAAAGGTATATAATTGTCATTCCTGGAAATTTTCTGAAGCAAACTTATTACTACCGGGATTTGAAAAATATGACCTCAATCAGGTTTGTTGAGGTTGAGATCCCTTCCGCTTAAATTTGTTGCCAGGGTGGTAAATGCCACAATGCTTATAGAGCTTAAAGGCATTAAAATAGCCGCTATTACAGGCATTAGGTTTCCGGTTACCGCAAATGATAAGCCTACCAGATTGTAAAGCAAACTCAGCAAAAATGCCAATTTTATAATGCGCATTCCTTTTTCTGAAATTCTTAAAAACCGGTCCAGGAAATGTAATCGGCCGGCATCTAAAATCGCATCGCAGGCCGGGGAAAACACGTTGATATTTTCTGAAACAGCTACCCCCACATCGCTTTGCGCCAAAGCCCCGGCGTCGTTTAAACCGTCGCCTATCATCATCACCTTTTTCCCTTCCTGCTGAAGCTTTTTTATGAAATTGAGCTTGTCTTCTGGTTTTTGATCAAAAAAACATTGGGTGTGTACCGGAAGCATCTGCTCCAGGCGTTGGCGTTCCCCGTCATTATCGCCCGAAAGAATGTAGATCTCTTTTTCTTCTGAAAGATTTTTAAACAATGCAGATATACCCTCGCGGTAAGAAGTTCTGAAGACGAATTTGCCCTTAAACTCTTCATTATTGCTTATATACACCGAAGTCTGATTTAAAGTCCTGGCTTCTTTAGAATCATTGACAAAGGCAGCCGAGCCTATTTTCATATGATTGGCTCCCTTCTTACTTTCAATACCTTTTCCGGTATATTCGGTGAAATCGTCGAGGCTTTCAATATTATTCGATTTTAGAATCTCATAAAGCTGCCGGCTAAGCGGATGCGAGGAAGCGCGTAAACTGCTTTGTAAAATCTGTTCTTCTTCGGGTTCGAGCTTAATGCCCTCATAAAAGATTTCAGATTTTTTTCCTGAAGTAATCGTCCCGGTTTTATCAAAAACCAGGCAGTCTATTTTGGCCATTTGCTCCAGCACACTGGCTTCCTTCAGGTAAAATCGATTCCTTCCGAAAATGCGCAGCAAATTTCCCAGCGTAAATGGGGTGGCTAGTGCAATGGCGCAGGGGCAGGCAATGATGAGCACGGCGGTGAAAACATTTAGTGCCCTGGAGGGGTCGTAGAAAAGCCAAAAAAATGTTGAAAGAAATGCAATGCTTAAAACCGCTGCAGTGAAACGCTTGCTAATTTGGTCAATAAGGCTTTGAAATCCAGATTTTCGATCTTTGTTAAACACCTCGTTGCTCCATAATTTGGTGAGATAACTCTGGTCTATGGCTTTAATGGCTTCAACTTCCAAAGCACCTCCCTGCTGGCGGCCACCGGCATACAAAGTTTCCCCCAAATATTTCTTTACAGGTTCGGCTTCTCCGGTTACAAAACTGTAATCTATTAAAGCCTCGCCCTGCATCAACACCGCATCTACGGCGATGAGTTCGCCATTTCGAATTAAAAGCCTGTCCCCGGGCTTAATTTCGTAAACCTGCACCTGCTCTTCTTTTTTCGTTTCAGCTGAATCAGAATTTATTCGGGTGACAGCAATAGGGAAATAGGATTTATAGTCGCGTTCAAAAGACAAATATGAGTAGGTTTTCTGCTGAAAAAATCTTCCGAGGAGAAGAAAGAAGACCAAACCGGTTAGGCTGTCGAAAAATCCGGTGCCAAGGTCCAGGGCGATTTCGGCGGTACTTCTAAGAAAAAGCACGGCAATCCCCAGGGCGATGGGCACATCGATATTGAGCATTTTTGCTTTTAGACCCTTGTAAGCCGAGGTAAAATAACCCGCTCCCGAATAAAAAACCACCGGTAAGGAGAATAAAAACATTAACCAGCGAAAAGTGTTTTTAAACTGCTCCAGCCAAAATTCTTCCACTTCAAAATATTCGGGAAAGGAAAGGAACATCACATTTCCAAAGGCAAAGCCCGCCACACCTAATTTGTAGATAAGGCTGCGGTTTATGTTCGACTTTTTTTCTTCGTAATCCTTTAATGAAATATAGGGCTCGTAACCAATTTTGGCCAGGAGATTGGCCAGGTCTTTTAGGTTGGTTTTTTCAGTATTATAAGTGATTCGCAGACTTTTCTTCGGAAAATCTACCTGTGAGGCGTTTACCCCGGGATTGAGCTTTTTTAAATTTTCCAGCACCCAAATACAGCTGCTGCAATGCATAGATGGGATTAAAAGGGAAACAATTTGAATATTGTTCTCATTAAAATCCAGCAGCTTCTCTACAATGGCCTCGTTCTCCAGGAAATCAAACTTTCCTTCGGAAAGTACGGGGGAAATTCCCGGTTTATTTTCCAGGTCATAGTAGTAAGATAAATTGGAGTCGCTTAAAATTTCATACACGGTTTTACAGCCGGTGCAGCAGAACTCCTTATCCTGAAATTCAATTTTTGAATCTATACAATCTTCACCACAGTGAAAACAACTTGCCATATCTCGGGTAAATTTTTGGACAAATTTGATAGAATTCTCAAGCTAGAAATATGAGCAGGCTCAGGTTTTCAGGTTTAATTGATTTTCGAGCTGTGTTGAACTTTTGGTTTTCTCAGATTTAACTTTCTGTTTTTGAGGTAGCGGGCAGAAGAATCTAAGGTAGAAAAAGCCGATTAGCCCGGCGATAATGGAGGCCGAAATAATGCCCATTTTCGCCTGTATTAAATAGGTTTCTTCCACAAAGGCAAGCTCTGTGATAAATAGTGACATCGTAAAGCCAACGGCGGCTAAAAAGGCGAGGCCATAAACGTGTTTCCAGGTGATGGCACGGGGAAGGCTCGCCAGCCTAAGCCAAACCAGGAGTTTGGTAAAAAGAACAATTCCGAAGAATTTTCCAATCAGCAGTCCCAGCATTACCCCCAGGGCCACAGGGCTTATTAAATTGGTGAAAGCGTTCGCATCTAAACTAACTCCGGCATTGGCAAAAGCGAAGATGGGTAAGACCACAAAACTCACGAATGGGTGCAGGGCGTGTTCCAGGCGTTGAAGCGGGGGAGTAGCATCTTCGGTTAGGGAAGAGAACTTCTCTATAGTCCCGGTGATGTGTTCATCGGCTTCTTTGCCGCCTTTTTTGCGGTTTTTATAAAGTTCTTTGATCTCATAGCTCAATAACCTGGCTTTGCGCAAAAACAGAGGCGTATTTATTTTTCTGGCTGTAGGAATGGCAAAAGCAGCCAAAACCGCGGCTATAGTGGCGTGTACTCCAGAGAGGAGAATAGCCAGCCATAATCCGCCGATTCCCATTACCGCATAAAACAGGGTGTTTCTAATTCCAATAATGTTGGCGGTGATTAAGATTAGCAGGAAGAAAGCTCCAATGCCAAGACTGTAGGTAGAAATCTCAGAAGTATAAAAAAATGCGATCACCAGAACCGCTCCCAAATCGTCTACTATGGCAATGGCGGTGAGAAAGATTTTGAGGGAAAAAGGCACGCGGTCTCCCAGCAGGTATAAAATTCCCAGGGCAAAAGCGATATCGGTTGCCATTGGGATTCCCCAACCCGAAGCCGATACCCCGGAGGGGTTAAAATAAAAATAAATTAGTGCCGGCACGATCATCCCGCCAATTGCGGCGCCGATGGGGAGTATAGATTGTTTAAGACTGGCCAGTTCGCCGTGAAGTATTTCTTTTTTCAGTTCAAGCCCCACCAGGAAAAAGAACATAGACATTAAACCGTCATTGATCCAATGCAGCAGGTTTTTCCTAATCTCAAAATCGTTAATTCCCAAGTGTATATACTGTTTCCAAAGTGCGTGATAGGCCTCCTGAATCGGGGAGTTGGCCACGATCATAGCCAGTGCGGCCGAGAACATTAGTAATAGGCCTACAGAGGTTTGTTTTTCAATAAAATTTTTAACGGGTAAGAGCAGGTAGAGGTCCAGGCGGGATTTTTTCATAGTAGTTGAAATTTTGCCGTTTGCAAGCTTAAAATTAAGCTTAATGCAAGGGGTCTTATATGATGATTGTCAGGTTTGGATAAATCACCCTGCATTTTGGTTCATAAATTTAAACTACTTCACGATTCTTTTTTTATGCCGCTTAGTCTTTGTACCTTATAGGAAATTACTCATTATGAAAGATCTTTTCTCGGGTCACGCAAAAGCTTATGCAAGGTTTCGCCCTTCTTACCCCGGGGAACTTTATGCCTTCATTAAAAAACATTTAAGACATACTTCCCGGGCCTGGGATTGTGCCACAGGAAATGGTCAAAAAGCCGGTGAACTTGCTGAATTGATGGACGAAGTTGAAGCCACCGATATTAGCAAAAATCAATTGCAACAGGCTATTCAAAAACCCAACATTCATTATTCACAACAAGCAGCCGAGCAAACCAGTTTTCCCGACAACCATTTTGATTTGGTTTGTGTAGGCCAGGCAGTACATTGGTTTAACTTCGACGAATTTAATGCTGAGGTAAACCGGGTTTTAAAACCAGGCGGACTCATTGCACTTGCGGGTTATTCCCTGCTTCAAAGCAATACTGAAACCAACGAAGTTATAGAAGAATTTTATGAAGAAATCATTGGCCCTTACTGGGATCCTGAGCGCATACATTTAGAAGAAGATTATCGAAATGTGCCTTTTCCGTTTCAGGAATTAAATACGCCCAAACTATATAAAAAATATCATTGGGATTTCGATGAAATTATAGGTTACCTCAATACCTGGAGTGGGGTAAATGCTTATCGACAGGAACATAAAAGAAATCCCGTAAAGCTTATAAGCAAAAAATTAAAAGATGCTTTTGGTGAAGAAGCCGAGGTTAAATTTCCAATTATCTTCAGGCTGGGGTTGAAGTTGCCGGGCTAAAATAACAGCAACAGGATATTGATATTTTAGTTTATTTTAGACTAATAAATTATAAACCTCCAGTCTTATGAAAATACCCGAGCAGTATTTGCCTGTGATGCCTTACCTCATTTTGAAAAATTCAGAAGAATTTCTTCAGTTTGCAAAAAATGTTTTTAATGCCGAAACCCAACTCATAGTTCCCGATGAAAATGGAGATATTATGCACGGGGAGCTTAAAATAGGACCGGCCATAATTATGTTTGGTACTGCAGCGGGAGAATGGAGGCCTAAATCTTCGGCGATGTTTTTATATGTTGAAGATGTGGAAAAAATATACAGATTGGCTATAAATCACGGGGCTAAAAGTCTTGAGAAACCCTCCCGGAAGGATTACGGTTTTACTGCCGGCTTCGAGGATCCTTTTGAAAATCACTGGTACATCGTAGAGGCCGAAAAGCTGGCATAGAATATGTTAATCATCCCAGGTTATTAACTAAACTAAAGACCCAAATCATATTGATTATGAGAAAACTACCTATTATAATTTTTGTCCTGGGAATTTTGTTTTCCGGCGCTTCAATCGCCCAGCATTTAGACGAAAATAAAAGCGTTACCGAGCAGGTTTTAAAGGAACTTAATCGCGAACGAAACCTGTTAAGTCAGAATCTGGATTTTAGAATTAAGGAAATCGATTCCAAGATAAGCAACCTGGATGAGAGCATTCAGAATTCAAACTCCTCGGCCGAAAAAGTTGAGAAACTGCTTGCCCGGGTAAAATTTCTCGAAGAACGCCAGGAAGAGATCGATAAAAACACAATAGGCGTTTATAAATACAACTACAGCTCGGCGGTACTTAACCTCGCTTCGATGGAGCGGGAGATCAAACCGCTAAACCTCTTTAATACTTCCCGTGAATTCTATGCCACCTTAGATAAGGTGAGCAACCCAATGTTCTATGAAGGCTACCAGGAATGGTTTGGCACCTTTAGGCAATATATGGAGGAAGAGAAGAAAAACGACGCCCGCCTGGATGCTTTAAGTCATATTTTAAATGTGACAGGAGACCTTAGTAAAGGAACGCCTTTTACAGGAATGCTCGCCGGAAGCCTTTTTGACGGAATTAATAGTTTCATCAACAATCTGGGGCGTCGCGATAGAGAGCTTCGGGCAAAAAGTACCGAGATGCTTAAGCTTACCACTACTGTAGCTCAATTCACACACGACAAAGACCTTATTGAAACCGAATGGGAATCTATAAACAAAAGCCTTGATGAACTAAAGGAACTTCAAAATAAGGCAATGGAGAAGAACCTTACCAATATGCTGGGAATCAACTTAAAGGAATTTGAGCAAAATTTCACCAACGAAACCGATGCTAAAAAACGTACCCAGTACATTCTTGATATTTCAAAAATCGCCGAAGATAAAATCGCAGAAGAAAAGGCCAAAAACCCCGAAAACTGGAAACAGGCCTATCACGACCAAATGATCACGGTGCAAAATTTAAAAATCAGGTTTGGGACGATTACCTTTAGAATACTTGAAAACCTTAATAAGTACGAAGCCCTTATCGAAAAGTATAAGAACGATAAATACCTTAAAGATAGAATGGCAGAGCTAAAACTAAAACTAGATTTAGTACGCAACAGCTTTGAATCTACTTTTAATCCGCAGGAATATATCAAAGCATCAAACGAGATGTATGTGGTGGAGTAGAAAGTAATAATTTTTGAAACAGAAGTCCGGTATCAATTTTTGTTGCCGGACTTTTTTTATAGGCTTTTTCATAGCTTTTGCTAACTTTAAGCAAAGTTTTATATATGCTCAAACGAAAGCGGCTTTCCCTAAGAAGGCCAAAAACCACCAAAGCCCTGCACCAGGCCCCGGGAACTGTAACCTACGTTGGCCATAGAGAACAAACCGAAACCCGGCTGGAGGTCTATGATTATAACAAAGATGAATTTGAAACCCATTCTTCCAAAACCGTAGAAGATGCCTTTAAATTCGAGGCCGCCGATCGTATCACCTGGATCAATATAGACGGCCTTAGTAACACCGGAGAAATCGAGAAACTGGGCAAATATTATGATTTGCACCCTCTCATCGTGGAAGATATTGTAAATACCAATCAGCGTCCTAAAATCGACGAATACGAAGATTATCTTTTCGTAGTGGCCAAAATGCTATATCATAATGAGGAGGGACATATAGAAAATGAGCATATAAGTTTCGTGCTGGGTAAAGATTATATTCTGAGTTTCCAGGAGGCCGGCGGTGACGTATTCGATAACGTACGTGAAAGATTAACCAATGGCCACGGCCGAATTCGCAGCAACTCTGCCGATTACCTGCTCTTTGCCCTACTGGATGCCATAGTAGACAATTACTTTGTTGTGATAGAAAACATCGCCGATAAGATTGAACATCTGGAAGAGAAACTTTTTGATAAACAACCAAGCGATGAGATCACTTTTGAAATCCAGGAGTTAAAGCGCACGATTTTAAGAATAAGACGTGCGGTATTTCCACTACGCGAGGTGGTGAGTCGACTGGAGAAGCTTGACGGGGATTTAGTAAATGAGCGCACCAGGAATTATATAAGAGACCTCTATGATCACATCTTACAGGTTTCAGAAAATATTGATATTTATCGCGAAATGACCTGGGGGTTAATGGATATGTATATGACGACCATTAGCAATAAAATGAACGAAGTGATGAAGGTGCTTACCATAATCGCCACGATTTTTATTCCGCTAACCTTTATTGCCGGGATCTACGGGATGAATTTTGAGTTTATGCCAGAGCTGGAATGGGAGTACAGCTATTTTGTTTTACTTGGGATAATGTTATTGATTTTTGTGGCCTCGCTGGCCTATTTTAAAAATAAGAAATGGTTATAGAGAAAATTAAAACCGGCATTATCGGCATCCTTATGATGAGCTTTTTTAGTGTAAACGCCCAGCAATTGTTCGTAGGTACCTATACCAAAAAGGAAGGCCACGTAGATGGCAAAGGAGAAGGTATTTATGTGGTAGATGTCAACGATATCACCGGACAACTTTCTAATGCCCGGGTGGTGGCTAAAATGACCAACCCCAGTTTTATAAAGTTTTCTGCGGAAGGCGAAAATCTTTACGCCGTAAGTGAGCTGGGTGGAGGCGATGCCGAATCTGGCTTTATTCATTCTTTTGCTGTGGAAGGGAATGATCTAACAGAATTGGGAAAAATTTCTACTGAAGCTTTTGCTCCCTGCCATATTGAAACCGATAAAACCGGAAATTATATTTTTGTCTCCAATTATGTTGGCGGAGTGGTGATGTTATATAAAAGGAATACTGCGGGAAAGCTTGAAAAAACTCAAAAAATCGTACTCGAAAATCCTGAAAATTCGCATCCGCACTCGGTAAGCATTTCTAGAGATAATAAAACTGCCTATATCGCCGATTTGGGGAATGACCGAATCTGGGTATTTCAATTCGACTCAGAAATGGGAAAACTGGTACCACATTCACAGGAATATATTAGCCTTGAAGAAGGCGCCGGCCCGCGGCATTTTACATTCTCGGCCGATGAAAAGTTTGCTTACAGCATCAACGAATTAAACAGCAGCATCAGTATTTTCAGTATAGCCGAAGATGGAGCCTTGAAACAGCTCAAAAATGTAATTACGCTTCCCCGTGATTTTTCAGAAAAAAACAGTACAGCCGATATACATTTGCACCCTTCAGGAGAATTTTTATATGCCTCCAACCGGGGGCACAATAGCATAGTGGCATTTCGAATTGAAAATTCAGGAGCAGACCTAAAACTTATAGATCATTATTCCAGCAGAGGAACAACTCCCAGGAATTTTGTGATTTCTGAAGATGGTAAATTTCTATACGCTGCCAACCAGGACTCAGGTAATATTGTGAGTTTTCAAATCGAAGAAAGCGGAGCTTTAAAAAAGCTTTCTGAAATAAAAGTTCCAAGCCCGGTGAGCCTGGAATTTAAACCTTAATTATTCAGAGTATTTTAGGAAAAGGGATTGATTTTATTCTTAATTTAGGTTGAAAATCAATCCTTTAATTATGAAAATTAGTCTTGTTTCTCTAGTGCTGATTTTAATGCTGGCTGGTTGTTCAGCCACCACTTCACCACTTCAAAACGATATCATAAGGCAGGCCGAAAATGTTCCACAAAACTTCCAGACTGAAGCCGGGGTAAGTTTTGACGCCAACTCCTGCAAAAGCCCGTTAATCGATCCCCGGGATAATACCCAGATCAAATTTGTGCGAGCTGAACGCGGCGTGGCCGATTATGAAGTGCCTTCGGGAAAGTATGGTGTAAAAAATAAGGAGCTGCTTCGCGTGTATTGCGCCGATGGAAAAGTTGCCGGCATCGTTAAAAGATAACCGGCAATTTTTTATTTATTTACTTCCTGTACCACGAAAAATCCGTCGTTGCCCTGTGCCTGATATAAGGGCATAAAGATGCGGGCATCCCACTCGCTTTTAACTTCTTTTCCGTTTTGAATGGCGAGAACTTCTCCTTTTTTGATCTTCTGAAAATTCTCGTAGCCGGGTTGCATTTTGAATTCATCCCCATCTTCCAGGCCGTGGCGATGCACCAGTTCAAAAGTTTTTTGATCGGGGGCATTCTTTTTGGCAAACCTGTTTACACATTCAGGGTAAGTTGAGATTTTTTCCAGGTCTAAATCGCAGGCCTCTTTAAGGGCCAGCCAAATTACTCCTTCGTGGTTCTCTACCGATTTCTCATCGGTATGCTGCCCGGCCTCCAAAACAAACCCGGTAAGGCCGGTGCGACTCAAATAATGATCTATACAGCCGTACACCATATCGCTGAATCCGCGCACGATATAAGTTGGGAATCTATGTGCCCAGGCATCATTGTCGTTCACCTCCTGCACAGAAATGTAGGGAAGGCTGGGTGAGGAGGTGGTATGACAATCTAAAAAATAGCGTTTGGTAAAGTCCTTTTCGGGATAATCTTCCAAAACGCTAATAATTTCCCACATTTCCTTTTGTTCGTGAGACTCCTTTTTCCCCGACTCAATATTTTCTTTGGTCCAGGTTCGGTTAAGGTCTTCGTCCAGATAGCGTTTATTTTCGTTTAAAGCCTTTTGGTTTCCGGAAACTCCTACAATAGTCCCCCTGATTTCCGGTTTTGTTTTTTCCAGTTCGGCAAAAACTTTCTTCAGGGCCTGCACACCGCTGGGTTCATTGCCGTGAACACCACCGGTCACAAACAACAGCGGACCCTCAAGTCCGCTGGTATATTTGCCTAAAATTCTTGGTATTTTTTTGGTTTTAGATTCCATAACTTATGCCATCGTTGCCAGAACTTTATTGGTCAACTGCCCCTTATAAAGTTCTTTATATTCTACTTTTCTTTCAATCGCTTCGATTACCATTGGGGTAAAATCGGGTAGCCCAATATCTTTAAAGCGTTCCATACCTCCCGGGCTTAAAACATTTATTTCTATAAGTTTATCTTTCACTACATCGAGGCCTACAAAAAACAGCCCATCGCGAATAAGTTGAGGTGCGGTAAGATCTACGATACGCTGCATCTCTGGGGTAAGATCACTGCTGTTTGCCGTAGCGCCCTGCCTGAAATTACTTCTGAATTCTCCTTCACCCGGCGAGCGGCGAATGATTGCTTGTACACCATCTTTTTCCATTACCCGTCCATTTAGCAGAAGAATTCTAACATCGCCATCTTTTACCGCCGGTAGAAATTCCTGTGCGATCACATAGCCCTGCTCGCTTATGGTTTCTATGATTTGATTTACGTTCTTTTCATTCTCGTCGATTAGAAAAACATCTTTTCCGCCCGAGCCTTCCAAAGGTTTTAAAACCATCTTTTTATTGTGCTTTTCCCAGAATTTCAGCAAATCGTCCTTGCTTCGGGTAATCAGGGAATCGGGTTTTATCTCTTCGGGTAATTCTTCAAAGTATAACTTATCTATAAAGGCGTGAGAAAGTGCGTAGGCATCGTTTAATACCAGTACCCCCTGCATTTGCATCATTTTCCCAAAAGCTACCCCGGCGTGTTCAGCCCATTCCCGGCCCGAACCTTCTTCGGTTGGATTGTTTCTAATGAAGAGCACATCTAAATCTTTTGAAGTAAGGCGTTTCTTTTTCGCCTTTTTGCTTTGCAGCGCCTCTAAAAATTTGGTAGCCGATTTGGTTTTGGTGTTGGCAGGTAGGGTGGTGGCGTGAATACTAATGGGGCCGTCGTGGTGAAAGTTAAAATCTCCCACGCCCATTGCGTAAACCTCGTGACCGCGCTGGTGTGCTGCAGTCATTAATAAAACCGAAGTTCCACATTTTTCGGTTTCAATATCATTCAATACAAAACATATTCTCATTGGTTTATCATTTGTGAAAGGGGCAAGCCCTCTCTGATTAGGTTTAATTTTTGTTCGATGTCTTTATTCAGTAAAAAACTGGGAATTAATTTTGCCGGTTTCAGCACGTTTCTTTCGGTTAACTCTTTGATTATTCCCGTGTGTTTTAATCCGAATTTCCCAGCCAGCAAGGTCTCAAATTCTCCTCCCTGCTGCAGGTGTTCGCGTAATTCCACAAGACCTTTCAGGTAAATAATATCTTTTAGAAATCCGCCGCCCTGCATAATTCTGGAAGTAATATTAAAGGCACGTTCGGGGGAAAAGCCGTAGTCTTTATAAAGCAGGCTGAAAATTTGCTTAAAATCGCCTCCTTCCAACAGGGCAGAACCGGCAATAACTCTCCCGGCCAGGGTTCGTAGGCGGTTTACGGTTAAGCCACCAACCAGGTACTCGGCCATAACTGCCAGGCCTTCCTGTAAGGGGTCATAATCGGCCAAACCACTTTTAAGCAGCTCCAGGGGTTGAATGCTTCCATTATAAAAAGTGAGTACGTGAGTGCCCACCTCGTGCTGGATGAGGGCCATCGCCTCGGTTTTATTCATTTTGTAATCGGCAGGGATATAGAGTTCACCCCGGGATACCATCATTATATTCACATCTTTTCGAATATGTACCCGGCTGTCGAATTTTTCATCCTGTTCTTTGAAATAATCGAATTCCCGGCGGGCCAGGCTGCTAAAGCCTTTAGAGTCTATAAGTTCTTCGGCAGCATTGGGTTCGGTTTCAGGAACTTCGCGCAGCAATCTTCCGGCTTCTTCGCTTAATTTGGGGTCTATTCCCTTGTATAATCTAATGCTGTTGTAGAAGAAATTCTTGGTGCCGCGTTCGCTTAGCATAGTGATTTGTTGATCGAGCTCTTCTCTTTTTTCTCTGAAGAGATAAGACATCGCGGGATCATCGATTTCTTCAATGGGCAAATTATATAGCTCCCGCTTTAAAACGTCAGGATCTATTGGTAACAAGCGGTAGTGATAATCGAGTACTTTTTCGTAATTGGTTTCAAAAAATTTATCCTTGATTTCGTGAATATTTGCCGGCGAGACCAACCATAGAAACTGAAAGGAACTTTCAATCTTTGAGAGCTTTTTATCGATCTCAAAGACCTTATCTTTCAGGTATTTTCTTCCCAGCGCATTAAAGCTGCTCACCCCGCAGGAAGTTTGTACCCTTATAAACTGAAATATCGATTTATGAATGGCTTTCACCACATAATCTCTAAATTCCCTGAAAAATACAGGATAAAGTTTTCCTACATCATTGCGGTACACCGGCGGAATTTCAAGCCCTACCAGAACAGCACCCGAGCTTTTCGCCTCTTCAATAGTCATTAAAGCTTCATCTCCATCGCGCTGTCTATTCGGGGTATCTATAATTTCGGCCTGTAAATAGAGGCCAGAGTAAAGATTATTAATCTTATTAAACTCGTCTTCCAAAACCTCCAGACTGGCCGGTAGTCTTTGGGCGGGACCTTTAATTCTGAAACACCTTGAACCGGGTTCCCCGGCATAAATTTCAAATAGTAAATAGGATTTGAAATGAGTAGAAAGCTGGTCGGCGATTTTATAAACCAGGTCGCGATAAGCTTCAAAATTCTCATTGCCTATCACCAGGTAGGATGCTTCACTCATCAAAAGCCGCATAGTACCTTCATCGTTTTGCCGACGCCGGTAAATAACAAGGTAAGGGAGATCTTTTTCGATATGTAATAACCCGTCACCGGGCAAACTCACATTAAGTTCTTTATCGGTTTCAAGGTTTGTTAAAATTTGCTTAATCGATTTCTCAGATAATTCCGATATCTCCAGCATTTTTATTTGACTTTGAAATTTTAATTAGGTTTTAATCTTCTGCTAATCAATAAATAGCTGAAAATATTAGAGAAGATTCAACTTAAATTTAGAAAGAAATATGGGCTTTTCTTCCTTAAAATGCGACTTTGGGTTTTATTTAAGATGGCCACCCGAATCCCGGTTAAATCGACCAAAGAAAGCATCAAAAACATTAACAGTTTTTAAGATTGTGCTCATTCTCAAGGGAATACCCTGGCCGTAGAATTGCGGGCTTTTTTAAAAATCATGGTAACTATAGAAAACCCTCCCAGGTAATTAATGCAGGGGTATCGCAAATTCCAGGCTGCTCTCTATAATTCCTTAAGCGGTTTAAAGGGTCTCACCACCCGGGTTTCCGAAAATTTATCGTGAAGCGTATTCTTTCTAAACATCAGGGATATAAAGTCTACAGGAAATAAGCGCCACAGACTTCGAATTAAGATTTGTTTCCTTCCGGGTCTTTTTCCAGATTTGGAAATTACCTTAGTTCCGGTTAAAAATTTCCCCAGGGTTCGCTGGCTGTTCAATTCACTAAAATAATAATAGCCGGCATACAGCAGAATCATCGCAGTATAAGCCAAAAAATTGATGCTGAAATGGCTTAGATCGGGTAGATAAAAATCGAGCATAATCACTGCAAAAACCGCCAGGAAAAACCAAAGAATAAAATCAATAATAAAATTGATCGCCCTTACCCAGATATGCACATCCATAAATTCTGGAAAATCCTGTGGGTTTAAGTTTGGCTCTTTGTTCATTTTATTGCTCAATTCAAAAGTCAATATTAACCCATAGATAAATAGGAAAATACTTCGGCTTTAAATTTTATAAACATTTTATGTATTGTATGAGTATAGCAAGTAAAAGTTTGGAAATTAAATGAACCCGATTAGAATCTTATTATAATCCTGCAGCTTGAAGAAATGATATTTCAGTATATGAAGCATTTAGGAAGGGACTATAAATTATATCTTATTTATATAGTTTTTAGTTATGAATAATTTAATTGAATAAGAAAAAATTATTATATTTTTAAACTGTTAATCATTAAAACCAACCCCTATGGAAAAAGACAAGCATCCCGATAACCACAAAGTTTGGGAAGTAAATGAAAGCAGCAAATGCCCGTTTATGGGAGGAGCTACAGAGTTTACCGCCGGCACCGGAACTACAAACCGCGACTGGTGGCCTAACCAGTTAAATTTAAGTATTCTAAGACAGCATTCTTCACTGTCTAATCCTATGGAAGAGGATTTTGATTATGCTGAAGAATTTAAAAGTCTCGACCTTAATGCCGTAAAAGAAGATCTCTTTAAACTTATGACCGACTCCCAGGACTGGTGGCCGGCCGATTATGGCCATTATGGTCCGCTTTTTATTCGTATGGCCTGGCATAGTGCCGGGACTTACCGAATCGCCGATGGTAGAGGAGGAGCCAGTTCGGGTTCCCAGCGTTTTGCACCTCTCAACAGCTGGCCCGATAATGCAAACCTTGATAAGGCCCGACTTTTACTTTGGCCTATTAAACAAAAATACGGTAGAAAAATCTCCTGGGCCGATCTTATGATCCTGGCCGGGAACTGTGCGCTGGAGTCTATGGGGCTTAAAACCTTTGGTTTTGCCGGTGGTCGCGAAGATATTTGGGAACCCGAAGAAGATATTTACTGGGGTTCTGAAGGAGAATGGCTCGCCAATAAACAGCGATATGAGAAGGGGAATACCCTTGAAAACCCATTAGGAGCCACGCATATGGGGCTCATCTATGTGAATCCTGAAGGCCCTAATGGAAACCCAGACCCGGTAGCTGCAGCCAAAGATATTCGTGAAACTTTTGGCCGTATGGCGATGAACGACTATGAAACCGTTGCCCTTATCGCCGGCGGACATACCTTCGGGAAAACTCACGGGGCTGCCGATCCCGAAAAATATGTAGATGTAGAGCCTGCAGGTGCAGGAATCGAAATGCAGGGATTGGGCTGGAAAAACAGCTTTAATTCCGGAAATGCTGCAAATACTATCACCAGTGGAATTGAAGGCGCCTGGACGACCACTCCTACCAAATGGAGCAATAATTTCTTTGAAAACTTATTCAATTTCGATTGGGAATGCCATAAAGGTCCCGGTGGAGCTTACCAGTGGAAACCCAAAGCAGGAGCCGGCGAAGGCACTGTGCCAGATGCACACGACCCCAATAAGAAGCACGCCCCCTTTATGCTAACCACCGATTTGGCTCTTATTCAGGATCCAGATTATGAAAAGATTTCCCGTCATTTTTATGAAAACCCAGATGAGTTTGCTGAAGCTTTTTCAAAAGCCTGGTATAAACTTACCCATCGGGATATGGGGCCGGTTTCCAGATATTTGGGGCCAGAGGTTCCTTCAGAAGAATTGATTTGGCAGGATCCTATTCCAAAGGTAGATTATGAGCTGGTAAACGAGGCCGATATCGAGCTATTAAAATCTAAAATTCTGGACTCGGGATTATCGGTTTCAGACCTGGTTAGCACTGCCTGGGCTTCAGCTTCCACTTTTAGGAATTCAGATAAAAGGGGAGGGGCTAATGGTGCCCGAATTCGCCTGGAGCCACAGCGACACTGGGAGGTGAACAATCCGCCGAAACTCCAAAAAATCATTCGTAAACTGGAAGAAATCCAGGAAGAATTCAACAGCGAAAATGGAAACCGCAAGATATCTATTGCCGACCTTATTGTTCTTGGGGGTAGTGCAGCCATAGAAAAAGCAGCAAAAGCTGCCGGGCAGGATGTTAAGGTTCCGTTTAGCCCAGGAAGAAATGATGCATCGCAGGACCAAACCGATGCCGAAGCTTTTGAAGTTTTAGAACCTGCAGCCGATGGGTTTAGAAACTACAGGAAAAAACATGAAAGCATCAATACTTCAGAAGAAGAAATGCTGATAGATCGCTCCCAGCTGCTTAACCTGAAAGCTTCAGAAATGGCGGTTTTAGTGGCCGGAATGCGTGTTTTGGAAACCAATTTTGACGGTTCCAAACACGGGGTTTTCACCAAAAGACCCGGCCAGCTTACCAACGACTTTTTCGTGAATTTGCTTAAAATGGATACGACCTGGAAAGCAAAATCTGATGATCAAAAGATTTTTGAAGGCCGCGATCGCAATTCAAACGAATTGAAATGGACCGGTAGCAGGGTAGATCTCATTTTTGGATCGAATTCAGAGCTTAGAGCTATCGCCGAAGTTTATGCCTGCCAGGATGCCGAAAAGAAATTTGTGAAAGATTTCGTTGCAGCCTGGGCCAAGGTGATGAACCTGGATAGATTTGATTTGAAGAATTAAGATAATTATAATCTATTTAAAAGCTGTCTGCTAAGGGAAACGCCCCGGTGCAGATAGCTTTTTTTATGCCCTGTTTTCTTCTGAAGTTTTCTTTTTGCGGTTTATGTACTTAAAAATTTCCATTACCAGGATGATGATAGAGGTCGTAAAAAATAGCCTCAACCAGATGGTCCAGCTTACGGGTTCAAGAGATAAGATTTGTTGCATAAACGGCAGCCAGTAGAATATATATTAACGGACTTAGAAACTGGTTTAAAATTATGCGAAAAAGCGTAAGCCGCCTGCGGGAAGGCAGGAGGTTTTTGCCATATTTTGAGCTTCTTTCTGAAGCTTCAGCAGAACCAAGCCCTGCTATGGAAGTTTCAAAAATTTCAAGAATTTCATCTACATTTAATCGATGGTAGACCTGCTTTTTCATCCTTCAAAATTTGCTATTTAAAGATACGACAATGGAAAAATAAAATTTAATATTTCCTGAAAGCCGGGAATTTTACAGGAAATTCTTCCGTAGAAAAATTGGGCTTACAACCGGCCTAGGGCTTAAACTTCAGAAGATTAAAAACAACAGAAGGATTCCAGGTGTTGACTGGAAATCTATCGAGAACTAAAATTGTGAATATCTCCCGGGTCAAATAATTTTGTGGGCAGATTTTAATCCTATTTTTGGCAGCCTAAAAAATAAGATATGAGTGCAACCTGGTATGAATGTAAGGTGAAATACAGAAAAACACACGAAACGGGAGAGCAAAAAGTGACTACCGATACTTACCTGCTGGATGCGGTATCCTATACTGAAGCTGAAGCCAGAATTAGCGAAGAAATGAAGGCTTATACCAGCGAGGATTTCAGGATAATGAATATTAAAGTCGCAAATTTTTCAGAGGTGCATCCTTTTGAAAATTCAGATAGATGGTTTAAATCCAAGGTCTCTTTAATCGCTCTCGATGAAGAAAGCGGGAAAGAAAAAAAGACCAATACCTATTTACTGGTACAGGCTAATGATGTGAAGGAAGCTTTCGAGAATACCACTATAGCGATGGAAAATACTATGGGCGATTATTCGATTCCTTCTATTACCGAATCTCCTATCCTGGATGTTTTCCCTTATTTTTCGGGCGAAGAAGAGGTGGAGCAGACTGAAAATACAGAGGAAGCAGCAGCGCTTACTGCTGAAGCATAAACTCTAAATTCAATATTCTGAAAGGCTGTTTAAGAAATTAGGCAGCCTTTTTTTGTTTTCTGAATTGAAAATCTAAGAGATTCAGGCAGGCAAAAAAAATCGGGTTAATTCTTTTGAAATATTCCTATTTTAGCAATTCATTAACAATTTAGCTAGTTCATTATGAAGCAAGCGGTCGAAACACCCAAAAAAGGAATATTAAACAGGGCTCTAGATTTGGTGGAAAGAATTGGGAATAAATTGCCCGATCCCGCAATTTTGTTTTTCTATTTACTCATTTTCGTTTGGGTGCTCTCGGCTTTACTATCTCCCTTCGATTTTGGAGAAGTTCACCCAATGACGGGAAGCAGTTTAAACGTTCAAAACCTGTTAACCGGCACTCAGCTGGCCGAATTCCTGGCCAGTATGGTAAATACCTTTGTGCTGTTTGCTCCTTTGGGAATTGTGTTGGTAGCAATGCTAGGGGTAGGGGTGGCCGAACATTCGGGCTGGATAGACGCCGGCTTAAAGAAGCTGCTGAATTTCACGCCTAAAAAGCTGCTTACCCCAATGCTTATTTTAATCGCGATTGTAAGTCACACCGCAGCCGATGCCGGTTATGTGCTGGTAATTCCTTTGGGTGGAGTGATTTTTTACGCCGCGGGACGGCATCCTCTTGCCGGAATTGCTGCTGCCTTTGCAGGGGTTTCGGGAGGTTTTTCTGCGAACTTTGTGCCTTCGGCTATAGATCCGCTTATTATGAGTTTTACGTTGGAAGCAGCCCGAATTCTTGACCCGGCGATTAACCTGAACCCTTTAAACAACTGGTATTTTACTTCGGCTTCCACCTTATTGATCGTGCTTGTAGGCTGGTGGATCACCGATAAAATTATTGAGCCCCGGCTTAGAAAAGTTGCGGTAGATGGTGATGAAGACCAAATGCCTAAAATGGAAAACGTGACTTCTAAAGAAAGCAGGGCATTCTGGATGGGGCTTGGAGCTATGCTGCTGGGGCTTGTAGGATTGTTTCTATGGGCAATGCCCGAAGATTCTGCCTTACGGGGACCCGATATGGTAGATTCCGAGATTCAGTCCCTTACTTCCTTCCACGCTCCTTTAATGAAGGCTATAGTCCCGCTTATTTTCGTGCTTTTGCTAATTCCGGGACTGGTTTTTGGTTTTGTTTCCGGGAAATATAAATCTTCAGGAGATTTGATTAAGAGTATGACCAAATCTATGGAAAGTATGGGCTATTATATAGTGATGGCCTTTTTCTGTGCGCTGTTTATAGATGCTTTTTCCCGTTCAAATATCGGGCTGTTAATTGCCATTAAAGGCGCAAATTTCCTGCAGGCGCTGGAGTTGCCGGGACAAATAACCATTGTGGGGATCGTGATTCTTAGTTCGTTTGTGAATTTAATGGTGGGCTCGGCTTCAGCAAAATGGGCGCTTATCGCACCTATTTTTGTGCCTATGCTCATGCAACTGGGTATATCTCCCGATTTAACCCAGGCGGCTTACAGGGTTGGAGATTCAGTATCAAATATTATCACGCCATTATTGCCTTATTTTCCGCTGGTTGTGGTGTTTAGTCAGCGGTATGTGAAAGGAATGGGAATTGGAACTTTAATTTCTATGATGTTGCCGTATTCGGTAATATTTTTAGTGGCCTGGACTATTTTCCTGTTAGTGTACTGGTGGTTGGGAATTCCGTTGAGCTTTGAGGCGAATTATGTGTACCCAGCTCCTTAGTGAAGTTAAAGCGGTATATTTAGTTGTTAAGGGTTCGGGAAAGGCTGGTAGGCGTAATTTCCTGTATCATTTCCTGTTTCTTTAGCGAGGAAATCAGGCATTGTAAGCGAGCCGGGTCCCGATAGCTCGGGATCGATTTGAGACAGGCTTAAGCATTGCCTATATTGTTGCCCGTTTTTCCAGGATTTTGCCGGATTTAATTTTTACTCAAATTCATTATTGAATCATCATAATCATTTAAACCTTTCTTCATCTGATTGACATTGAATTTTATTCTCTCTAATAAGTCTCCGTTCACATTTTTAATTATAAATATTTGTTCCATTTCATTTTTTGAGGTCGAACGATTACCCGGATAACCCAAAAACATGATTTGTTTATTTTTAATTTTTACTAAGTTGATTATAATATTGGAGAAATCTTTTTTCAAAAACTCTACCCTTATTTGGTTTTGGTTGTTGTCTTTTATATCTCTTTTAAACTGCCTGCTCAATTGACTTTTGTCATTAGAAGAATCTTCATTTATACCAACTCTAAACATTTCAGATAATTTAGTAGAATTACCAGAATTGATAAAAATCAACCATTCAACCAATCCTTTTACTAATTTATCATCAGGGGTATATAAAAAAGATATCTGTTCAGGGGGAAAATCTGGAGATATGTAAATTTCTCCATCTACCGCATTAGAAAATTTTTCAATTTTTTGAATTTCACCAACTTTTACAATTGCACGTTCCCTCTTCTTTAATTTAATGTATCTATTTTGGTTTTCGCGGTTTGTTATTCTTATTAAATCTGGAGCGTTACTACCACCTTCAGCCCTCATTATATTAACCCATTGCTCGCTGGTTAAACCATCTGCACCACGACTTCGGTCAAAAGTCTCAGATATTTTTCCTGCTTTTTTTACAAATTGATTCCTTGGGGTATAGGGGTTCCCAAGATTTCGTCTATAATAAATAATTTCATCACAATAGGAGTGAGCAGAATTTATAGACTCAATAAAAGTATTGAAATCTAAAAAAAGAAGTACCTCTTTATTTTTGACTAAGTTAGAACTAGCCTCTTGTAAATTTAATAAAGTGCTTGTACGGATTTCGTGAAAAGTTGTATTTTCTGTATTTAGATTTGTTGGGGTAGTATTTTGTGTACTGGATTGAATTAGATTTTCGGAAATATTCAACATTTCTATTAATAGCAATTTCAATTTACTCGAATGAAAATGATTTTTTAAGTTTTCATCCATAATGCTATTTGTTAGTCCGTAAAATTTATAGCCTATACTATCTACCATTTCAACCATAAGATTCTGTTCAGATTTACCTTTTTGGTTCGCCACTTCACTGTAAAGCAATTGTGCATATCCCTGGTTAAGAATAAAGTAAAAAATAATTACTAGAGTTTTTTTATACATACTTAGACCATCAAATTTTAGATGTACATATCCAGGAGTTTAAGGCGAACGACCAGTCTAAAAACAGCGAACGTACAGGGACCCGATAACTATCGGGATCGATTTTGTACTAAGATAGCATTGTTTTTATATAGTATTGTGAACCTTTCTTGTCCAACGAAAGGAGTCTTCTAAATGCTGATTTTGCTGTTTATATTGGTAGGGCAGAATGTGTTCGAAATTCGCAACATAAGTCTCAAACTGTTTTTCCGTCCGTAATTGATTAAATCAACCTCCGAAATTTAGTGGCCTAAAAAACCTTGTTTGAAATGATCCCAATCAGAAAATATTTCCCTGAAAATGTAAAAGGTAATTATTGCGACAATTAGTGAAACAACAATACTTGTGACGGTTGATTTTGAGATTTTAAAATTCATATTGTAAAATTTATCTTTTTGGGTTAATAGTTCACAACGTTCTGTATAAAATTTCTGGATAACTATAGGGATGATTTTGAGACAGGTTAAGCATAGGTTTTATACGTCGTTGTTACTTCTTTGATTGATTAGATGCTATATTTGTTATTAGATTATAACAAACAAACAATGCGTCCTCTAATCTTTCTATTTATTTCCTTTTTTCTAATTTCCTGTATTCCCATAAAGATAGCCCCTAAAATTGAAACAGATAAATTAGTTAAAGCAAAAAGATTCAAAAGAGACCTTCCAGCTAAGTATGCGTTTGTTTTTGAAGACCCGAAAGACTCTGATGAGTTTTATAATTTTATGAATGCAAAGTATGATTTAGGGTTTATTGATGTCGAATCGAATGTCCCAATACAAATTGAAAACAATACCTATTTTCTTTCATTCTACGAAAGAGAAAGGGTTACTGAAACAATTAATTTGATTCCGATGGCTATTGATGCAGGTCTTAAATCAAAAGGGAATAACACAATTCTTGAGGAGGCTCATACATCCAGAACTGGTCATTGGTATTTAGTTTTAATTGTTACCGATGATGCATTGGAAGACGGTTTGAACCCGAATTATGTTAATCAAGAAAAAATAATTAAATACCTCAGAAATCTGAAAAATGAATATTTAACCACGCATAACTATATCGAAACTGTTTTAAAAAGAAATGATTGATTAAATCATTACATTGTCCATAATGAAGACCAACGGTTATGTATAAAGACAGTGCAAGTAGATGATCGTGATTCTCCGTCTTTGTTCACCGAAGCTTTAGCGGAGGTGAAAGGACTATTGTCGAGGCAAGCGTATAAAACAGTGCGAGCTGGCGAGCGTGATTGTCCGCAGGACAATTAGTGGAGCTAGCAAGCATTAAGTTTGATTTCAAGATTGGATTAAGCATTGTTTTTATATTTTGTTGTAAACTGTGCTGTCCTCAGATCAATAATCTATTAAATTATATCTCAACAAGCTTCAATATTTCTATTTTAATTAGCGATCCTGCAAATCCGCAATTGCTTCTCTCTTCAGTCAGTTTATATGTTATCCGCGCCTCAAGAGTATTTTCTGAATATTCACCTGGTAAATTGTCTGTAGTGAAAAACTCATTACTCTCAGTTTTAATGGTGTATAAACAATTATCAACCTCGGATCGGTCAATCGAAATTGTAACATTTTTGGTTATCGGATCGTCAGAATCATCACTTTCACAACTCACAAAAGCAAAAATGATAAGGATTAGAAGGCTAAACTTTTTCATAATTTAAAAATATTAATTTATGCATTGTTTACAACGTCTCATTTAAAAACTATGCTAGCGGGCGGGCGTGATTGTCCGCAGGACAATCAGCGATACAAGCGAGCATTGATTTTCGATTTGGTACTAAGATAGCATTGTTTTT
>NZ_JBSYGH010000009.1:0-45196 GCF_054121495.1 Salegentibacter haimaensis
CCCACGGGATTGTTCTAACGCATTTTCCTGTTCCCGCAAACAAGAATTAGTGAATACGGCACATCCAGCCGGCGGCCACTTTGGCCTTAAAAATTTATATTTGGTAGGGGCAGCGAAGCTTCTGGTTTAGAAGTCGCTTTGAGAGAAGAGTTTATCACACAAAAAAAGGCGTGAAAGCTCAACTTACCGACTTTGGGTACTGGTATACCGTGCAACGATAAGAGAGCCCACGCCCGGGTCGTGAGCATCCTTGCTTATCATCTCGTTGCATAAAATTACCAGTTTTAAAGTCGAGATTCAAAGCGAATGCTTCTAATATTTTTTACTAAAGAAGTTTCGCAAAAATAATAATAACATTCAAATATAAAATAAAAAATCGGTTCGCCAAAACGTACCGATAAAATATTTGATACTTCTTTAATTGCATATATGGAAAGGGAGTTAGAAGAGAATATAAAATTAAAGACTGCTATTAGTTTAAATATTCTCTTGCAAAAGATTAAAAGTCGGCAGGCCCCAAAAGCAGATGCTGCCTTTAGTTATGGGACGATTGCTTCTAGGGCTTTTATAAGAAAGGCCACTGTTTCTAATATTTTTAATGCCAAGACTAATCCAGGTACACCTACTTTAATTTTAATAATTGAAGCTATGGGATTTACAATTATTGATTTTGCTGAGATTTATGAGTCGTTTTCAGCCTTTGATCTGAAAGGACTCGAGGCAAAATTGAATAGGATTAAAAATTAAATTACTTTTCTTAAAAAAAGGTGCTTTAATGGGTTAGGTGGAAAATAATTGCTATTAGAATTTGTACTATAATTACAAATGAAGCTTGGTTATTTAATTCTAATTGATTACTAATTATATTTTTCAATAGGAATTATTAACCTGATAGAACTTCAGATCAACTATTAATGCTAAAAAAGGAAAATACCTATTAATTTACATTATCTCAACATTATAAATATTTTCTATTACAGACTTAATAAAGCTATGTAAATTAAATTGGTGACTGAATAGACTTAATATCCCCTCCCAAAATTTCTGAAAATTCCTTGGCACCCAAATCATTTAAATGAGTGCAATTATAATAATAATGATTTTGGGGAAAATGCTTTGAGTAATCCCAAAGATTTGGCAGCTGTAATTTTAACTTCTCTAAATAAGAGAGATTCAAAGTATTAGTACATAATGGCGCGGTGAAGTATATTATTTTAAGATTGCTTTGGAGGGCGAGGGAATCAATACGTTTAATGGCTATATTTTCTTCAGCTATTTTTGATGGGAGAGAAGTCTTTAAAGTATTATTTGAGTGTAACTTTATAGGAGAATAGCCTTTACTAAGATCAATAGATGGTTTATTGCCTATTGATGCGTTAAAAGCTTCTCTGAAACCTATCCTGAAATCGTATTTCATATACCGGTAAAATGGTATGTTCTTTAGATAGAAATAATCGGGATGTCTCTCTTTAATAATTTTATGTACTACTGAATTATTAATATATGGCATTAAATAGGAGGTCAAATATTCAGATTCCCCCTCTAAATTATAATTGTAATCTACCTGAATGAAAATTATTTCAGGTCTAATCTTTCTCTCTAGCATTAATTGAAGAAGATGATATGAGTCTTCTAGTTTGGCCCCCTGAATTCCCAAATTAATAGCTGTTCTACCAGTTTGAAGTTCTATTATTTCAGTGTCAATGTGATTGTCTACTCTTGATGAACCAAGAAAAACATAATCTATCTTTATATCATTTGTAGTTAACAAATACGAAACCTTATTTCGAGGAGTACCCGAAGTATAGGTAAAGGTGAACAAAAAATCTAATGCATATAGAATAATGACACTAAAGAGAATAATAAAAGAAATATATTTAATAAATTTTCCCATCAAAATTGAAAATAAATAAAACTTGAATGTTCACTATACACTCCTAGCACAAATATTAAAATGATGATCAGTCCTAGCTTTGGAAGTTTCGAGGGGCCTGAAAAAGGATGCTCTTTTTTTCTATGGAAATATTCAATTGCTACAAATCCAAAAAGCAAAAGTAATAGTTCAATACTATGCCGCTCTATACTTAAAAATTCAATATTGAATTTTTTATTAGTAAAAAGAGTTTTTAAATATTCAAAACTCTGTTGAATTCCTGGAGATCTAAAAAATATCCAGGCAAGGGAAACCAGGATGAAAGTATATAAAGCTTTTAGATACTTCAGAAATGACCAGGATGGTAGAACTGAAACTCTATTGTTTCTAAATATAATTACCGGTATAAAGAAAAGAGCGTGCAGTGCTCCCCAGAATACGAATGTCCAGTTAGCACCGTGCCATAGGCCGCTGATTAAAAATACGATGAGAATATTTCTAATTTGAAAAAAGGTGGTCCCCCTCGATCCACCTAAGGGAAAATAGAGGTAATCCCTAAACCAGGTAGATAGCGAAATATGCCAACGTCTCCAAAATTCAGCAATATTAGTAGAAAAATAGGGATATCTGAAGTTTCGCATTAACTTAAAGCCAAGTAATCGTGCTGTTCCTATTGCCATATTAGAATAACCTGCGAAATCACCATAAATTTGGAAAGCAAAGTAGATTGCGCCGAGCATAAGACTAAGTGAATTTCTATTCTGGTAATTATCAAAAATCACATTTACATAGGTGGCACAGCTATCGGCAATTACCATTTTTTGAAATAGGCCCCATATGATTAAATGAATGCCGCTAATTGCCAATTGTGGATCAAACGTTCTCTTTTTTTTAAATTGGGGAAGTAAATTTGCGGCACGTTCTATAGGGCCGGCAACTAGCTGAGGGAAAAATGCGACAAAGGCTGCAAAATTTATAAAATTGGAAGTGGGTTTTATTCTGCGATAATAAATATCGAGGGTATAGCTAAGCGTTTGAAAGGTATAAAAAGATATTCCAACCGGGAGAATGATATTCAGGGTCTCAAGGTGCATTTGAATACCTAACGATTCACCGGCAATTTTCCAGGAGTCTATAAAAAAATTGTAATATTTAAAAACACCCAGAAGACCGAGGTTGAATATTAAACTGCAGGCAATGAGAATTTTTCGTTTGTTTTCTGAAAAATCATTTTCCAGTTGTTTTCCAATTATGAAATCTATAGAAGTACTTAGAGCTATTAAAAATAAAAAGCGATAATCCCACCAGCCATAAAATAAGTAATTAATAAATAGAAGAAATATATTTTGTAATCTAACAGACCTATTAAAAACTTTCCAGTATAGGAAAAAAACAGATGGCAGAAAAAAAAAGAAACTTATCGAGTTAAATATCATTTTTAAATTTAGAGCATCATTTTTCTATAGTAAGCTCTCGTAAATCATTGCAATATAAGGATTGGAATTCAGATAATAAAAGAGCAAATCTGAAGTACCCCCATTTGTTAGGACAGCTTAGCTGCTAAATTAAGTTCTATTTTTCATTTATTATGCAGCTTTTCTTTCCTGTTTTAAATATCGGTTGATGGGTATATCGTTTTCTATTCCCTGATGTCTTCTTCGATGGTTGTAAAAATCAAAATAGTTACTCAGTTGTCGGTATAAGCCTACTCCAGATTCCGGTGGATTGAGGTAAATGTTTTCATATTTCACACTTCTCCAGAGCCGTTCTATAAAAACATTATCTATAGCCCTTCCTTTACCGTCCATACTTAGTTTAATATTCTTAGAGAGAATGCTATGAGTGAAGATTTCTGAGGTAAATTGACTGCCCTGATCCGTATTGAGGATCTCCGGTTTACCGTGAAGTGCGATGGCTTCTTCGACAGTTTCCTTGCACCAATGGGCATCCATTGAATTGGAGACTGACCAGTTTAGCACAAAGCGGCTATGGAGGTCAATAATGGCTACCAAATACATAAAACCTTTCCGCATAGGAATATAGGTAATGTCGATTGCCCAAACCTGATTGGGACGATCTACAGTGAAGTTCCTCAATAAATAAGGATAAACCTTATGTTCTTTGTGACGTCTGGAAGTATGTTTACCCGGCATAATCGCTTGGAGACCCATCACCCTAGAGTAGAGGCGCTCAATACGTTTTTTGTTGACCTGATATCCTTTGTCCAGGGTAAGCCAGGTATGCATCCGTTTGGCACCCTTAAACGGGTGATGGGTATAATGTTCATCCATTAAACGCATAAGTTCCAGATTGAGTTTACTTTCTCCTCGAGGTTTATAATAAAGCCCGCTGCGGTGGATTTGCAATAGTTTACATTGCCGCTGGAGGCTAAGTTTTGAATGACCCTTGCTTATCATTGTTCTACGCTCCTTTAAAGGTTTTATCGCAAGGCGTTTTTTAAAAAATCATTCTCCACTTTAAGCTCCCCAATTACCTTAAGAAGCTGGTCTTTCTTTTCCTCTTCCTCTGATTTTTTTGATTTTTCACCTTTTGAAAAAACCGTATCGGCTTCTTTTAGGAAATCGCGTTTCCAGGTATTGATTTGCTGTGGGGTGATTTCAAATTTTTGTGCTAGTTCCTTGACAGTTTGTCGCTCTTTTAGGGCTTCAAGGACTACTTTGGTTTTAAACTTTGAGGTAAATTTTCTTCGTGTCATAATACAGTAAAATTAAAGTTATTTTTGAACTTAACTTACTGTCCTGATTTTTGGGGGATGATCAATCTATGCAGAATATAAATTGAGAAGGTTAATGCTTCTAGAGAATTGATTAAATTTCTGATCGAAGTAAAAAGATTGTTTCTAAACCTAATTATTTCTAATGACAAAAGAAAAAACGGAACTATTTTGGTATTCCATACATAAATTTAGAAAAAGACCTCGTTTTCTAAGCAGACACAATATTAGGAGAATATTGGGAAAGGAGAAAGAAAATTATGGAGATTTACTTTCAAAATATCTAGTGGAAAAAATATTAGGTAGAAAAACTAATTGGTATAAACCACAAAGTTCTAAAAAGAAAACAAATTATCTTGCTATTGGAAGTATTCTAAATTATGCTGATAAAAAAAGTTGTATTTGGGGTAGCGGAATTCTAGATCGAAAACATTTAGTATCTTGTGATAAAATATTTGCGGTACGAGGCCCGTTAAGTAGAAAACGTTTATTGGATTTGGGAATTGATTGTCCCGCTGTCTACGGAGATCCCGCTCTATTATTGCCTGAATATTATAATCCCAAAATTAGAAAAAGGTATCAGCTAGGGATAACGCCCCATATAGTAGACTATAGGCGGGCTAAAAATCTAATCATAGACAATCCTAATATCAATATTATCGATTTATCCACATATAATATTGAGAAAACAACCAAAGCTATTTTAGAATGTGATGCAATTATCTCCTCTTCTTTGCACGGACTAATTGTTGCTCACGCATATAACATACCCGCTGTTTGGGTAAAGTTTTCTAATGACCTCTACGGGGATGATATAAAATTTTATGATTATTTAGCATCCGTAAATTTAAAGTATTATACACCTGAAAGAGTTTTAAACCCTCTAAATTTAGTAAGTTTAAAGAATATTTTGAATAATGTAAATAATATTCCAGATGTATTACAAGTGAATATGCTCAAAGAAGGTTTAATAGAAAGTTGCCCATTTAAATGAGTGTCATTTTAAAAGCTGAAAATATATCAAAACAATACCGTTTGGGTACTGTTGGTACCGGGAGTTTACAGCATGATATTAACAGATGGTGGCACAGGTTACAGGGAAAGGAAGATCCCTATTTGAAAATTGGAAGTGTAAATGATAGAAGTGCCAGGGCCACCGAAGATTATGTGTGGGCCTTAAGAGATATAAACTTTGAAGTAAAGCAGGGGGAGGTATTGGGGATTATTGGAAAGAACGGAGCCGGGAAATCCACGCTTTTAAAAATTCTATCCCGGGTTACCGCACCAACTACGGGGAGTATAAAAACCAGAGGAAGAATAGCGTCTTTACTGGAGGTAGGAACAGGATTTCACGGAGAACTTACCGGTAGGGAAAATATTTTTATGAATGGGGCTGTATTGGGGATGACGCGCACTGAGATAAAACAAAAACTGGATGAAATTATCTCTTTCTCCGGTTGTGAGAAGTATATAGATACCCCTGTGAAACGCTATAGTAGCGGGATGACTGTAAGGCTTGGATTTGCTGTTGCTGCCCACCTGGAGCCTGAAATCTTAGTGGTAGATGAGGTGCTGGCTGTAGGGGACGCTGAATTCCAGAAAAAAGCGATTGGGAAAATGCAGGATCTTTCTACGGGAGAGGGGAGAACGGTTTTGTTTGTTAGTCATAATATGCGAAGTGTTAAGAATCTATGTGATCGAGGAATTGTTTTAAAAAATGGTATAATATCTTTTAATGGCGATATTCAATCATCTATTGAAAGTTATTTAAGTGAGAATGTAACTAAACAATGGTTTTATATAAGTGAAAAGGAAACTCAAGAGATATTTATAAAAAAAATTGAAATAATTACCAGTTTTAAGAATGGTGTTCACAATTTTAATGAAGATATTAAGATCAGGATTGAAATCTATACCGATACGAAAATTGCAGATCCTGCAATCTCATATCAAATTTTAAATAATGATAATGTTCCTCTGATCCATGAATTAAATTTAAATAATGAAAATAAATTTTGCCAAGAAAAAGGAATTTATTGTTTAACCTCAACTATTAGTAAACTAAAGTTATATCAGGGCCATTACAAATTAAACGTCTATTTAGCTGATAGAAAAACAAAAAAAAAATTGGATGCGGTTATTGAAAAATGTTCTTTTGAAATTATAAATACTAAGTTTAGATCTTATTATTGGGAAAATGGTTCTGCATTGTATAAAGAGGATAACACTCATTGGGAAATAAGTAAATTAAAATAATGCGAATCAAAAATCCTATCAATCCAAAAAAGGGAACAGTAACCTTTATCGAAAACTTTAAGACAAAAGAAATTGTAGATCGGTATAAGAGGCTGGATATACAAGTTAGCCGATTCTTTGATAAAGAGAATATTCAACTTTATAAATGTGTCCAAACGGGTTATCGATTCTATTATCCATTTAGTATTATTGGAGATGCTAAGTTTTATGAAGATCTATCCAATAGTCGAAAAAATTACTACTCAGAAAGATGGGAACATACCAAAGCATTAGAGTTTATTCAAAAAGATAATATTACTCTAGAAGTCGGCTCGGGTTTTGGATCTTTCTTAAATTTATTAGATGCAAATGGTATAAAAGCTAAAGGTTTAGAACTTAATAGTGTTGCAGTTAGAAAATGTAAGGATCAGGGATTATTAGTTGAGAATAATTTGATAGAAAAGGAAGCAATAGATAATAAAGAAAAGTATGATGTAGTATGTTATTTTCAGGTTCTGGAACATATAGCAGAAGTAGGGAAGTTTATACAGGCTTCTCTTGATCTATTAAAGATTGGTGGGAAATTAATAATAGGAGTACCTAATAATAATCCATATCTCTTTAAAAATGACAGAATGCATACTTTAAACCTTCCACCTCATCATGCCGGACTTTGGGATGAAAAATCCCTAAAAAACCTTCAAGAGATTTTTCAATTAAGGTTGGTCCATATTGAATTTGAACCATTGGAATTATCCTATTCAGAATTTATTGAACAATGGTCTAATAACCAAAAGAACAGCCTTGCTAGAAAAATAACTAAGGTAGTGCACAAGAAATTTCCCAAAGTATTAAAGAAGGTTTGTTGTAAACTAATAAATGGTAGAAACATCTTCGCCGTATTTGAAAAAATTTAATATGGGTGAGTTTTTAGATTTGAAATTGAATAAGCGCAATCTTGATAAGTATTTTATAAGACAATCAATTTTAACCGCTTTAAATGAAATACTTCCACATTTTAAAGAGGATTTACTTGATATTGGTTGTGGCAAAATGCCTTATAAGGAATATATTTTAAAAAATTCACTAGTAAAAAATTATGTGGGTTTGGATATAGAATCGGCTTTACTTTATGATAAGAATTGCACTCCAGATTTTACTTGGGATGGAAAAACAATGCCTTTCGAAAATGAAAAATTTAATTGTGCTTTCGGAACTGAGGTTTTAGAGCACTGTCCTGGGCCTGAAATTATTTTAAAGGAGGTATATAGAGTATTAAAACCAGGGGGTATTTTCTTTTTTACAGTTCCATTTCTATGGAATTTGCATGAAGTTCCTCATGATGAATATAGATATACTCCATTTTCTTTAAAACGTCATTTATTAAAATCTGGTTTTCAAAATATTGAATTAAAAGCAACTGGCGGTTGGCACGCATCTATGGCACAGATGCTAGGATTATGGGTTCGAAGAAGTCCCCTATCACCGAATAGTCGAAAGATTTTTTCATTTTTTATAAAGCCAGTTATGGAATATTTAATAAAATTAGATAAACCAATGGAGGTGGAATTCAAAGAAGGTCAGATGATAACAGGTATTTCCGGTATAGCAATAAAATAATATTTAAATGAATATCGCCATAATTTCTCCTTCTAAAAATGCTTATTCAGAAACTTTTATACAAGCTCATAAAAATCTAAAGGGAAATATCTTCTATTATTATGGGGATAAAACATTTCTAAATTTAGAAGGGGAAGGTTCACTTCATAAAACTTCAGGGAGTTTTTTTATTAAGGTCAAAAGAAAATTAGGAAGAAAACCCTATGAATATTATTTTAATGAGCTTTTAAAGAAGTCTTTCATTAAAAATAAAATTCAGGTTGTTTTAGCGGAGTATGGAACTACGGCACAAGAACAACTTCAAGTTGTAAAGGAATTAAAATTACCACTCATAGTTCATTTTCATGGATTTGATGCTTCTAGAAAAGATATATTGAAGCGAACCAAAAATTATCGGGACGTTTTTGAATACGCGACTTACATTATAGTAGTTAGCAGAAAAATGTATGACGATTTACTACACCTGGGGTGTCCCGGGAATAAATTAATTTATAACGTTTGTAGTCCAAATGATGAGTTTTTTAAAATAGCCCCGCAATTTAAATCCCCACATTTTATTTCTGTAGGTCGTTTTGTAGATAAGAAAGCGCCGTATTATTCATTGCTAGCTTTTAAAGAAGTAGTATCTAAATTCCCTGAAGCAAAACTTAAAATGGCGGGAGAGGGCTATCTCCTAAATTCCTGTAAAAATTTGGTCCTTCATTTTGGCTTAGAAAAAAATGTAGAATTTCTTGGGATTATAACTCCGGAGGAATTCAGAGGCTATCTTGAAAATTCTTTAGCTTTTCTCCAGCATTCATTAACCGCAGAAAATGGGGATTCTGAAGGGACTCCTGTAGCTGTTTTGGAGGCAAGTGGTGCGGGACTTCCCGTAATCTCTACTTATCATGCGGGAATTCCAGATGTTATTACTAATAATGAAACAGGATTTCTTGTCCCCGAGCACGATGTGCAGGGTATGACAAAAGCAATGCTAACATTATTAAAGGACCCTACCTTGGCAAAAGAGATGGGAGATAGGGGAAAGAAAAATATAAGTATGAATTTTAATATGAAAAGCCATTTGGAAACTATAAATAAACTGGTTTACGAAGCTGTAAAATAATGTCCAAAATGCGCGAGGTTTGATAAAAATATATGAATTGTAAATTAGTTTCTATAATCATTCCTACCTATAATAGGGCGCATCTAATAGGTGAAACCCTGGATTCTGTCCTTGCGCAAACCTATCAAAATTGGGAGTGCATAGTCGTAGATGATGGCTCTAGCGATTATACCGATGAATTGTTAGAATTCTATTGTAAAAAAGATGATAGAATTAAATTCTATAGGCGATCGTCTAATCACCGAAAGGGTGCTAATGCGTGTAGGAACTATGGCTTCGAAATGAGTAAAGGAGAGTATATCCAGTGGTTTGATGATGATGACATAATGTTTAAAGAAATGATTGAAACGAAGCTAAAATTTATTGACGCTGGTCATTCTTTTATTATTTCTACAGGATATTTGGTGGATGAATTCCTTCTTAATAGCAAAGCTTTAAAACTTGAGTTGAAGAACGAATTATTTAAAGGAATGATTTTATGGAAAAACCAAATAATTACAAACTCTGTTTTATTCAAGAGAGAATTCTTATTAGGTCGTTCACTATTTAAATCCGCGATCACCAGAGGGCAGGAAGCAGAATTTTTTTCTAGATTATTTTTCAATTTAGATCCGCATAGTTATAATATTGTTGATAAGGCTTTATTCCTTTATAGGCAACACCAGTTTTCAAAAACTAACGAAGATAAATATTATATTAATTCTCATAGAGAATCTCGGAGTTATATAGCAATTGAAAATTTCAAAAAAAGTATAAAGATAAAAGACTTAGAATTATTTAATTATCTCTATAAAAATATCCTATTAAATTACTTTGAAAGTATTGATAACTCCCATTATAAAAATGCAAAGTATATTTTAATTAAAGTTACTTCCTGTTTAAAAAGTATTGATATTAAAGTTGCATCTAAATTTTTATTTTTTGGAGGGATTATTTTTAGTCTAAAAAGAAGAAGTTACAGAATTGAAAAAAAATTACTGAACCTTAACATAAAAATGTGAAGCCTTTAGTCTCTATTATAATACCTACGTATAATCGTTCCCATTTAATTGGGGAAACTTTGGATTCTGTAATTGCTCAAACATTTTCAAATTGGGAATGTATTATTATAGATGACAGGTCTGATGATTATACAGAGGAATTAATTAATCTCTACAAAGAAAAAGATCCAAGAATAAAATTTTTTCAGAGACCTCCAGAAATATCAAAAGGGGCAGCAAAATGTCGGAATATTGGAATTCAAAATTCCAGTGGTGATTTTATTCAATTTCTAGATTCTGACGATTTATTGGCTTCCAATAAATTAGAAGAACAACTTAAGATTTTAGGCAATAAAAAAAACAGTATTAGTATTTGTAAATGGGGATATTTTAATTTAAACAAGGATGCTTTTAAAAGGGTTAAATATCATTATAATTCTTATGGAGACTATTCGGCAGGGATAGATTTATTAGAAAAATTAGGAGAGAATAATGAGTTTTTACCTGCTCATGCTTATTTAATCTCTATGGAAATAATCAAAAAATGCGGATTGTGGGATGAAAATTTATCTAATAATGATGATGCAGAGTTTATGACACGAATTTTGCTAAAAGTCAGTAATATATGTATGGCGTATAATACCGTAGTTTGTTACCGTTATAATAATACAGCCTCCCTTAGTCATATAAATAATAAGGAAAAAATTGTTTCTGCTATTAGAAGTTGGACTCTAATTGAAAAACATATTCAAGCTGTTTTTCCAACTCTAATGTCCGAATATGTACTTTCAGGTAAGAGGGTTATATATAAAACTATTAAGAACAGCTACCCAGAATTGGTGAAGAAGAATTTTAATTTTTTTAAACCTATTCTCCCTTTTTATAAACAAATATTAGGGATTACTTGAAGACAGTATTGTTTAAAATATGGAAATTTCCCAGATTATCCGAAACATTTATTCTTTCGCAGATAATAATAGCGATAGAGTGTGGGTTTAAGGTTAAAATATTAGTAGAGGACTTGTATGATTTTCGAGAAAATATGCAAGAGGAGTTAATAAGAAAATATAATATTGAAAAAAAAATAATTATTGAAGATTATAAGATTCCTTCTAGTAGATTCAAAAGGTTTTTGAAAGCTTTATACCTTCTATTTATTAATATTAGGAACTGTTACACTTTACTGTTATTTATTCAATCAAAAGAGAAAAAATTTCAACTAAAATGGATTTTTCAGTTTAATTTTTATAAGCAATTTCAGAATATTGATATAATTCATGTACAGTACGGAACCAATGTTAAACCTGTTGATGTTTTAAAAAAAATAAATTTACTAAGGTCTAAGCTTATTGTTTCTTTTCATGGTCACGATGCCTTTTTCCCAATTAATGGAATAATACCTAATAATAACTACTATGCTGATTTATTCAATTCTGAGAATTATATTGTTGCAAATACTCCATATTTATACAAACAAATATTAAGCTTGGGTTGCGAGAAGAAGAAATTAAAGATTTTTCCTATAGGTGTTGATACAGAATTTTTTGTTCCAACAAATAAAGGTAAATCCAATTCTGGACAATTTCAAATCGTTAATGTTGGTAGATTAGATAAAGTTAAAGGGCACATATATTTAATTGAATTAATGAAAATTTTAATTCAAAAGGGCTATAAAGTCTTTCTGACTATAGTTGGTGAAGGGGAAGAAAGACCTGCTTTAGAAAGCAAAATTAAAGAATATAAGTTAACGGATTATATAAGTTTGGTTGGTAGTAGGAATCAAAAAGAGGTGAAACTCTTTTTACAAAATAGTGATTTATATATTTTTCCAGCAATTCCCGTTGAGAACGGTAGAAGGGAAACTCAAGGTTTAGCTACTTTGGAGGCCCAAGCTTGTGGTTTGCCGGTAATAGCATACAATTCGGGGGGAATTAAATATACTTTTCTGGATAAAGTAACTGGATTTCTAGTTGCGGAATTTGATTTTGATAATTTATTGATTAAAACAGAAGAGTTAATTAATAACCCTGTATTGAGAAAAAAAATGGGATTAGAGGCTAGAGTTTTTGTACAATCGGAATATTCTCAGAGTAAATTGAAAAGAGAATGGTGTGAACTTTATGAAAGTCTATAATGAACGAAAAGAAATTAATCTCAATAATTCTTCCAGTTTATAATGGGGAGATGTTTTTAGCAGAAGCGATTGAAAGTATTCTTATTCAAACATATGAAAACTTTGAGTTAATCATAGTAAATGACTGCTCGAAAGACAATTCTTTGAAAATTGCAAAACATTACGGGCAGAAAGATTCAAGAATAAAAATAATATCAAATGAAATAAATAAAAATCTTCCGGCAAGTCTTAACATAGGTCACAATTATGCTAAAGGTGAATTTATAACCTGGAGTTCTGATGATAATATTTTAAAAAGAGATATGCTAAAAGTGCTAATAAATTGCATCATTAAAACTAATTCTGATATCGTTTTCTCAAACTATGATGTAATTGAAACAAATGGTACATATAGAAGAACTCACAACTTTGGACCTGTTTGTAGTTTACCTTTTGGAAACAGTATAGGAGCAAGTTTCTTATACAAAAGAAAAGTTTTTGAGTGTCTTGATGGTTATGATAAAGATTTACATACTTTAGAAGACTATGATTTTTGGTTGCGTGCTTCGATTAAATTTAAATTTCATCACATGACGAGATCATTATATTTATATCGCATACACAAGAGCAACTTAACTTCTGCTATTTCTGAAGATTCCAAAAAGAAAAATACTTTTAGAAAAAAGCATAGAATAGTTTATGAAAAAATTTCTACAACTTTAAGCTGGTCAGAAACCACTATAACATTTTTGCATATGATTAGAGGCTTTGAAGTTTGGGATTGGAAATTTTTTAGGAATAATTTTAATACGACTGTAACTGATTTAAGCAAATTTCAAAATAGGATTAATGCTAATGATAAAAGAACTGCCCTGCAAAAAATGGATGGACTTTTAAGACATGTCATATTGAACAATAATACAGATAAAAAATATATAGCTTGGCTTTTGTTTAAGAGACCCGGAATTCTTTTTGATCCATATTATAGTAAAAAAACTAGTTTTGAAATTTTAAAGAAATACTTTGAATACAACTAACTATAAAGTGGCTATACTTTTATCTACTCATAACCGGGCTCATTTAATTGAAGAAACCCTGAATTCTATTGTAGCTCAAACATATAAAAATTGGGAATGTATTATAGTAGATGATTATTCCAGCGATAATACGAAAGAAACAGTAGAGCGTTATATTCATAGGGATAAGAGGTTTTCCTATCATTTAAAAATAAGTGATTATAAGAAGGGGTTATCCGGTACAAGAAACTACGGTTTAGATTTAGCAAGAGAAAGAGGAGCAGAATTTATTCAATTTTATGATGATGATGATATCGTACATCCTCAAAATTTGCAATTATGTATAAAAGAATTTAAAAGTAATAATTATGATTTTTGTAGGGTTGGAAGAGTAACTTTTACAGGTAATTTTACTAAGGACTTTCAGAAAATTAATAGTTACGAAATAAACACTTTAGATTTTACAAATTTAGAGGATATAATAATTGGAAAAATACCATTCAATTCCTGCCAGGTGATGTGGAAAGAAAAATGTTTTGAGAATAATAAATTCAATGAAGATTTATTGTATGCAGAAGAATGGGAATTGTACTCTCGAATTCTCGCAAATCTTAGGATAAAGGGTGTTAGTATTCAAAAAACATTATACTTTGCTAGAAAACATTCTAAGTCCAATACTGGAGAATTTTGGCGGGGAAATAAAAAAAGGTTCGATTCACAGATTAAAGCTATTAAGCTTGTAATTAAGCATTTGAAAGAAAAGGATTATTTATCAGAAACCTTAATAAGGTATTTTGTTCAAATGGGAATTTTCCTGAAAGAAATTTCAATAATTAATTATCTCTTTAAAAACGCTAATATTTCTCTTCCACTTAAGTTTAGATATTATTTATTATATTATTTCTACCCAATAATTGGAAGACTTTACCGAATTAAAAAAAGATTGACCAATGGCTAAGTTGGTTTCAATTATAACTCCAGTATATAATCGGGAAGAATTTCTCTCTGAGATGATCGAGTCGGTTATAGCACAAACTTACACCAACTGGGAACTTTTATTGGTAGATGATGGTTCTACCGATAAATCCTGGCAAATTATGAAAGCTTATGCAGAAGCCGATCATAGAATTCAGGTTTTAAAGAGACCTAAAGAGAGATTTAAAGGTGCAAACGCAGCAAGAAATTATGGTTTTGAAAAATCAAAAGGTAGTTTTATTAATTGGTTTGATAGTGATGATAAAATGCACCCCGAATTTATTGAGAGGAAAGTTAAGTCTTTCATTGCTGCTAAAAATCTTGATGTAGTATTTTCCAAAACTATTCGAACCAACTTTCAGGATCTCGAAATTTATGACAGGAGATTAAAGTGCTCAAAAAATTTACTGAGAGATTATATTTTGAGGAAGATTTCATGGTATATGCCAGACGGGATGTTTTGTAGATCTTATCTGGTCAATAAAAGTTTATTTAATGAAAATTTATTGGCTGGGCAGGATCGTGATTTTTATATACGCTTATTTTGTCAGGAGTTACCTAAAATTAAAATTCTTGATTTCCATGCAACGTTTTATAGGATTCATTCATCCAGTATCTCAGACAATATATATAGAAAGGGAAACTCTAGAATGCAACTTTCCCATTATAATAGTTTGGTTAACCAAATTAAATTATTGGAACAAAATGGGCTATTAGATGGTGAGTTAAAATACCATTATTTAAAAGAGATTAGCAAAAGGTTACCTGCTGTTATAAAAACTGATAGTAGTTTAAATGAATATATAGGAGTTTTAATGAATATATCAGAGGGTAATATGCAATCATCGAAGATTTGGGGTAAATTAATAATTTCCTATTTCAGTTTTAAGGTTTTTGGGAAGGGTGAAAAATTTTTAAGATAGCCATATGAAACTACTTCTCTGTTTTGGAACCCGACCAGAGGCTATTAAAATGGCTCCCGTTTTCCATGAGCTTAAAGGGAAAAATATTCCTTTTAAAATATGTATTACTGCGCAACACAGGGAAATGTTAGATCAGGTACTAAAGTTTTTTGAAATAGAGGTTGATTATGATCTGGACCTTATGAAGACAGGGCAAACTTTAAATGGGTTGAGTGCTGAAATTTTCAGAAGAATTGATGAGGTGTTTGATGATTGGTTGGGGCCTCTATCCTTCGACTCGCACTTAGGACAGGTTTCGGCAAGCTTGGGGCAGGTTAATTTAGGACTTCGACAGGTTCAGTCTGACGGTCTACTTCAACAGGCTCAGTCTGACGGTCTACTTCAACAGGCTCAGTCTGACGGTCTACTTCGACAAGCTCAGTCTGACGGTCCACTTCCCTCCGGTCAGGCTCAGCCTGAGGGGCTGGTTTTGGTACACGGGGATACTACTACTGCAAGTATGATAGCCCAAGCAGCTTTTCATCGAAATATCAAAATAGGTCATGTTGAGGCCGGGCTTAGAACATATAATAAATTTGCTCCCTTTCCTGAAGAAATCAATCGGCAAATTATCGGAAAACTTGCAGATTACCATTTTACTCCGACCAAAACAGCAAAGAAAAATTTAGTGAGAGAGGGAATTAAAGTAGAAAATATATTACTTACAGGTAATACTGTAGTAGATGCTTTGGAATGGGCGATTCAAAAAATTGAGAATAATAGTTTACCGGAAGAGGCAGAAAGGATTGGATCTATTTTGGATGTAAATAAAAAAACTATTCTGGTCACAGGACATCGTAGGGAGAATTTCGGAAAAGGACTTGAAGAGATCTGTAATGCAATAATAGAATTAGCGGGGAGTGGGAAATATCAAATTATTTATCCGGTACATCTTAATCCTAAAGTAAAGAATGCGGTGGAAAGGAGTTTAAATGACATGCCAAACATCTATTTAGTTCCCCCCGTTAATTATCCCACTATGCTATGGTTAATGGGAGTAGTTGACTTGATAATATCAGACTCAGGGGGTATACAGGAAGAGGCACCTGCTTTTGGTAAGATAGTACTGGTTACACGGAAAGTTTCTGAGAGAATGGAAGGGATAGAGGCAGGTTTTTCTTTCCTGGTGGGTACAGATAAGGAAAAGATAGTGCAATTAGTTGATGATTTAATTAGTAATCCGCCGGATTTTAAAGGGAAAGTTAACCCCTATGGGGATGGAAAAGCCTCGATGAGGATTGTGGAGTTTTTGTCTTCGGTCCTTTAACTTAAAAAGGCTTCGACAAGCTCAGCCTGACGTGAAGGCTTCGACAAGCTCAGCCTGACGTGAGGGCTTCGGCAAGCTCAGCCTGACGTGAGGGCTTCGGCAAGCTCAGCCTGACGTGTGGCTTCGACAAGCTCAGCCTGACGTGAGGGCTTCGACAAGCTCAGCCTGACGTGTGGCTTCGACAAGCTCAGCCTGACGTGAGGGCTTCGACAAGCTCAGCCTGACGGATTCTTTTGGCAGGTTGTAGTATTTCGTCACACTGAGCTTGTCGAAGTGTGGTTAGTAGTAGAATGCCATTTGAAAGAATATTGGTTGGTAAATTGGGCTTAAGAGATTATGTACTATTGAATTTTTTATAACTGGAAGGGCTTAAATAAGTCCCGAATGACGGTAGGGTTGCGAGGAGCAAGGCTTCGACAGGCTCAGCCTGACGTGGGGCTTCGACAGGCTCAGCCTGAGGGTAGGGTTTCGACAAGCTCAGCCTGATGTGGGGCTTCGCCAAGCTCAACCTGGCGCATTGGTTTAATGCTTGCATGAGTTTTAAACAGGCACGGACTAAGTTTAGGAAATTTTGCGCAAAATGATATCTTTACCCCAAAGCTTATAGCAATTGAAATCTAATTCCCCCAAAAGAATCCTCGTTGTATCAGAGTCGATTGATGTAAATGACAGTAGTGGATCTAAGGCCAATGTTGCATTGATCGAGAATTTGGCAAAGGCGGGGTTTGAAGTCTTGGTTTATCACTATACCCGGAAGGATATTCAATTAAATAATATTCGTTGTATATCGATCAAAGAAGACCGAAGGAGTTATTTGTTTCTACTTAGCAGGTTGCAGAGAAGGATTCAACATGGCTTTAATGTAAATTTGTCAAAATATCTTGAGCCAATTTTCGGGTTTTCATTTACCTTATTAAATGACTCCAAGAGTATAGCAAAGGCCTTAATGAGGGAAAAGGACTTCCAGCCCGATATAATTCTCACTTTGAGTAAAGGGGCCAGTTTTAGACCTCATCACGCAGTATTGAAGTTGCCAAACTTCCATCATAAATGGATGGCCTATATTCATGACCCTTATCCTTTTCATTATTATCCTGAACCCTATACCTGGTCTGAGCCTGGTTATCTATCGAAAATCGCATTTTTTGAAGCTGTTGCCGCCCAATGCAAATGGGCAGGATATCCCTCTTTACTATTAGCAGAATGGATGGAAGATCATTATCAAGATTTTAAAAATAAAAGGGTGATCATACCACACCAGTTAAATGCTGAGAAGAAGTTTTGTGGAGTATTACCGGACTGGTTTGATCCCGGAAAGTTCAACATATTACACGCAGGAAATTTGATGAAGCAACGGGACCCATTACCACTAATTAAAGCTTTCCAAAAATTTCTGTTAGCGAATCCAGGTGTAAAGAGAGAAGCCCGTTTACTACTAATAGGCAGTGCTTCCTATCATTTATCTGAATTAAAAGGACTGGAAGAGGTAGTAGAGGAGCTATATATAAGTGACGGATATGTTCCTTATGAGGAGGTATTGAAAATGCAGGAGAAAGCGGCTGTAAATGTTATATTGGAATCGGTAGCAGAGATGAGTCCTTTCCTGCCAGGGAAATTCCCCCATTGTATAGTCACAAACAAACCTATTCTGCACCTGGGGCCAGAGTTAAGTGAAGTTAGAAGGTTGCTGGGTGCAGGATATCCCTATTATGCAGAAGCCAATGATATAGATGAAATATCTTTGATGCTGGAAAAGCTATATTTTAGCTGGAAGGAGAATGGAGAAATACTTCAAGCGGAATGGAGTGAACTAAGCAAATATCTTTCTGCAGAACACTTAGAAGAGCAAATAAATAATTTTATGTAAAGATGGAAGCATCGGTATTAATTGTGTCTAAAAACCGCTGTACTGAGCTTCATAGAAGCCTTAAAATTCTTCAGGAATATATAGATAAGGAAAAACACGAAATTTTGGTATTCCTCGATGGCTGTACAGATAATTCAAAAAATCTTATAGAAATTTTCCCGGCGGTAAAATTCGAATTTTCAGAATATAGTTTGGGAGCATCCAGGGCTCGGAGCATACTTTACTCAAAAGCCAGAGGTAAGATATTATACGGATTTGATGACGACTCCCATCCACTAGAACCGGACTTTATTAAGATAACTGAAGCGCTTTTTTTAGAAAATGATAAGTTAGGCATTTTGGCATTCAAGGAAATAAAGGGTGTTTATGCTAGTGATAATAATATTCCCCTTGATTTAAAAGAAAAAAAAGAAGATTATTTTGTCAAGGATTTCCTTGGCTGCGGGTTTGCAATCAAAAAAGAAATATATGATAAAACCCGTGGCTTCCCGGTATGGATAGATATCTATGGAGAAGAGGTATGTGTAGCGATTGAAACCCTGGAACTTGGATACGATATCTTGTATACCCATCAAATTATGATAAATCACCGAACTGAAAAACAAAAGTTAAATAAATGCGGAGCCAATTATTACAGGTTCGAGAAACAACTTAAGAATACTGCTTCTTTTTATCTGGTTTATTATCCTATTTCTTTAGTATCATATAAGTTAGCCCGATTATTTATCCTTAATTTTCAGAAATATGGTATTAAGGATTTAATGTACCTCAAGGGGTTTTGGAAAGCCGTCGGCTTATTTATTTATAACTTTAAAAATATCACACTGCATCGTAAACCAGTTCCCATTAACATTATCAAAAAGTTTGAAAAACTACCTAATCCACAATACTAAAACAATTATTTGTGATTAATAAATTTAATTCTATAACCATCATCCCCGCCCGCGCCGGTTCAAAAAGAATTCTTAATAAGAACAAGGTTCTTTTGAATGGAGAAGCCTTGATAAAATATTCAATTAAGTATGCCAAAACAAATCTTCCTGAAACTGGTAGAATTATAGTTAGTACAGATGATTTGGAGATCAAACAGATTGCGATAGATGAAGGAGTGGAGGTAATAGACAGGCCAATAGAGCTGGCAGGAGATGAGGTGCCTACACTTGCGGTATTGCAGCAAGTATTAGAGTTAATTGATGAAATCTCACTCGATACTGTGATTTTATTACAGCCGACTAATCCGTTAAGAACCAAAGATTTATTGAAACGTGGTTTGGGAAAATTTAGAACCGGGGAATATGATAGTTTGATGAGTGTGAGCCGAAATTACCAGAAATTCGGAAGATTGGATGGCAATTGTTTTAAACCTTATAATTATACCATGGGGCAAAGAAGTCAAGACCTGGAACCACTTTATTTCGAGAATGGGCTCCTCTATATATTTAAAAAAGAATTGTTACAAAAAGGGGAAAGCCTGGGCAAACATAATTTTGCTTTAATCGAAAATCATCCAGTTGCCAGGACAGATATTGATACCTATGAAGATTTAGAATATGCAGAATTCCTGCTTGCTAAATATAAAGATGAACTTTTTTAAAAATTGCAGAAAATGAACCCGGTTATAGAAATAGCAGGTAGGAAAATCGGTTTGGATCACCAACCATTAGTGATTGCCGAAATAGGGATCAATCATGGGGGTTCATTAAAAGTAGCCAAAGAAATGGTAGATGCTGCAAAGCGTGCCGGGGTTGAGGTTATTAAACATCAAACACATATTGTCGCCGATGAAATGAGCAGCGAGGCAAAGCAGGTAATACCCGGAAATGCCGAGATTTCAATCTATGATATTATGGAAGCCTGTGCTTTAAGTGAGGAGGATGAATATGAGTTAATTCAATATGTGAAAGCTAATGGGATGATTTTTATATCGACGCCATTTTCACGTGCAGCTGCAAACAGGTTACAGGGCTTTGATGTTCCGGCATACAAGATAGGAAGCGGGGAGTGTAATAATTATCCTTTACTGGAACATATAGCCAAATTTGGCAGACCGGTTATTTTGAGTACCGGAATGAACTCTATAGGTAGTATTAAAAAAGCCGTTCAGATTTTTGATACCTATAATGTGCCACTAGCCTTATTACATACTACAAATCTTTATCCGACTCCGCCACATTTAGTCCGTTTTGGTGCTTTTCAACAATTAAAAGAGAGTTTTCCCGATAAGGTTATTGGTCTCTCTGATCACACTTTAAACAATAACGCCTGCCTTGGAGCAGTGGCTTTGGGAGCGTCTATACTTGAGCGCCATTTTACCGATCATATGAATAGACAAGGGCCTGATATTAATTGTTCTATGGATGAAGAAACCTGTGCGGCATTGATTAAAAACAGTGCTGAAATGGCCCTTATGCGCGGAGGTGAGAAGGTAGCGGCCAGTGAAGAGCAGGTGACTATAGACTTTGCTTTTGCGAGTGTTTGTAGTATAAAACCCATTAAGGCGGGGGAAGTTTTAAGCGAAGAGAACTTATGGGTTAAACGGCCTGGTAAGGGAGGAATTCCGGCCGTGGAGTTTAATGCTATACTGGGTAAAAGGGCTGCGAGGGATATTAAGGTGGATGTGCAGTTGAAAAGGGATGATGTGGAGGGTTTTGAAGGGACTTCGACAGGTTAGGCTTCGACAGGCTAGGCTTCGACAGGCTCAGCCTGACGTTATCACAAGGTTTTTCGCAATACTTCGTCACACTGAGCTTGTCGAAGTGTGAGTTAGTAGTTGAGAAGTAGGTTTGAAATCGTGGGTGTGTTGGTGAGTATAGCAGAGTAGTACTCTACAGGTGTTTTGCACAAAAGGCTAGGCTTCGACAAGCTCAGCCTGACGGGGTGGGAACGAAGGGCGGTTTTTCCCAAAAAGGGCTTCGACGGGCTCAGCCTGACGGGAGGGCGATGAGCGGTCTTCTTCAAACAGGGCTTTGACGGGCTCAGCCTGACGGTGGGGCTTCGACAAGCTCAGCCTGACGTTATCACAAGGTTTTTCGCAATACTTCGTCACACTGAGCTTGTCGAAGTGTGGGTTAGTAGTTGAGAAGTAGGTTTGAAATCGTGGGTTTGTTGGTGAGTATGGCAGAGTAGTACTCTACAGGTGTTTTTCATAATAGACTAGGCTTCGACAGGCTCAGCCTGACGGTGGGGGCTTCGACAAGCTAGGCTTCGACAGGGTCAGCCTGACGTGAGGGTTTCGACAGGGCGGGCTGCATCAAACCAGGCTTCGACAAGCTCAGCCTGACGGTGGGGGCTTCGACGAGCTAGGTTTTGACGGGCTAGGCTTCGACGGGCTCAGCCTGACGGGGGTATATTTATTATTTTTGGTATAATGAAAAAGTTTTTTGTGTATATACTGGAATGTAAAGATGGTTCTTATTATACGGGGGTCACTTCCAAACTGTGGCAAAGACTTGATGAACATAATGCAGGTTTACACCCTAAGTCTTATACTTTTAAACGAAGGCCGGTTATTTTAAAGTGGGTTGAGGAATTTGATGACTCTTTTTCAGCTTTTCTTGTGGAAAAACAAATTAAAGGCTGGAGCCGAAGGAAAAAGCTTGCTTTGATTGAACAGGATTGGGAAAAACTGGTGAAGTATTCGAGGAATTATACCGAGTATGGGAAGGACGGGGTAGCAAAGGGGATTACGGACAATGAGGATTGATTTGAGTTATTCGGACTTCTAAAACCTGGCTTCGACAAGCTCAGCCTGACGTTGAGGTCTTAGACAAGTTCAGTCTGACAGTGGGGCTTCGACAAGCTCAGCCTGACGTGGGGGCGATGAGCGGTCTTCTTCAAACCTGGCTTCGACAAGCTCAGCCTGAGGTGGGGGTTTCGACTAGTAAGGCTTCGACAGGCTCAGCCTGACGGGGTGGGTACGAAGGGCAGTTTTTTCCAAACAGGGCTTCGACAAGCTCAGCCTGACGATTGGGATGCGAGAAGTAGTTCCTTTAGACAAGGCTTCGACAAGCTTAGCCTGACGGGGTATTTCTTAAAACTCTATTTGTAGAAGTGTGAGTTAGAATTAGAGGTTTGGTGATGGGAGAGGATTTTGTAAATTCACGACTTTAATGATACATGGATAAGAAAATACTTTTTTTGACCGGGACCCGGGCCGATTTTGGGAAGATTAAATCTCTTATTCAGGCTGTAGAGAATGATGAAGACTTATCAGCATTTGTATTTGTTACAGGAATGCATATGCAATATGATTACGGTTTGACCCTTCTGGAGGTTGAGCGATGTAAGTTTTCTAATATTCATACTTTTCAAAACTTTACTCACGAGACAACTATGGATTTGAGCCTGGCAAAAACCATTGAAGGTTTGTCGGTGTATGTTCAAGAAATAAATCCCGATTTAATCGTGGTTCATGGAGACAGGGTGGAAACATTGGCAGGGGCAATAGTTGGTTCTTTAAATAATATTCTGGTAGCACATATTGAGGGGGGTGAATTATCGGGGACGGTTGATGAGCTTATAAGACATAGCGTATCCAAACTTAGCCATATTCACTTTGTTTCAAATGCAGCAGCGGCGCAACGCCTGAAACAAATGGGTGAGATGGACTCTTCAATTTTCGAAATTGGATCGCCAGATGTTGATATTATGTTCTCAGATAACTTACCTGATATTCAAAGTGTACTCAAGTATTATGAAATTCCTTTCGAAGAATATGGAATATTATTATTTCATCCGGTTACGACCGAATTTGAGAAAATAGAAGAGCAGGTTAACATTTTGGTGAAAACTATCATTGAGGATAATTACCCTTATGTTGTAATATACCCCAACAATGACCTTGGTAGTTCCAGGATTTTAAAAGCATATAATAGGTTAAAAGATCTTGAAAAAATCAGGCTGATACCATCTTTAAGATTTGAATATTTTCTCACCTTATTAAAAAATTCAAAATTTATTATTGGAAATAGCAGTGCCGGAATACGTGAAGCTCCCTATTATGGAGTTCCTGTAATTAATATAGGATCAAGGCAGAGGAATAGGTGTGAAAATCCGGATATAATTAATGTGAATTTTGAATATTCAAAGATATTATCTTCGCTTTCCAGGGTGAGGCAAATGAAGCGACCAGATATTTCAAATAAAATTTTTGGAACTGGCGATAGCACACTACAGTTTCTGGAATCAATAAAAACTGAGGAGTTTTGGAATATAGACCATCAAAAACAATTTAGAGACTTAACTAATCCACATAGCGATTAAATTGGCAAGTAGAGAAATGGCAAAGACATTAGGCCTTGTAATTACTGATGGGGTAGGTTTTCGGAATTTTATTTTAAGTGGCTTTTTGCGGCATTTAAAACGAGAATTTGATAGAACGATAATATTTTCTGCACTGCCCGGGGATGTTTTTCGGGACTATTTGGATGATGATTTAGTAATAATCGAAGAGCTGGTAGAATACCGGGAACCGGGAAGCACCTGGTTTTTTAGAAAATTAAAGGAGGTTGCGCATTTAAAGCGTAATGAGACCAATAATTTTGGCTTTCAGGATAACCTGGCGCTTAATGCTTCGACTGCTAAAACAAGGCGTGGAAAGCTTACCAGAATAATTTACAGGATTGCACAAGTTTTTAATTCTGAATCTCAGATTGACTTTTATTATCGCCTACAGCTAAAGTCGCTTTCGCAAACGAGTTTAAAAAAGCAAGCTTCAGAATTGCTGGGGTTTCATAAACCTGATCTTTTATTCTTTACCCATCAAAGGCCTCCCTATATTGCTCCGCTATTATTAGCTGCAAAAGAAAATAATATTATGACCAGCAGTTTTATTTTTAGCTGGGATAATCTGGCTTCTAAAGGCAGAATGGCTGGTGATTTTGATTTTTATTTGGTTTGGAGCGATTTGATGAAGGCTGAATTGCAGGAGTTTTATACCAGGATAAAGGCCAATCAAATTAATGTAGTAGGAACACCTCAGTTTGAATTTTACAGGTTGCCAGAATATTCTTCTAAAAAAGTAAGTTTTTTTGAGAGATTTGAATTAAACTACAATTTAAAAACTATTTGTTTTAGCTGCGGGGATGTTTCCACCAGTGCTAATGATGAAATTTATATTCGAACTATAGCAGAGGCAATAATTGATGGGAAATTAAGAGAACCAGTAAATTTTATTGTACGCACATCACCTGCAGAAGAACCAGATCGTTTTAAAAAAATAAAAGAGGAATTTGAATTTATAATCTGGAATTTTCCTAAATGGAAGCAAGCCAGAGAGGTTCACAGCGAACTATGGTCTCAGAGGGTGCCTACCCGAGAGGATTCGATAGATTTGAGAATGCTTCTTGAATATTCTGATATAGGAATAAATATGTGTTCAACCATGAGCCTGGATTTTATGGTTTTTGATAAGCCGGTTATAAATCCTGTTTTCGGGAATAAGGAAAATGCTCTTTATGATGATCAGCGGTTTTTAAAGTTTGCTCATTATAACCGGGTAGTTGAAAGTGGAGCAGTGGCAGTTGCTAAAAACAGGGAGGAGTTAATCAAGGAAATTAATTTCAGTTTGGAAAATCCGCTTTCTCGTCTGGATAATCAAAGAAAACTATTAAAATTACAGATAGGCGCTGAGCTCCAGGGAACCGGAGAACGAATAAGTCAAACCTTAAAAGATTTCAGTAAAAATTAAAAATAATAGATCTATAGCAGTAGTTTGTCACTATAGTCTTAACCCGAATAGAATAGGGGGGATGGATCGTTTTTTTGTGGCTTACGATTTGGCCTGTAAAAGTTTAGGCTTAGAGGTTACCTGGTATTTTAGCAACTGTGAAGCTCATAGTTTTTATGATAACATGAATGTCGTAAGTGCGGGAGATAAAACAGCCGGGGAATTATTTCTAGCGGAAATTAATTCTAAGAAATACGATGTTGTAGTAACTCATTTTGTGGAGTTATGTACTTCGTTTTATAAGCAGGTGAAAAATAATAGTAAACCTTATATTATAGCGGTAGACCATAACCCACGGCCGCTAAAAGGTTTTCCGTTAAAAAAGCGTCTAAAAAATAAGCTAAAGGGAGTTTTCTATTCCAGGTATATAGACTGTTTCGTTGGAGTATCCCAATATACAGCAGATTGTATTTTTCAGGATTATGGTAGTAAGCTGAGAAACAAAACAAAGGTTGTGTACAATGGAATTGACACCGGAGTTTATTTAAAACGAAGTGAAGAAAACTTTGGGAAATTTATTGTTGCTTCACATTTGAGGGAGTCGAAAGGCTTACAGGATCTAATAGAAGCCGTTCAATTACTTGCAGATGATCTAAAGAATAAACTTTCTATAGATATATATGGGGAGGGACCAATGGAAGGAGAATTAAAGGCGAAGGTTAGAAATTATAATTTAGAACGGCATATCAATTTTAAAGGTAGTTCTTCAAAATTACCTGATCTGTTACGGAGGTATTCATTTCTTCTGCAACCCACCTATATGGAGTGTTTTAGTCTATCTATTCTTGAGAGTCTTTCTGCTAATGTTCCTGTGATAACTACTCAGGTGGGGGGGAACAGAGAAGTGATATCACCGGGTGAAAATGGATTTATCTTCCAGGCCGGCGATATTGAAGGATTAAGGAGAATATTAGAAAAGGTGCTACTTAGAGAATTAAGGATAGAAAATGATGTTAGCAGTAAGATAGAACAAGAATTCTCACTGGAACAAATGGTTGAAGCCCACTTAAAATTACTGCCATGCATATAGGGTTTATCACACCTGAATATCCGCATCCACAATCTACTTCATCTGGAGGCCTGGGAACCAGTATTAAAAATCTGGCCATATCGTTGGTAGAGAAAAATGTAATGGTAAGTGTTTTTGTTTATGGCCAAAAACAGGATTTAAGAGAGGAAGAAGGCGGAATTAGATTTCATTTTATCAAACAGAAGGAATATAAATTTTTAGCCTGGTATTATTACCGAAAATTTCTTCAGCGATATGTCAATGGCTATATAGCAGCAGAAAAAATTGATCTGATCGAAGCGCCGGACTGGACCGGGATTTCTGCATTAATGGAATTTTCGTGTCCGCTGATTATACGAATGAATGGTTCTGATGCTTACTTCTGTGCATTGGATGGGCGAAAACAAAAATGGAAGAACCATTTTTTCGAAAGAATGGCGTTGAAAGGGGCAGATGGGTTGATTTCGGTGAGCAGGTTTACGGCTGATAAAACCCGGGAAATTTTTAGTCTGGAAAAGCCTATAAAGATAATCCCCAACAGTATTGATGTAAACCGGTTTTCGACCAGGGAGGAAGAGGTGGTTCCTAATAGAATTTTATATTATGGAAGCCTGATACGGAAGAAGGGGGTGTTAGAGTTGGCGAAAATTTTTAATCAGGTAATCAAGGAAGTGCCGCAAGCTGAATTATATTTAATAGGGAAAGATGTGCAGGATATATTTGAGCAGAGATCGACACTGGAGTTGTTTAAGGAAAATTTGAGTCCCCAGGCTGCAGGGCAGGTCGTGTATATACCTGAGGTAAGTTATGCAGAGATTGGGGAGCATATAGGCAGAGCTGCAGTGGTGGTGTTGCCAAGTTTTGCAGAAGCTCTGCCGATGACCTGGCTGGAGGCTATGGCGATGGAGAAAGCTTTAGTTACCTCCAATATCGGTTGGGCTAAAGAAGTTATGATTGATGGAGAAACGGGATACACGGTAGACCCGAAGGATCACCAGGCTTATGCCGGGAAAATAGTTGCCTTATTAAATAATCCTCGAATTGCTGAGGAAATGGGAAATAAAGCCCGACTAAGGATATTTTCAAATTTTTCAACAGAGGTGGTGGTAGAAAAGAATATTGAATATTATAAAAAATTGCTGGGTGCTTAATGTATGTATCTGAGTAGATCGAATGAAATTTCCAATTTTAATATGGAATTAAAGAATTATACTACTACAAATGGCGAAGTGCTTTTATATACTGGAAATCCAGATACAAGCCTTTTGGAAAACCTTGTAAAGGGTCCCGGGGATTTATGGCATAGTAGTTTAGACCAGGGGTATCTAAATATTTTTCCTGAACTGGTATATCAAACCGCAGTATTCTGGTGGTATCTTAATGATTTGCCGGAACTGGAGGAGTCGGTAAACTGGAGGATTAATCCCAATGCTTTTGTGATTAGAAAAAGGGTATGGGATTTCTTTAAGGGTTTTGACGAAAGCTTTGATAGTATCGCAATGAGTGGCCTGGATATGGGATATCGTATGTTGAGATTTGGGGGAGGTACTCCTATGTATGTTAAGGGTTTATTTCAAAGAGAGGCCGAAACCGTCCAAATTCCGAAAATAGATATTTATAGATTCTACAGGAAGAATTTTAAGGCCCGGCATAGTTTATATTTGTTTGCTCGCCAGATTCCAAATACTTTGCTTGAGAATATTAAAGCTTTTAATCAGGCTAAAGTAACCAAATTTGAAGCTTTTAAAACTCTACCTGCACGCCCCCTTGGAGATTTCAACGGAGAGCAGGGAGTAGATGTGATTATTCCTACGATGTCGAGGCAGGAATATACCTTACAATTATTAAAGGATTATAAGAATCAGAGCCTACTTCCTAACAAGGTGATCATTATTGATGCCACTCCTGAAAAAGAACGGCGTACAGACATTTATATAGACGAAGATTATCCATTTGAATTAATAGTTCGATGGCAGCAAAGCAAAGGAAGTTGCCGAGCCAGAAATGAAGCGATTAGGCTATGCACTTCCGATTATATAATTTTCGCCGATGATGATACCCGAATCTTACCAGATTTCGTCGAAAATCACATAAGATTTTTGCAAACCTATGGAGTTGATGCCTGTACCGGCCTTGATATCCAGGCGCAGCATTATAAGCAAGATCTTGAGGACCTTAAAATACTGATACAAGAGCAGGGAGAGAAAGCCAGGAAAAGTGGAGCAGCACAAGGTTTTAATAATGCCAATTCGTGTGTTAAGCGTGGAAAGGTAGAAGAATTAATAGGGAATGATGTGAATTTTGACGGAGGATATGGAGAGGACTCAGACTTTGGATATAGGTTAATCAAGAACGGCAATATTTTAATGTATAATCCGTATTCAATCAATTTACACTTAAAGCCCCCCTCTGGGGGTTATCGAGTATGGGGGTTGCAGGCCTCGGTATTAGGGAAGAAGCGTAAGAAACAGGCCTGGGAATTGGACCAGCCGGTGGGAAAAATTAAACCCGTACCTAGTCCAACTATTGTTTATGGCATCCTAAAACATTTTAAGCCAACGCAGGTTAAGGAGTATAAATATCGCTACTTGTTCTTATATTTAACCAAAGACTTAAAAAAACTTCCGATAAAATTATTTAAGCTTCCGTATAAAATCCAACAGTTCAATAAGGCATTGTTATATGCGGAAAAACTTAAGAGCCGGGGGGAACGATTCAGTTAAAATTTATGAATTTCACGCTAATAGTCTGTACTTATCAACGTCCCGATGCTTTATTAAAACTTTTGAAATCGGTTGGAAAACAGTCGATTTACCCTGACGAAATTATAATTGTTGATGGTTCTACGGATTCTGATACTGAGATGGTTTTAAAAGAGCATCAATTTAAGAATCTCAGCTATTTCAGGGTGGAAGAAAAGGACCGGGGTCTTACCAGGCAAAGGAATTACGGAATAAATCGGGTACAGGCTTCTGCTGAAGTTGTTTGTTTTCTCGACGATGATATAGTACTTACCGAAGATTATTTTAAGAATTTGCTGCAAACCTATAATGATTTTCCTGATACGATTGGAGTAGGGGGATATATACTTGATGAGGTAAAATGGGAAAATACAGAGGGGAGTTTTACAGGCTTTGATGAGTTTGAATTTGATGGCTGGAAAAGAAAACTGGGGAGCAGAAATGTATTACGCAAAAAACTTAATCTGTTGAGTGAAGTGCCCCCGGGTTATATGCCTGAAGAAGGGAATGGGTTTTCAACCGGATTTTTACCTCCAAGCGGAAAAACTTATCCCGTTGAATTTTTTATGGGAGGTGTAGCTTCTTACAGAAAAGAGATTTTCAATAAAATTGGGTTTTCAGAATATTTTGAGGGTTACGGACTCTATGAGGATATGGATTTTTGTTTACGGGCATCAGGATTGGGGCAGTTGTATGTAAATACCGCGGCACAACTATATCATTATCATGAAGAGAACGGCAGACCAAATAAGTATCGTTATGGAAAGATGGTGGTAAGAAATGGCTGGTATGTATGGCGTATTAAATATCCTAATCCGCGCAGGAAAGCAAGGTTGAAATGGCATAGTACCGCTTTGTTATTAACTTTGATCAGGTTTGGAAACAGTATAAGTGGAAATGCCAGAAAAGAAGCCTTTACAGAAAGTCTGGGAAGGTTGACCGGTTGGTGGAGTTTGTTATGGAATAGACCAAAAGTTACTACAAAATGAAGCGAATTTTAAAGATTTTACTTCTGTTTGGTATATTGGGAATAGTAATTCTGATGATTTTCAACTACAGATATCCGTTCTTTACTCACAGTGTGGGCAATTGGTCTGTAGGTTTTACTTTTAGTCCGGAGGTTTTTCCAAAACCAAAACTTAGTATTGATAATATTATAAGTTATTCTGAAATTGATTCTTTACTGCCCGAGGAGATCGATTATATAGCTGATCCTTTTTTTCTAAAGGATAGCAGCGCTTATTATATCTTCACAGAAATTAAAGGAAAAGGAAATGCCGATATAGCTGTATTTAGGTCGGAGGACGGGCTGAGCTATGAATATGGCGGAATAGTGCTGGACGAAGATTTCCACTTGTCATATCCGCAGGTTTTTAAACATAAGAACGAGTATTTTATGCTCCCCGAAACCGCGGGTTCGAATAATGTGTTGCTTTATAAGGCGAAAAATTTTCCGTTCGACTGGCAGATTAGCGACACCTTGATTAAGGACAGGCACTTAAAAGACCCTAGTATATTGTTAAGCGATGATCTCAATTTAATCGTAGCGGTAGATGACGATTTAAAACAATATATGTTTGTAAGCGATTCTTTAAGAGGTTCCTGGAAGGAAGCAGAAAATTATAAACAAAGATGGGGGAATGAGTCCAGACCGGGGGGAAGGTTTTTTAAGGAGGGTGAGAATTGGTATCTTCCATTACAAAACCGAAGTAAGGGTTATGGTACAGGAATTTCTCTTTACCAACTGAAGAATGAAGAGGGATACCTGGAGCTTGTTAAAGCTGAGCATATGTATTTAGGTCCGCAACAGCATATAAAATGGTTTAATCGCGGGATGCATCATTTGGATATACAGGATATTGGAGAGGATTATTATATGGTTTATGATGGAGACAGGAATGTTTCTGGTGAAAAAAGCTTTCAGTATAAAAGGACAATAAAATTCAATCTAATAGATCTTTACAATTACTTCAAGAATTAATAATCTTAAATTTTATGCTGAAAAGATATAGAACAGACTTAGAGAAGTATCATAGGTATAGCGATAATTCTAAACTAATTCTTTTTCTTACTCAACAAGGTTTATGGGCTTTATTGGTATATAGGATTAATAATTCGATTTTCAGTAGTAGGTTTCCTAATTTCATAAAAACGCCTTTACTATTTGTCGGTTTAATTTTTCAGAAATCAATGGAAATAATTACAGGAATTTCATTACCATATTCAGCGGAAATCGGTGATTTTTGCTATATAGGGCATTTTGGAGGAGTTATAATCAATCCAAAAGCTAAGATTGGTGAGAACTGTAATATCTCACAAGGGGTAACTATTGGAATAAGTGGTAAAGGTTCGAAAAGAGGTGTGCCAGTAATTGGAAATAATGTATATATAGGAGTCAATGTTGTGGTAGCTGGAAATATTTTTATAGGAGATCACGTAGTTATAGCCTCCAATTCCTTAGTTACCAGATCAATTCCCTCGAATAAAACAGTTATGGGTGTGCCAGCTGAAGTAATTTCAAGTATTAGTAACAATTCTTATATATAATGAAATTTTTAGTAATATCTGGGGCGCCAATTTTACTAGAGAATTCTCAAAAGTCTGCATATCCCCCCTTCGTTCGAGAAATGGATATTTGGTTTAAAAGAAAAATGGATATTTGTATAATTGCTCCCTGTAACTATCCTTATCCCTTAAGTACAAAACCTTTCAATAGACAGGATTTTAAATTGGTAGGTCTACCTTTTATAAAATTTAAAAGCCTAAAAGATTTATCTATTAACCTTTTAAAACTGCCTTTAATTTTTGCTCGCTTATTAATTGAGATTAATAAATGTGATCATTTGCATTTGAGATGCCCGGGGAATGTGGGGCTTTTGGCCGTTATTGCGCAGGTATTCTTTCCGAAGAAAAAAAAGACGGTGAAGTATGCCGGGAACTGGGACCCGAAAGCCAGTCAGCCGTGGAGCTATAGATTGCAAAAATGGATTTTAAGCAATACATTTTTAAGTCGGAATATAAAAGTGCTTGTCTATGGGGAATGGCCGGGGCAAAGCAGGAATATAGTTCCTTTTTTTACAGCCAGTTTTTCTGAAAATGATAGGGAGCAGGTAAGTAAAGAATTCAAAACGCCCTATAGATTTATCTACACCGGGAACCTGGTAGAAGGCAAGGGATTAGCTGAAGCCATAGAACTTATTGCCTCCTTACGGGCCAGGGAACTCGATTGCAGGTTGGATATTTATGGAGATGGTAAGCTGGAAGGTTCGCTTAAAAAACTGGTTCAGGAAAATCGGCTGCAGGAGTTTATCAGGTTCCATGGCAGAGTGAGACTAGAAGATTTGAAAGAAGCTTACCGGAAGGCTCATTTTTCTGTCTTGTTATCGCGAAGCGAAGGTTGGCCAAAAGCTATTGCCGAGGCGATGTGGTTTGGGTGTGTTCCTGTTACTTCTTCAGTTTCTTGTTTGCCATGGATGCTAAAAGCCCCCTCCGCCCCCGAAGGGGGAACTGTAATGACTAGATTAGGGCTTAGAGGAATATTAGTGCCTGATCCCAGGTTTATGGTTCAGAATTCAAAATTTAAGATTCAAGGTTCAACGTTTAATGTTCAAGGTTCAAAGTTTAAGGTTCAAAGATTTACTGACATTGGGGAGAAAGTTCTGGCATTAATTGAAAATCCGGAGGAGTATAGGAAAATGTCTTTTGAGGCGCAGGAGTGGAGTCAGTCATATACTCTTGAAAAGTTTGAAAATTCAATTAGGAAATTGGTTTAAAAATTAGCGTTCAATGTTCGATGTTCAACGTTCAATGTTCAGGGTTCAAGGTTCAACGTTCAATGTTCAAAGTTCTATGTTTAACGTTTGTTTCAAATTAAGGTTTAATTGTCTATTTTCAGTTTAGAATTTGAAAATTAGATAATTATGGCAAAGGTTGAACATTTTGAGGATTTGGAGGTTTGGCAGTTAGGTAGGGAAATTTGTATGCACGTAGAGGAGTTATTTATAAATACGTCTCTGGGAAAAAGATATAAATTAAGAGATCAGATGGATAGCAGCTCGGGTTCTATTATGGATAATATCGCGGAAGGATTCGGACGAGGAGGTAACCTTGAGTTCCGTAATTTTTTGGGTTTTTCACGTGGCTCGTGTGCTGAACTTAAGTCCCAATTATATAGGGCAAAAGATAAAAATTTAATTTCTGAAGAACAGTTTAAACAACTTTCTGAAAAATGTGAAAAGGAAATCGCGAAGATTACAGCTTTTATTTCATTTCTGAACCGATCGGAATTTAAAGGTTCGAAGTTTAAGAAATAAATTTTCAAGGTTCTATGTTTAACGTTCAGGGTTCAATGTTCAACGTTCAACGTTCAATGTTCAACGTTCAATGTTTAAGGTTTCTTAGAACACATCAACACTTTGAACGTTAAACGGGAAACAATATTAAGAGGTAAATGTGATCAAAAAAACACAGAAAAAACTAAGAATAATACAACTAGTTGATAGTTCAAACCCCGGCGGGGCAGAGCGGATGGCGGTGAATATTGCCAATGCTTTGGTGGGGGAAGTGGAGGCTTCATTTTTATGTTGTACGCGAAAGGAAGGGCTTTTGAAACAGGAGTTGAATGAGGAAGTGGGCTATTTCTTTGCGAGGAAAATGCATAGTGCCGATTTGAAGGCATTTTTAAGGCTTAGAGAATTTATTAAGCGGGAAAGGATTAACCTGTTGCAGGCACACGGCACTTCCTGGTTCTGGGGGGTGCTTTTGAAAGTTTCGGGATTGAATTTGAAGCTGGTATGGCAGGATCATTACGGGGAAAGTGAGCGGCTGGAGCAAAGGAGAGTTTTTTTGCTAAAGGCCCTGGCCAGGTTTTTCGATGGGGTGATTGCTGTAAATTCGAAACTGGCGAGCTGGGCCCGGGAGTCGTTGAAGATGGAACGAGTAATCCAATTAAATAATTTTGTAGTGGCTACTAAAGAGAGTTCGCCTATAAAATTGAAGGGGAATCCGGGCGATTTTAAGATTATATGCGTAGCAAACCTAAGACCGCAGAAAGATCATTTGAATTTACTTTTGACTTTTGAATTGGTATGCCAGGAAGTTGATAATGTAAGTTTGCACCTGGTAGGTCAGGACCCCAAGACTGAATATTCTTCCAGCATATTGGAAAGAATAAAAAATTCAGAGGTTGGGGAACGCATTTTTTATTATGGAAGCATAAGCGGGGTAACAGGTTTATTAGAGCAGGCCGATATAGGGGTTTTGAGTTCCCGGTCGGAAGGTTTGCCGCTTGCCCTTTTAGAGTACGGCCTGGTAGGCCTGCCCGTGGTTTGCACCAAAGTAGGAGATTGTGCTAAGGTGATTGGTGATGAAGGTATTATAGTTGCTGCCGGAGATTCGGAAGCACTGAGCCTGGCAATTTTAAAATTTATTCGGAATGATGAGCTTAGAGCATTCCTGGGGTGTCAACTCAAGAAACGAACGATTGAAAATTATGGAGAGTCAAAATATCTAAAGGATTTAGTGGCATTCTATAAAATGCTTTAATTTCACTCGAGTTTTAAGTTAAAAAATAATTATAAGGAGAGCACTACATTAGAACATCAGCCATTTTCTGGTGTATATTTTTTGAAATAAATTTACTTATAGCAGAATAACCTGAATTAATTCGAATACTCATAAAAACTCTGGATCACATAAATTATGTTAGGTTGTTATTGCTGCATTTACTGCTGGCAGTAATTATTTATGCCTATCGCCCGGCAGGACAGTTTTTACTCTTTGGGACACTGGGGTTCTGGATATTTTATATCATCTTAAAAGACAATAAGAATAATGAAGCCTTAATGGCTGCGGCATATATTGCCGGGGCTGAAGTTTTATACCGAATGACCGGATCGATGGCTTTCTATGAGACCGGAAAATATTCGGTCATTTTATTTCTGCTCATAGGGATGTTTTATAAGGGGACCTCAAGTAAAACTGTCTCTTTCTGGATTTATCTGCTAATTTTATTCCCCGGAGTTATTGTGGCCTCATTTACCCTGGATTATGAGGTTGAATTTAGAAAAGCAATTGCTTTCAATCTTAGTGGCCCTGTAACCCTTGGAGTATCGGCTTTATATTGCTATTATAAAAAAATTACCAAGACGCAATTCAATTATGTTTTATTAATGCTGCTGCTGCCATTAATAGCCAATATGATCTATTTGTATTTGTATACACCCAGTATAGGCGAGAGTCTAATGCGTACGGGTACCAATTCAAATTATGCGGCATCGGGCGGCTATGGTCCTAATCAGATTTCTACGGTAATGGGGATGGGAATGATCATATTATTTACACGTCTTTTCCTGATTAAACATAAACTGATTAATTTAATAGATCTGGCATTGCTGGCCTTAATAAGTTACAGGGCATTAGTCACATTTTCCAGGGGAGGGGTATTAACGGCTGTTATTTGCATCATAGGATTTCTAGTAGTTTATTTTTATAAACAGGATCTGAAGCAGCAAAAGGATATACTTCGTAAGCTTGTCGTTTTTATATTGGTTTTTGTAAGCATGTGGATATATACCAGCATAGCAACCGGAGGTTTAATCGTAAACCGATATGCGGGAAAAGACGCTCAGGGTCAATTGAAAGATGATATTACCACCGGTAGAACAGAGCTAATTATTACTGAACTTCAGGGGTTCTATCATAATCCTGTAATTGGAATCGGGGTTGGTAAAGGAAAAGGTCTTAGAAGTGAAATGACCGGAATAGCTACTGCTTCACACAACGAAATAAGCCGTTTGCTGTCTGAACACGGAATCCTGGGATTGTTTGCTATACTCATTCTTATCGCCGTTCCCATAATTTTCTGGACCAAGTTTAAGAACAATTACTATTTTTTGGCGTTCTTAGCATTTTGGTTTTTAACCATCAACCACTCGGCTATGCGAATAGCTTTGCCGGCCTTTGTGTATGGCCTGGCCCTTTTATATATAGTAGATGACAAAAAGCATCCTGTACATAGGAAACGACTTACGGGTTAAGAGTTTTACGGCCACTTATATCTCCTTTTTCAGCAAGATGCTGCGAAAGGAGGGATACAGGGTGAAGACTGCCTCGACCCGAAACAATAAGGCGCTAAGACTGGTGGAGATGCTTGGGCTTATCGTAAAACACCGAAAAAGTACCGATATCGTACTGATCGATACCTATGGAGCGATGAATTTCTACTATGCCTACCTGGTAGGAAAAACCTGTAAGCTTTTAGGACTGGAGTATATCCCCATTCTGCACGGGGGGAACCTGCCCGAGCGGCTGGAAGGCTCAAAAAGCTTCAGCAAAAGTCTGTTCGGAAATGCCAAAGCCAACGTGGCTCCCTCGCAATTTTTATATGAGATCTTCCAAAAAGCAGGATTTGAAAATACCCGAATCATTCCCAATTCGATAGAGCTGAAGAATTATCCGTTTAAGAAGCGCGAGAATTTTCAGCCAAAATTGTTGTGGGTGAGGAGATTTCAGAAGCGTTATAATCCGTTAATGGCGCTGGAAGTTTTGCGGGAGTTGAAAAAGACTTATCCTGATGCTTCGATGTGTATGGTGGGACCCGATAAGGACGGGAGTATGAAAAGCTGTAAGGCCTATGCCAAAAAACATAATTTAAACGTGGAGTTCCCCGGAAAGCTGAAAAAGAAAACCTGGGCCAGGCTTGCGCGCAATTATGATTTTTTCATCAATACCACCAGCATAGATAACACTCCAATTAGCGTTATAGAGGCGATGAGCCTGGGGCTTGCGGTGGTTTCTACCAAAGTGGGGGGAATGCCAAAACTCATAGAACACCAACATGATGGTATTCTGGTAAAGGAAAAGGATGCCGAGGGAATGGCTACAGAAATTACCCGTTTAATTGAAAAACCTGAAGTTGCTTCGGAAATCTGCTGCCGGGCGCGACAAAAAGTTGAAAAATTCGACTGGGAACAGGTGCGCGAGAAATGGAATGCCTTATTGCAGGAATGAAAAGACTGCTGTATATAGGAAACATGCTTGAAGCCCGTGGCGGGGCACCTACACAGATCGATTTTCTCTCTAAAAAATTCAGTGAAATTGGGTTCCAGGTAAGGGCGGTTTCCAAACGGCGAAACAAGGCTTTGCGACTGTTTGAGATGTTGTGGAGTATTTTTCGACAAAGGAATTCAACCGATCTGGTCCTGATCGATACCTATTCGACCTCAAATTTCTGGTATGCGGTGGTGGCAGGGAAATTATGCCGGGTTCTGAAACTGCCCTATATTCCCATTCTTCACGGGGGAAATTTGGTAGAACGATTGGAGAATAACCCGAAAGTATCTTCCCAATTCCTGCGAAATGCTGAAACAAATGTAGTTCCCTCGCTTTATTTGTTTGAAAATTTAAATCAGCGAAGGATTCCGAAGCTGCAGTATATTCCCAACGCTATAGAGCTGGAAAATTATCCTTTTTGTCTTCGGAAGGATTTAAGCCTGAAACTCTTTTGGTTACGGGCTTTTGATGGGATATACAATCCGATGATGGCCATTAAAGTGCTGGAGATTTTGCTAAAAGATTTTCCGGAAGCAGAGCTTTGTATGGTAGGACCCAATAAAGACGGAAGCTTGCAGCAGTGCAAGGAGTACGCAAAGCGGAAAAATATGCCGGTAAGGTTCCCCGGCCGACTCTCAAAACCGGAGTGGATCGCGCTTTCCCGGGAATATGATATTTTTCTGAATAGCTCGAATATAGACAATACGCCGGTGAGTATAATTGAGGCGATGGCTTTGGGTCTTCCGGTGGTTTCGACCAATGCGGGAGGGATTCCCTGGCTGGTGGAAGATCAAAAAGAAGCCTTGTTGGTGAACCCGGGTGATATTGATGCAGCTCTAACAGCAATAAAAAGACTGTTGGAAAATCAGTCCCTGGCACAACAAATCTCGCTGAATGCCCGGAAACGGGTAGAGGCTTTTGACTGGGCTGTTGTTAAGGAGATGTGGATGGATTTATTGAAGTAGTTTGTTGTTTGTTGTTTGTCGGTTGTGGGTTCTCGGTTCTCTGTAGCCTGTTGTCGGTTCTCTGTTGTCGGTTCTCGGTTTGACCTTGCCTGAATAAGGTTGCCTTTTTCAGGTGTCACCCCGACAAAGGAGGGGTCTCATCTGAGTGAGTGTTGTGGGACGGATTTTTTGCTTTTTCTGAGTGTTTTTTGCATCGAATTCACGAATGTTTTTGGAATTAATCACCACGGTTGAAACCGTGGGCTATAATTTTTGGCCTTGATCTTTTGCAGGCCACCACCCTTTAGTCCCGATAGCTTTTGGAACCGCGTGAAACAGCAGGCTGACATTTTCTTCGCAAAGAATGTCTGTTTCTTTTTCGTAAAATACGGTTTTATACAGTTTTGTCCCCCCGACAAAGGAGGGGTCTCATCTGAGTGAGTGTCGTGGGAAGGATTTTTTACTTTTTCGGAGTGTTTTCTGCCACGAATTCACGAATGTTTTTTGATTTAATCACCAGGGTTGAAACCGTGGTCTATAGATTTAGGCTTTGGTCTTCTGCAGGCCACCACCCTTTAGTCCCGATAGCTTTTGGAACCGCGTGAAACAGCAGGCTGACATTTTCTTCGCAAAGAATGTCTGTTTCTTTTTCGTAAAATAAGATTTTATACAGTCTTCCGAAGGCCACCACCCTTTAGTCCCGATAGTTATCGGGAGGGGAAGTGGCCGGGTTTTGTTTCTTTCTGCCTCGAATGCACGAATGTTTTTTGATTGCTGTAGGTTCAGACTTGTTTAATCTAGAATAGAACGCAGATGACGCTGATCTTTTGGATGAGTTATGAGTTAAGGGTTAGGTGTTGATTTAATCACCACGGTTGAAACCGTGGTCTATAAATTTAGGCTTCGGTCTTCTGCAGGCCACCAGCCTTTAGTCCCGATAGTTATCGGGAGGGGATGTGGCCGGGTTTTGTTTCTTTCTGACCCGAATTCATAGTTGTTTTTTGGGTATTATTTTTCAGGAATAATTAGTTTTCAATCAAGTGTATTTAACACCTGAAAAGCAAACCCCTCCGGCCTATGGCCACCTCCCCTTGAAAAAAGGAGAGGAGCTTTTGATGAATACGTAAGGGTTAGGTGGGTGTCGTGCTAAATTTTTAACAGTTAATTTCGATCTATACACTTTCTCTGGGCTAAAATATGAAGTATATTTAACTTTGATATAATGTGTTTATACTATGGATTTCGATCTTCAAAATAGAAAATTAGAACTTATTCAGTGGCTATCTACTCTTAATGATGAGTCTATCATTAAAGAAATAATTAAGTTACGTGAAAAGGAAAGAGTGGATTGGTGGGAAGAAATTTCCCTGGAAGAACAAAAATCGATAGAACTTGGAATTAATGATGCTGATGCCGGAAAGCTAAAACCACATTCTGAAGCGAGAAAATTATATGAAAAGTGGTTATAAAATACGATGGACAGACCACGCACTTTCCGAATTAGCAGATACAATTAATTATTTAGAAAAAAACTGGTCAGAAAAAGAGCTGAAAAATTTTTCCCGGCAACTTGATCATATTATAGAATTGATCTCCAAAAAAACCAAAACTTTTCCAGATTTCCGAAAAAAATAAGTTTGTTAGAAGAGCTGTAGTCGCGAAAGTCAATATCCTCTATTATCGCGAAGCTAATGATAACATAGAAATTTTATCATTATTCTCAACCAGACAGAATCCCGGTAAAATCAATATTTAAATTTTAATTTTTAAGCAATAGTATTTAACTTCTGTAGGGCAAACCCTTCCGTCATTGCTTCGCAATGCCACCTTTCCTTGACAAGGGAAGGAGCTTTTTCTGGTTAAGTTACTAGTTAAGAGTTATGTGTTAGGTGAGGATAGAAAATTCCTTGAATTTTGAATCTTAAACTTTGAATTTTTTAACTTTGAATTTTTTAAAGCTTTTATTGTCCCCGGAAGAAAATTACCGTGGTTAAAGTTTTGAGAAGAATGTTGAGGTCTAAAAAGAGATTTCGGTGTTTGATGTAGTAGAGGTCGTATTGCAGTTTTTCGAGGCTGTCGTCGTGGCAGTCGCCATAATCGGCCATTACCTGCGCCCAGCCGGTGAGACCGGGTTTTATAATGTGCCGGGTGTCGTAAAAAGGAATTAATTCTGAAAGTTGATCTACAAAGACAGGGCGTTCGGGCCTGGGGCCTATAAGACTCATTTCCCCCTTTAATACATTGTAAAACTGCGGAATTTCATCCAGCCGGGTTCTTCTTAAGAATTTTCCGAAGCGACTAATGCGCGTGTCATTTTTTATAGTGTATTGCGGGCCGTTGACTTCAGCATTGTCGGGCATACTGCGCAATTTCAGGATTTGGAAATTTTTACCGTGTTTTCCCACTCTTTCCTGTCGGTAAAAGAGTTTTCCGGGATTTCCGATGAGATTTCCGAGGAGAATCAAAGGCAGTATTATAACAAGAAACAGGAGCCCGATTAAAGAAACGAGCACATCCAGAATTCTGAAAAACAGGCGGTAGGCCTTGTTGTGATTGCTTCGGCTAAAGGGGAAATACCGGTAGAAATCCTTGTCTACGTGCTGCACCGGGATGCGATGGGTGATTTCTTCATAAACCTGCGTATAATCCCTAATGGGGAATCCGCGTTTTAGAAGTTCATTCAGTTGATTATAAAGAGTGAGCATTAGGCCTTTTCGATAAGCACTGGTAACTACAATTTCATTGATATGGTAATTGGAAATGGTGCCAGCAAGATCGTCTACTTCAAAGCGTTTGAGACCCTCTGTGGCTAAAACCGATTTTTCCTTGATATCGGTATTCACATAGCCTACCACCACGTAATTGGGATCGGCCTTTTGCAGGGAGCCGGCTATGAGGTTAATATCGAAGGAATCCCCTACCACCAACACACGTTTGTAAAACCTGGGGGTGGAGATGAGATTGATGTACATAAACCGCCAAATAAGCAGGGGAACTGCGATAGCCAAAAAGAAAAATAGAATTTGCAGTCGGTTTTCGGGCAGGCTTGGCGTTAAAAAGGGGGTAAGCATAAAAAACAGCACGGTAAGGGCTGAGGTGAGCAGGGAATTTTGTAAAATGCTTTCCCATCTACTGGCTTTTTGAAGATCGTACATTTCAAACACATTGGCAAAAAGATTGAAATATGCCAGGAAAACCAGGGTCCAGAGCCAGTATTCAGAAGTAATTCGGAAATAATCGAAGCGAAAAATGATACTCACCAGGTTAAGGGAGAGCAACACCGCCAGTATATCAAATACCCGCAACAGGACCTTGCGTTCGGAAATCTCGAAATGAAACAACGGACGTGCAGACATAGCAGGTTAGTTACCGGGTTAAAGATAGAATTTTTTGAATATTATGGGGTTGTTGTTTGTAGTTTGTTGTTTGGGGTTTGTGGTTGGTTGTCTGTTGTGGGTTGTGGGTTCTCGGTTCTGGGTTGTCTGTTGTCTGTTCTCTGTTCTGGGTTGGCTGTTATCTGTTGTGGGTTATCTGTTGTCTGTTATCTGTTGTGGGTTATCTGTTGTCTGTTGTTTTGGGTTTGGAGTCTGTTTCTCGTTTTCCTGGTTAACCCAAACCCCTGCCGACCTGGAATCTTAAATTTTGAATTTCCCGCAGGAACTGGCAACGCGCAACCAAACCTCTAACTTCGTACTTCTAACTTCCAAACCTAGGCTCCTGGTCTTTTGCGTTTGTATTTCACCATGGCAAAGAGGAAGATGAATAGGGCGAGGAATTGTGCTATGCGGGCCAGGTAATCGCCGTATTTCACATAAAAGGTTTCCCCCCGGTTAAGAGCAACTTTGGCTTTAATACTGCCCAATTCTTCATAACCCAGGCTGTGCTGAATTTTTCCGGTGGGATCTATTACCGCCGAAATGCCTGTATTGGCACTGCGAACTACCGATCGCCTGGTTTCTATAGCCCGAAGCCGCGCATAACTAAGGTGTTGCTTATGGCCCTGGGTATCGTCCCACCAGGCATCGTTGGTGATTATGCTTAGCAAATTTGCACCATTTTTCACATATCCAGTCACATATTCGCCATAAACCGATTCATAGCAAATTATTGGTGCGGTAGCAATTTCATCGTCAAGATGAAAGACCGAGCGATCGGCCTGGGTGGTTTTCATTGCCACCGTACCTCCAAGATCTATCATAATATCACCTAAAAGCGGCTTTAAAATATCCCGATACGGGAAATTTTCAACACCCACTACGAGTTTTGATTTGTGATAAAACTGCACCGGCTCACCGGGATTCATAAAAAATGCCGAGTTATAGTCGTCATACCAGTCGTATGGCCCAATTTGGTTGGTCTGCTTCCGCACTCTCCCAGGGTCGTTAAAGCGGTCGTAGAATGAAATTCCGCTGAGAAAGGATGCGTTGGGATAGTTTCTGTTGAATTGTCTTCCGAAAAAAGCAGCTTCCGAATTTTGGAATCCGGGTAGGGGGGTGCCATCGGCAAAAACCGTTTCAGGCGCGATGATGAGTCTCGTACTGTCACCTGTTTTTTCTGAAGCCAGCTCCAGTAAAAGTTCACCAATTCTGTTATCGCTGGTATGATATTTTTCGGTGTAGGGATTGATATTGGGCTGAAGTATTACCACTTCAATTTCTACTTCGGAAGCTTCCGCAGTATTTAGCAAAATAAATGAAATCAATGCCGGAATGAGCAACAGGGTCAGACTTTTAAAAATACCCCGCGAGATTATGGCCTTATCTCTAAATTCCCGGTAAAGTAAGACCGATTTAAATATCGCGATATTGATAAGCCAAATCCAGAGCGTGCCGCCAAAGGTGCCGGTATATTCATACCACTGGATCCAGGAAGGAAATTCAGAAAAAACATTCCCCAGGTTAAGCCAGGGCCAGGAAAATTCCCAGGCCAGGTGTATCTTTTCAAAAACCATCCAGATGCTCACCAAAAATGCCGAAGCTGCACTAAATCCAGTTCTTTTGGCCACCAGGTGATACAGCATAAAAACTCCAGCCATAAGCAGGGAATTCACGAGAATCGCGAAAGCTCCGCCAAAGGCAGTGCTAAAATAGATCCAGTAGGTGGTGATTATATTCCATATAAAAAAGCTAAGGTAGGAGAGACCAAAGACTTTCCATTTAATATACTTTGCCGCTGAATTTCGTACCTGAAATTCAGCAAAGAGCAGGGGTACGAAGCCAAAAAATATTAGAAGTGGAAATCCGTAGGTTGGCCAAGCGAATGCCAGGAGGAGTCCGCTGGAAATTGCAAGTACGAGGTTCTTCATAGGAGCTAAATCTTTTCAAAAATAGGAAACCCGGCGGTTTTTTTGGCAAAATTCGGAAGTGGCTTTGGTTTTGGCCGGAGGCTTTTTTAGTATTTTTACCCGACAATCGCGTTTATTATTAAAAATCAAGCTAATGCCAATCAAGAAACATATACCTAATCTTATTACCTTATTGAATCTCCTTGCGGGTTGTATAGCGCTGCTTTATGCGGTGCAGGGCAACCTGATTTTCGCCGCGGTATTTGTTGCTGCAGGAATTTTCTTCGATTTTTTCGACGGCCTTGCAGCCAGGCTTCTGGATGTTAAAAGCGAGCTGGGGCTTCAATTAGATTCCCTGGCCGATGCCGTAACCAGCGGGGTGGTGCCCGGAGTGGTGATGTACCAGATGATTAGAAAAGCCCTGCCCAATACCCGTGAAGTCTCGACCGAATGGAGAATGGGAGGAGACTGGTTTGATTGGAATTTAAACACATTAGCCCTGATTGGATTGTTTATTGCCCTGGCCTCGGCCTACAGATTGGCCAAATTCAATATAGACGATCGGCAAACCGATTCGTTCATCGGGCTACCCACTCCCGCCAACGCTTTGCTTATTTTGAGTTTGCCCTTAATTCTCACTTTTCAACCCGATTCCATTATCTCAGGATTTCTTTTGAATGAATGGTTCTTGATTGGTCTTACGCTTTTAAGTTGCTATTTGCTTAATGCTGAAATTCCGCTTTTTGCGCTGAAGGTTAGCGATTGGTCCTGGAAGGAAAATAAACTGCGAATTGGCTTTTTATTACTCTGTTTGGTGTTGATCGTGATTTTTAAGTTTGTAGCTATCCCGCTTATTATTTTGAGTTATGTGATTTTATCGCTGGTGTTTCCCAAGGCCCCCTAGCCCCCAGTGGGGGAATTTTGGAAACTGAACTCCTGCAAGGTTTTTTTTAAACCTTGTAAGTTTGATTTTGGCCTGACAAAAATAGGTGTTTGTTTTTTCTATATACCTACAAGGTCTTTGAGACCTTGCAGGAAGTTCCACTGGTAAACCCCCAGTGGAGGAAGGCCTCCTGGCCCCCAGTGGGGGAATTTTGGAAATTGACCTCCTGCAAGGTTTTTTTTAACCTTGTAGGTTTGGAATTGGCCTGAACCAAAAGAGGTGGTGGAAATTTTTTTATATACTTACAAGGTCTTTGAGACCTTGCAGGAAGTCTCACTGGTAAGCCCCTGGCCCCTAAGCCCCCTAACCCCCAGTGGGGGAATATTGATTTTCTTATTCGTGGATTTGGTTATGAATAGATGATCCTTTAAATGAAGGGCCTTAACCTCTAAAGAGAATACAGGCCTCCTGCATGGTTTTTGAAACCTTGTAGATTTGGAATTGGCCTGAGCAAAGATATGTAGAATCCTAAGCCTTCGAAAGGGAAAACTGACCTCCTGCAAGGTTTTTTTTAACCTTGTAGGTTTGAAATTGGCCTGAACCAAAAGAGGTGGTTGTTTTTTCTAAATACCTACAAGGTCTTTGAGTGCTTGCAGGAAGTCTCACTGGTAAGCCCCTGGCCCCTAAGCCCCCTAACCCCCAGTGGGGGAATATTGATTTTCTTATTCGTGGATTTGGTTATGAATAGATGATCCTTTAAATGAAGGGCCTTAACCTCTAAAGAGGGTACAGACCTCCTGCAAGGTTTT